>CAXSCV010000097.1:0-10925 GCA_964235895.1 uncultured Chthoniobacterales bacterium
GCGAGCGAGTTGATCTCGCCGGGCTCGGTCAGGGTGCAGAGTTCCTGACGCGCGGTCACGTCCCAGAGTTTGACGGTTTTGTCGAGACCGGCGCTGGCCAGGCGTTCGCCGTCGGGAGAAAATTCGAGGGCTTGGACCGCGCCGGATTTTAAAGTGAAGAGCTCGGCGAAGGTGGCAGCGTCCCAGAATTTGATCGTGCCATCCCAACTGCCCGAGGCGAGGCGGCGTCCATCGGGCGAGTAAGCGAGCGCGCGCACGTCGCTCGTGTGAGAGGCGAGATTGGCCACTCGCCGGCGGGTGGCGATTTCCCAGACGGTAACGAAATGGCCGGTGGTGGGAGGAACCTCGTCCATTCCGCCTTCCGCGGCGGCGAGTTGTTTTCCATTTGGAGAAAAGGCGAGCGCCCAGACGAGGTTGGTGGCGTTGGCATGCAACGTGGCCAGCTCCGCTCCGGTCTGCGCGTCCCAGAGTCTGATCTCGCCATGTTTGGTGCCCGCGGCGAGCAAGCGACCGTCGGGTGAAAAGCGGACGCATTCGACCACGCTCTCTTGTGGCGGGAACGCTCTCAAAAGCCGGCCCGTTTTCCGATCCCAAAGACGGACGATGGCATCATCGCTGCCGGTGAGAAGGCGTTCGCCGTCGGACGAAAAGCTGACGCCATTCACCCATTGGGCGTGTGGGAGCGTGAGTAGATTTTGTCCGGTGGCGATGTCCCAGAGTTTGACCGTGGCGTCCTTGCTCGCGGTCGCGAGGGTGCGGCTATCGGGCGAGATCGCGATTTCCCAAATCCAGTCGGTGTGACCAGCAAAGGTGCGCGCCGTGCCGCGCTGGTTCAGGTCCCAAAGCCGGACGGATGGATCGTCGCTGACGGCTGCGAGCGACTTTGCGTCAGGTGAAAATGTGACCGCCAACGCGGGTCCACTGTTTCCGCGCAAGGTGTCGGCCAGTTTTCCCGTGGCTACTTGGTAGATTTTGATTCCGTTCGCGGCTGCGCCAGCCGCGAGGAACTGGTCGTTAGGCGAAAAAGCCACGCTGGAGATGTAATTTCCGTCGCCACGAATTATCCCAGCTTCGTGTGCTGTGGCGACATTCCAGAGCCGAATGTCGCCGTCGCTTCCAGAGGTCGCCAGAGTTTTGCCATTGGAGGAGAAACAGACATCCAAAACCCACCAGGTATGTCCGGTGAGCGTGGCGATTTCCTGCCCGGTCGCGACCTGCCAAAGCCGCGCGGTGTGATCCCGGCTGGCGCTCGCGAGAGTGCTGCCATCAGGCGAAAAGGCGAGGGAATTCACGACATCGCTGTGCCCCGCCAAAATCACCGGCGCGGTTGGCTGCGCAACGGACCAAAGATTCACGGTGTAATCCTGGCCCGCAGTGGCCAGAGTTTGCCCATCAGGCGAAAGCGCGAGGGCGTGGATGGCGCGTTGTTGACCGGAAAAAGTTCGGACTGCAGCGCCTCCTGCGACCGGCCATTGTCGGGCCACGCCGGTGTTGTCTCCCGTGAAGAGAAATTTTCCGTCCGGCGAAAAGGCCAGCGATTTCGCCAGGGCCGGCCCAGCCTCGAAACTTCGGAGCGCGCGCCCGCTGGCCCGTTCCCACAGAAACACCCGGCCCTGACTATTTCTGGCCGCGATCAGAGAACCATCGCGCGAGAAAACCACCTCGCGCATTCGACCGGTCGAACCCGGCAAGAGACGCGATCGCTCGTGGACCAATTGCCAGAGCAGAGGCCATTCGAAGCCGCGCAAATCCTGCGTCTTCGGCGAGGACTCTTGCGCCTCGAGTAACGCGAGCGCGCGGACAGAATTGCCACCTTCCCATGCCTGATAGGCGAGACTCATCTGCGCGTCGTAGAGCAACCGGCGTTGCGCGGACTCGGACTTCTCCGCGCGCACGAGCAGCAGTTCGGCGCGGTTGCGTTGCAGAGTGGTGGCAATGATTCCGCCGAGAAGAGTCAATGCGATGAACGCCGCCACGGCCACGCCGAGCTTGTTGCGCTGGACGAATTTCGAAGTGCGATAAGCGACCGTGTCCTTGCGTGCCCGCACCGGCCGGCCCTGGCGATAACGGCGCACATCGCCGAGAAATTGATCCACGCTCGTGTAACGTCGCGCCGGCGCCTTGGCCATGGCGCGCAGGACGACCGTTTCCAGATCGCCCCGGAGCGCGCGGCGCATTTCTGGTTCCACCGCCGCGAGCGCGGGCCGGACCGGTTCGTCCCGGCAGATGACGCGCTCCAGCTCGGCCTCGGTCGGACGTTCCTTTTCGAAACGATGCGCCGGGCGCTGACAAAGCATTTCGTAAAGCAGCGCGCCTAACGAGTAGATGTCGCTCACGGTCGTGATCGGTTCGCCCCGCACTTGCTCGGGCGCCGCGTAAGCCGGCGTGAGGCGCTCGCGCCCGGCAATGGTCGCCTGCCAGTCGTCTGCGCTCGCGGCCAACAGCTTGGCGATGCCAAAGTCGAGCAACTTCGGTTCGCCCTCCGCGGTCACGAGAATATTGGCCGGCTTGAGGTCGCGATGGACGATCAGGTTTTGGTGCGCGAATTGGACCGCGCCGCCGATCCGGGCGAATAAATCGAGACGCGCGCCTAACGAGAGCTGGCGTTGGGTCACGAAATCGGTCAGGCGAATGCCGTCGACATATTCCATGACGAAATAAGGCAGTCCGTCTGCCGTCGTCCCGCCATCGAGCAGGCGTGCGATATTGGGATGATCGAGGGGCGCGAGAATCTGGCGCTCCGCCCGGAAACGACGGAGGACTTCATCGGTATCGGTCCCGCGTTTCAGAAGCTTGATCGCGACAGTTTTTTTAAACTCCGCGTCCGCGCGTTGCGCCAGCCAGACCGTGCCCATGCCGCCGCGGCCCAGCTCTTGCACCAACTGGTAAGGGCCGATGCGCCGGCCCTCGTTAGGCGAAGGCGCCGCTTCGCCGCCGATGAAACCGCCGCTATCCGCCCACGCGTCGAGTGCGCCGGCCGATTGCCCGAGGAGCGATTCCACTTCGCGCCGAAGCGCCGTGTCGTCGGCGCAGACGCTGGAAAGAAATTGCCCGCGTTCCGTGGTTGTCTCGCGCTCCATCGCGGAGGCGAGTGTCTCCTTCACCTTCTGCCAGCGCGCGGGCGTCATTGCCAATTGGTCGTTAGGCGACTTCGCTGAGCTCGCGCTGGAGCCATTGGCGCGCGGTCATCCAATCGCGCTTCACGGTCACCGGAGAAACGCCGAGCACTTCCGCGGTTTCGTCCATCGTCAGCCCGCCGAAGAAACGCAGCTCGACCACGCGCGCCTGGCGCGGATCGAGCGCTTCGAGCCCGCGCAAGGCTTCCTCGAGTTTCGCGATGCTCAACTGCGTGCGGTCCTGGAATTCAACCGCAGCCTCCAGTTCCAAAAGCGGTTCGCCGCTGTCGCGCTTGTTTCGTTTCCGCGCGATCGCGTGATTCGCCAGGATCCGGCGCATCATCCGTGCGGCGATGGAGAGAAACTGCAGCCGATTCCCCCAATCGACGGCGTGTTGGCTAACGAGTCGCAGGTAGGATTCGTGGACCAGCGCGGTTGGCTGAAGGGTGTGGTTCGGGCGCTCTTTGCGCAGGTAGGAGGCGGCCAGCTCGCGCAACTCCTGATAGAGCGCGGGGAGTGCGTTGTTCAACTCCGCGGTCTCCACAGCGCCTCGGAAATTCTCGTCGAGGAAAGCGGTCAGTGCGGCTTCCTCCCCTGAATCCGTCGCGCCCATGTATTACCAACTCTATTTCACCAGGAAAATGAGGGCCACGGATTTTTCCGAAAATTCCGTGACCAGATTTAGCCGATTCCGTTGCGAGAAAGAGAAAAGAAAACCCCTGCCCAAATGAAATCACGCCTCATGAAGTCTTGTCCTAACGAGTTTGCATCGGTCTTGCGGCGGGCCCGCATTATTGCCCTCCTCGGCTTGGTCATTTTGTTTATGGCCAACCCACTGCCTATGGCCTTTGCCCAAGGCATGGCCACGCTGACCACACTGCACTATTTCGGCAACGACTCGGGCGGGAACGAACCGCTGGCAGGCCTGCTCCAGGCCAGCGACGGAAATTTCTATGGAACAACGTCGAGAGGCGACAGCGGGGGAGCTAATGGTCCAACTCTATTTAAGCTGACTCCCGATGGAACTTTCACGGTCCTTTATCACTTCGGCTTCAACCTCTCGCCGGACTCCGAACTAATCCAGACGGACGACGGCAGTATCTACGGCACCGCTAACGGAGCCGGCAATCAGAGTCCGCGCAACGGCGGCATTTTCCGATTGTCACCGGACGGCTCTTTGACCGTGGTGCATTACTTCAACCTCCAGACGGAGGGTGGCGACCCCGTGCAATGCGGAGTGACCCAAGCCAGCGACGGTAATATCTACGGCCTCACGACACTCGGAGGCACTGAAGACCACGGCACCTTTTATCGGCTGAATGCGGACGGCACGATAGCGACCCTGCACAGTTTCGTGGCAGCCACCGAAGGCTCGGGTCCGCAAGCCCGGCTGGTTCAGGCCAGCGACCACAATTTCTATGGCACGACCACCTCCGGCGGGATGCACGGGGGGGGCACTATTTTCCGAATGACGTTAGATGGCACCCTGACCGTGCTCCACCAATTCGCAGGCGGAGCAAATGATGGCAGCCAGCCTTTCGCCGGTTTAGTGCAAGGAAGCGATGGCTATCTCTACGGCACGACGCCCAGAGGCGGCTCGTCTAACGACAACGGCACGGTTTTCCGCATTTCGCTGGCCGGACAATTTACCGTCTTACATAGCTTCACCGGTTTCGATGGCGGCACTCCCAATGCCCGGCTGGTCCAAGCGACAGATGGCAATTTTTACGGCACCTCGAGTTCAGGCGGGCAGGGCAGCGCCGCGGTTGGCACAGTCTTCAAGATCACTCCGGCGGGAACGTTCACGAATCTGCACACTTTCACAGGCAGCGACGGTGGCACCCCGGAAAGTAACTTGATCCAGGCGACGGATGGCAAGTTGTATGGCACGACGATGACAGGCAACCAGCTTGGGGCCGGTTTATACGGCACGGTCTTTCATCTCGACGCGGGTATCACGCCGACGCCCACGCCAAGTCCCACGGCTCCGCCGCATGGAGGCTTATCGCCAACAACCTTTACGGTCAACGGAAGCTCAGCGAAGAATGTGACCCTGACTGGCCCGGTGCTGAGCTTCGCCGCCCAGCAAGCCGGCCGCCCGGGTGAATTAACTGTCCGGGTCCAGTCCACCCAAACGCCTCTACCTAACGACTTAACTAATACGACCTGGACTGATCTGCCCACTGGTACTGGCGGCCGGATGACCTATGACGTAGCGCGAAGTCAGTTTGTTCTGAATACGACAGGTTACCCAGCACAAGCGGGACTCTACTTCCGGGCCATTTCAGCCGCACCTGGTTACCCGGACAGCATTTCCGATTACGTCGGCTTCTTTGATGGCTCGACGTCGGGAAGCCATCTTCCGCCCGTGGTTCTCCTCTTCAAGCGCAATGGCACCTTAGGCGACCTCTCGTTCACTGCAGGCGTGCAAGCCGCGCCGTCTGATGCCGCCGTGCGCATCCAGTCCAGCACTACTCCTGGAGTAGAATCCAGCTGGAGCGAGCTGGCCGATGGTCACGCCGGGCACATGACGCGAAGCACGAACACGAACTACCCCGATGTGTTTCTCCTGCTGGCTAATAAGGTCCCAGCCGCCGATCACATTTACTTCCGCGCCATTGCGCAGAAGTCCGGTTACCTCGATAGCATCTCAAATGCAGTCGGCGCCTACACGCTGATCAACGATACGCCACCGACCGTTACGGCGCATCCGCCGGCTGGCCTGGGCGGCAGTGGGACGCCAGATGATCCGATTATTGTCCCCGCAGGGCAGATTCAGTTTTCAGCGGACGCAACTCCGGATCCGCAAAGGCATGAGAGTGTCATTGCCACGCTGAAGTTGCAGATTGATGGGGCCACTATCCAAAGCTTCTCCGGCGCCCCCGGCTCGATCGATTATAGATACACTCGCTTGGGCGAACACACCTTGGAAGCGGTGGCGATTGACGACCTTGGCGCTACTAGTCGAGCGGGAACTGGTGTCGTTCACATTCTTGTTGTCCCCACGGGAGATAGAGTTAGTCATGCTGTACGCTCGCGTGGAACGACGAATTCAGCCGCCGCAGCAGCCGTGGCAGGTAAGACCTACCGGCTGGTAAGGGATGGCGCATTATGGAATGACGAGACGGCTTGGGTTGATGCACAGGAAAAGAATGGCGTGCCGGGCCCGAACGACATCGCTCTTGTTGGTCATCTAACCGTGAGAGTGCCAGGCGTGCCGGCGCCGATCACCGATGTCGGCTCTGTGGTCTTGAACGGCGGAGGGATCGTCGGAGGGGATAACAACGTGATTGGAATGACGGTCGAAACGCATTTCACGATCTACAGCGGCCGGATAACGGGTCTAAACCTTACGATAGGATCGAAAGCCATTTGCGAGCTACTTAACATGACAGACGTGGCCGCCTCTGGAGCAATCGTTTATAATTATGGGAGCTTCTTCTTGCATGGCGCGGGCGGCTGCAAGACCGACAAGTTCTTTAACTACGGGTTGAGTAATTTTCAGTTACCGATTTCCATCCCGTCTGATGCTGGGTTAAATCCTTTGGCGGACACCCGTCTTCTTGACACCACATTCCAGGGAAATGGCGCCGTTACCGGCCTGAATCCCAACGCACTCATAGCCCAAGAGAGCGCTGGAGTTATCAGTAATGATGGTGCCGGGCTAGTGGCGGCCGGCGGCGGAAACATTATCAGCCATGATGGCGGAGGAATTATTTCCCACGATGGCGGCGGGATCATCAGCCACGACGGCGGTGGACTCATCGGAAATGACGGTGCCGGATTGGTCGCAGCCGGAGGCGGAAACCTGGTTGCGGCTGGCGGCGGAAATTTCCAGGGCGGCCACGCGGAGAGGCTAAGCCAGCCACAGACTAGTGCGGACAGCAGTGACTCCGGATTCACGCAGACCAGCGGTGAATTCAACCTAAGTGCAGCAACGATTGTAGGGTCGGTGACGCTTAACGGCGGCGTATTCAGCGGTTCCGGATTGATCGTCGGAGACCTGACCAACGACGGCGGTTATATTTCCCCCGGACATTCGCCGGGAAGTATTTCCGTAAGCGGAAACTTTACCCAAGGGGCGAATGGCACCCTGATCGTGGAGAATGGCGGAGCGACGCCGGATCAGTTCGATCAGTTACTGGTGAACGGCGCAGCTAGCTTAGGCGGTAAATTGGATGTGAAGCTGATTAACGGCTACACGCCCGATTCGGCGGACACGTTTAGTCCCCTTGGTTACGGCTCAGCCAGCGGAAGCTTCGCTTCCGTCAGTGGCAATGCCCAGGTGAGCCCGAATGCGACCGGCCTCTTAGTTGCGACAAACCCGGCGATCGCCGGTCCGGCCTACGGCCAGCCCTTCAACATCTCCACGCGTCTGCGCGTGCTGACGAACGACAATGTCCTGATCGGCGGCTTTATCGTTACGGGCGCACCGGGGTCGACGAAGGCCGTCCTGATCCGTGGCAAAGGGCCGAGCCTGGCGGGCAACGGATTAACCGGCGTCTTGGCCGATCCGTTTCTGGAGTTGCACAAAGGCGACGGCACCATCGTGACGAACGACAACTGGCAGGAGGCGCCCAACACCGACCGCATCCCCGACGGCTTTGCGCCAACCGATCCGCGGGAAGCGATCATCATCGCCGATCTCGCTCCAGGGAACTACACCGTGATCGAGAAGGGTGCGCACGGGGAGACCGGGATTGGCTTAACCGAAGTCTACGACCTGGATGGCAGCAAGACCGTCGCCTTAGGCAACATCAGCACCCGCGGCTTCGTCGACACCGGGGACAACGTCATGATCGGCGGGTTCATCGTCGGAGGAAGCGAGCCGGCGAGCATCCTGGTGCGCGCGACCGGACCGTCATTAACCACCGCCGGCCTGAGCGGAGTGCTGGAAGATCCGGTTCTGGAATTGCACGACGCTAATGGCAACGTCCTGGTCAACGACAACTGGCGCGAAACCCAGGAGAGCGAAATCATCGCCACCACAATCCCGCCGGCGGATGACAAGGAACCGGCGATCCTGGCTAATCTGGTCCCGGGCAATTACACCGCGATCGTCCGCGGCAAAGACGACACTACCGGTGTCGCCTTGGTCGAGGTTTACAAAGTGAAGTAACCGCTGAGCTGCGCGGCCAAAGGTTAACTGCTCGTTAGGCAACGGCGGCCGTCCGCCGTTGCCGATCGAGGTAGACCTTACAGATGCCTTTCATGCGCGTGAGAATATAATAGGTCGTCTGGCTGCGGACGCGGACCAGCTCTGCGCCGACGATCCGAGTTACGAAGTCACTCGGAAGGTCGAGCACCTCCTGCGGGGTGGCACCATCGAGTCCTTTGCAAAGGATCGAAGCCATCGCGCGGGTGAGGGTTTGCACTTCCGGGCCTAACGACATTCGGAAGTGTGCTTTGCCTTCCTCATCGATCTGCAGGTAAACGCCGACGGTATCGGCGCATTCTTCGTCTTTGCGCACGTCCTCCAAGTCGAACTTCTCGTCAGTTCGCGGCTCTTGTTTCTTTGCGCTATCAGCATAGGAAACAAGCGTTTCGCGCCGTTCCACTTCGGGCAGCGCGTCGAAGAGATGAATGATCTTATCGAGCTTCGGCGGATACATCGGCAAACTTAGGCGCCACGCTCGATCGGCGCGCCGACCTTGTTACCCCATTCGGTCCAGGAGCCGTCGTAGTTGCGGACGTTCTCGATGCCTAACAAGTAGGTAAGCACGAACCAAGTATGGCTCGAGCGTTCGCCGATGCGGCAATAGACAATCGTGTGATTGTCCGAAGAGACTCCACAATCGTCCTGGTAAATCTTCTTCAACTCAGCGGCCGACTTGAAGGTGCCATCGTCGTTCGTCGCCATTTTCCACGGGACGCCTTTGGCGCCGGGAATGTGGCCGCCGCGGAGCACGCCTTCCTGCGGATACTCGGGCATGTGCGTGATCTCGCCTTTGAATTCGCCGGGCGAGCGGACGTCGATTAAGGGCGCGCCGCTCTGGCTCTGCGCGAGCGCCTCATCGGCAAACGCGCGGATGTCCTGGTCGAGTCGCTTAGCCGGCACTGGGTAATTCGTCGGCGGAAACTTCGGGATGTCTCGCGTCCACTCGCGCTTTTCCGCGCGCCATTTGTCGCGGCCTCCATTCAGGATTTTCACCTTCTCATGTCCGAACAAACGGAAAACCCAGAGCGCGTAACAGGCCCACCAGTTCGCCTTGTCGCCATAGAAAACGCAGGTCGTATCGGGCGCGATGCCGTTCTTGCTGCAAAGGGCCGCGAATTGTTCCGGCGAAATATAATCGCGCACGACCGAGTCCTGCAGATCGGCCCGCCAATCAATATGAATCGCGCCCGGGATATGCCCAGTGTCATAGAGGAGAATGTCCTCGTTAGACTCGATGATGCGAACGTTCGGATCCTTCGCGTGTTGCTCAAGCCAAGCGGCATCGACCAAGGCTTCGGGATGCGCGTAGGAGTTTGTGGCCATATCGAAAAGTGGAATCGCTTTTGCGCGGCGGCAAGGCAGAAGACGCGTCCGCCTTATCGCCTGCGACGGCCGTAGGAATAACCGCCGTGTGTGCGGCCGCCGCCGATCGCGCGTTTCCCGCCCGTCATCGATTCCGGTTCGAAGAGCGCGGTGTATTTGTAGGGAAAATTTTCCAGCTTCAATCGCGGAATTTTCGCGCCGATAAAACGCTCAATCGCCTGGAGTGAACCGACTTCCTCGCCGTTCATGAGAGTGAACGCGTCGCCGACTTTCTGCGCGCGGCCGGTGCGCCCGATCCGATGGACATAATCTTCGCTGTGCTCCGGCACATCGTAATTAATCACATGGCTGATCCCCGCAATGTCGATCCCGCGCGCCGCGATATCGGTCGCGACCATGATCTCGTATTTGCCGCTCTTGAATCCTTCGAGAGCTTCCACTCGTTCGCGCTGCGTGCGATTCGAGTGCAAGACCGCGACGGAATGTTTCCCTTGTTTTAGCCGGACCGCGATCTTGTCCGCGCCATGTTTCGTTCGCGAAAAAATCAGCGCGCTGTCGAAGTTGGTGCGTTCGAGCAATGCCATCAGGAGATCGAACTTTTGCTCGGCCGCGACCGGATAGACCGCGTGGCTGACCGTTTCCGCCGGCGAACGTTGCACCCCGATCTCGACCGTTTCAGGATCACGCAAAACCCACGCCGCGAGGCGCTCGATTTCCGGCGGAAGTGTCGCGGAAAAAAGCAGTGTCTGCCGATCGGTGGAAATCTGCTCCACAATCCGGCGCACGTCCGGCAGGAAACCCATATCGAGCATGCGATCGACTTCATCGAGCACGAGAATATTCACGCTCCGCGTGTTCATCGCGCCTTGTTCGAGCAGGTCGAGCAAACGACCCGGCGTCGCACAAACGATGTCCACGCCCGAGGCCGCTTCTTCGCGTTGCTTGCCATAACCGACACCGCCGTGGACTAACGAGACTCGCAAATCAGTGTAACGCCCGTAATCTCGAAACGCTGTCTCAACCTGCGCCGCCAGCTCGCGCGTCGGCTCGAGGACGAGACAACGAAACGCGCCGTGCGCCGCCAGATTCGTCAGAATCGGCAATGCGAAAGCGGCGGTCTTGCCGGTGCCGGTTTGCGCGGTGCCGATCAGATCCTTGCCTGCGAGGACGAGCGGAAACGCCCGCAACTGAATCGGCGTCGGATCGGTAAAACCCATCGCCTGCGTTCCGCGCACGACCTCGTTCGAGAGGCCGAAATCTTTAAATGACACGCGCGGAGATTAACGCCGAAGCGTCCATCGCACAATGGACGCTCCGCGGATTTTCGT
>CAXSCV010000098.1:0-10748 GCA_964235895.1 uncultured Chthoniobacterales bacterium
TCCATTGCGAAGCGATTACGGCAGCAGCGCAACTTTCGACGCGAACACCGGCGCGTTGCAATCGTCCGTCGACCTGCGCGCGGCGCCGGCGCTCACGCAAATTCTCGACACGATCGCGCCGCTGCACTTCGGAACGTTCGGCGGATTGACGGTGAAAATTCTCTGGACCTTCGCTGGCCTGAGCCCGGGTCTGCTCGCGATCAGCGGCTCATTTGGTGGAACCGACGCCGTCCGAAGGCGCGCGCTTCAGACGTTGGCCGGCGACAATTGCTCGAGCACGCGACGCTGCGCGCTGATTAACTCCGCGATGCCTTCCCGGCCTAACGAGAGCATGGCCGCCAATTCGTCCTGCGAAAAAGTGGCTTCCTCGCCCGAGCCTTGAATCTCGACAAACTCTCCGCCGTCCGTCGCGACCAGATTAAAATCAACCGTGACCGCCTTATCCTCTTCGTAGTTCAAATCGAGCACCGTCGTTCCATCGAGCACGCCGGCGCTGATCGCCGCCACCAGATTCCGAATCGGCAACGCGGCCAGTTTTTTCGCGTCGACTAACTTCTGACACGCGATCGCCACGGCCAAACTCGCACCGGTGATCGCCGCGGTCCGCGTGCCGCCATCGGCCTGCAGCACATCGCAATCGACCCACATCGTGCGCGGCCCGAGCTTTTCCAAATCGACCACGGCGCGCAGCGAGCGGCCGATCAGTCGTTGAATTTCCGTGCTGCGGCCGTCGAGTTTTCCCTTCGTGACATCGCGTGGTTTTCGCGTGTTCGTCGAGTAGGGCAGCATCGAATATTCGGCGGTCAGCCAGCCGCCGGTGACGTTCTGTTCTTTCATCCAACGCGGCACGCCTTCGTCGATCATGACGGCGCAGATGACGCGCGTGTTTCCCATCGCGACGAGGACGGAACCGGTCGCATGCGGAGCGATGCCGACTTCAAAACTAACTGGACGGATTTGATTCGGCGCGCGGCCGTCGAGACGATTCATGCGCGCGACTTTAGCGCATGCGGCCGCGATGTGCCGTTAGATATTCCGCTGCGGGAACGCTTCGGTTATGGTCGCCGCGATGCGAATGATCGCGGTCGCGCTTTGCCTGCTCGCTTCGACCGTGAATTTGCGCTCGGAGACAATCTCGCCGCACAAGGTCTTCGGCATATATCAGCAAACCGTTTGGCGCGACACCGACGGGCTGCCGCATAACGGCGTCTACGCGATCAGCCAAACTCCCGATGGCTATCTCTGGTTAGGCACGGCGGAAGGGTTGGTCCGTTTCGATGGCGTGCGCTTTACCGTTTTCGATCGTACGAATACGCCCGAACTCATCGACGCACAGATCCTCACTTTGTTTACCGATCGCACGGGCAATCTCTGGATCGGCACGGGCCGCGGGGTAGTGCGCTACCACGATGGCCATTTCCGGCGCTTCGATACGCATGATGGCCTAACGAATGATTATGTGATGGCACTCCTTCAAGACAAAGCCGGCGCGCTTTGGATCGGCACGGACGGCGGCGGATTAAGTCTTTGGGATGGCAAACGCTTCCGCACCTACGGCACAGCGGAAGGTCTGCCCGATTTGCATGTCTGGTCGTTGGCGTTGAACGCGGAGGGCAACGTTTGCGTGGGGACAAACGCGGGTCTCTCCGAGCTGCGCGACGGGCGTTTTTCTGTGCGGACGACGGAGGACGGTCTGCCCGCTAACCAAGTGCACGCGCTCTATCTCGATCGTGCGGGCAGTTTGTGGATCGGCACGGAAGAAGGCTTATGCGTGCTGCGCGAGGGCCGCATCGAAACCGCGGTTCCGCAGGTGCGGGTTCGCACGATTTTCCAGGATGCCGAGGGGAACATGTGGGCTGGCAGCTCGGGCGGCGGCGTCGTTAGGGGAAACGCCGGGGGTTTTGTCCCCTATCGAACACCGGATGGTCTAACGAGTGACGTGGTCGAGGCGTTGCACGAGGATCGAACCGGCGCCATCTGGATCGGGACGAACGGCGGCGGGCTCTGCCGCTTGCAGCGCCCGCGCATCGAGACGGTCACGACGGCGGACGGCCTAACGAATAATGGAGCGCGTTCCATCCTCCGGGACACGCACGGTGACATGTGGATCGGAACGGAGGATGGACTGAATCGTTTCCACGATGGTCGGCCTGTTCCGATCAGCGACGAGGCGCTGACGAAGGTGAAGACCCGTTGCCTCGCAGAAGATCGGGATGGGAATGTCTGGATCACGACGGATTCAACCCACGGCACTGCCTGGAATCTCTATCGCGCGAGCGACACTGGTTTCGCGCCGCAGACGCTCGGCGGCAGCGCGCGCGATTACTTGATCTGGTGCACGCTCGGCGCGCGCAATGGTGGGCTTTGGATCGGCACGCGCAACGGCGGCTTGAATCTCTTCCGCGATGGAAACTGGACGACCTACCGCAAGAGCGACGGGCTGGCGGAGGATTTTGTCGGCGCGCTTTATGAAGATCGCGCCGGCGCGCTCTGGATCGGGACGGTCAACGGCGGAATGAGCCGGTTAAAAGACGGCAAATTCACGAGCTGGAACACGAACGACGGTCTCGGCAACCGCAACGTTCTTTGTTTTCACGAAGACTCGACCGGTTCGCTGTGGGTCGGCACGCACAGCGGCGGCTTGAGTCGCTTGAAGGATGGCAAAATCGCCACCATCACCACGCGCGATGGGCTCTACGATAATCTCGCTTTCAGCATCATCGAAGACGACGACGCGAACCTTTGGATGAGCTGCAACAAGGGAATTTATCGCACCAGTGTGCGGGAGCTGAACGACTTCGCGGATGGGAAGATTGGACGTGTCGCATCTTACTTCTACGGAGTCGCGGATGGCATGCTCAGCCGCGAATGCAACGGCGGCAATCCCGGCGGCGCGCGCGCGAGCGACGGTAAGATCTGGTTTCCGACTATCGCGGGCGTGGCAGTTGTCGATCCAAAGAGGAGTGACACCGCGCCGCCGCAAGTTGTCATCGAACGTCTGCTGGTCGACCGCGCGCCGCTCCTGCCTAACGAGTCGTTGCGCATGCAACCCGGCCAACAGGAACTACAGATAGAATACACCGCCCTGAGCTGGGAACGTCCGCAACAGATCCGCTTCCAATATCAGCTCGACGGACTCGATCGTGAATGGATCGACGCCGGCACGCGACGCACGGCCTACTACTCACATCTGCCGCCGGGCAATTATACCTTTCGCCTCCGCGCCGATAACGGCGAAGGCGTTTGGGCGACGCAACCTGCAACCGTCGCGATCACCGTCCTGCCGCCGTTCTGGCGCACTTGGTGGTTCCTCTCGTTAGGCGCGCTCATGGTCCTCGCTGCGATCGTCGGCGGTTTCCGGTGGCGCGGCGCGCAATTGCAACGCCGGGTCGCGGCGCAGGAAGAATTCTCGCGTCGCCTGATGGATGCACACGAAACGGAACGTCGCCGCATCGCCGCAGAGTTACACGACGGCCTTGGACAAACGTTGGCCATGATCAAAAACCGCGCGGTCGCGAATCACGATCCGCAAATCACCGAGCAATCCGCCAGCGCGATTGCCGAGATGCGGGAGATCGCGCACAACCTCCGGCCTTACCTGCTCGATCGGCTCGGCCTAACGAGAGCTTTGCAAGCCATGTTCACGAAAATCGAGGAGAACAGCGCTCTGGCGATCGACGCCCAGCTCGACGATATCGACGGCGTCTTCGTTCCGGCTGCGGAGATGAGTTTATACCGCGTGGTCCAGGAAAGTCTGAACAACGTCTTGAAACACGCACAAGCCACTCAAGTGAAAGTGAAGATAGAGAGGCGCGATGAAACCGTGCGCATAATTATTGCCGATAATGGCAAAGGATTTGAAAAACGCGACGCGGCCAATGGCGCCCGCAGCGGCTTCGGCTTGCTCGGAATTTCCGAGCGGATTCGGCTCCTCGGAGGTACGGTCGACTTCGAATCGGGGCTTGGAAAAGGCACGGTCGTTTCGTTTGTTTTGCCGGCTATTTTACATGACAAACTTACATGATACGCTGTCCCAATGAACGATGCGATTTCGAGCTTAACCGAGCGGGGACAGGTCTCGGTGCCGGCTTCGATTCGCCGCGCCATGGGGCTGCAGCCAGGGCAGGAATTGAGTTGGCGAAAACTTTCGGAAGACGAAGTGCGCGTGCAGGTGTTGCGGCGGAAAAAGTCGCGTAACCCGACTAGCGTTATCGGCGCCGGAAAGAAAGTTCACCAGGCGCGTGGCTGGCCGACGCGCACGGATGCCTGGCTGAAAGTCCTCCGCGAAGGCGAAGAGGCGTAATGGCCTGGGTCGTCGATACCAATCTTCTTCTCGACATCGCGCTTGATGATCCGCGTTTCCGCGCTGCGTCGATGGAACTTCTGCGCAAACGTCGGCGCGCAGGTTTGGTGGCGTGTCCGATCACGATCGTGGAAATCGCACCCACTTTCGATGGTGATTCAGAGGCGATCCGCGAATTTTTGGAAACGCTCGGAGTGAATGGAGCGGAATCGTGGACCGGGCGCGACACTGCAACAGCCGGCATCGCCTGGACTCGCCACATCTCGGAGCGGCGAGCCGGTCGCACCGGTAAACGCTTGATGGCCGACGTGCTTATCGGCGCGTTCGCGGTGCGCTTCGATGGTTTGCTTACGCGGAATGCCGCTGATTTTCATGCGCTCTTTCCCGAGCTCAAGGTCGAGTCACCTTAATGCAGCGGGGCATTTTTCGCATCGTGCTGGCTGACGATCACCCGATCGTGCGCCAGGGCTTGCGCCAGATCATCGAGGCGGATGCAGAGTTAGCCGTGGTGGCGGAAGCGAATGATGGCAACGAAGCGCTAGAGGCGATTCGCCAGCAAAAGCCCGACGTGGCCGTGCTCGATATCGACATGCCGAAACTCGATGGCTTCGGCGTCGCGCGTGCCTTGAAGGATATGCCGATCGCGATCGTCATCCTTACCATGCATAGCGAGTCGGAACTTTTCGACGCCGCGCTCGAGCTGGGAATCAAAGGCTACGTGCTCAAGGACAGCGCAGTTACCGACATCGTTCACGCGATCAAATCGGTCGCCGCGGGGAAGGCTTATCTCAGTCCGTCGCTCTCCGATCACTTGCTAGGCCGACGAGAAAAGCGTGCGGCCTTCGCGAAAAGCACGCCGGGTCTCGTCGAGTTGTCGCCGATGGAACGACAGGTTCTAGCCTCGATCGCCGATGATCTCAGCAGCAAGGAGATTGGCGCGCAGTTATCGATCAGCTCGCGCACGGTGGACGCGCATCGCGCGAACATTTGTAAGAAGCTCGACCTCCACGGCACGCTCGCGCTTGTGCGCTTCGCGCTCACGCACCGGGCTGAGCTGTAGCACGGGCCTCTGGCCTGTGCGGCTGACATGCGTCTCGCATGTCGAGTGGTCTTCGGCAGGCGAGACGCCCGCCGGCCGCACAGCCGAGACGGCCGTGCTCCGCATCCGTAACAATACCTAGCCGAATCCGGTAACGACACCGATAGCGTGCGCTCGGCGGGTCCCGATAGAGTCAGCCCAACAGGAGCCTTCATGAAACGCATCAGCCTTTTCCTCGCCTTCGTCCTCAACACCTCCGCGTTCGCCGCGACGATCACCGTCACGAATGCCAACGACACCGGCGCGGGCAGCCTCCGCGTAGCGATCGCGACATCGGCCAATGGCGACGCGATCGTCTTCTCCAACACCACCGCAGGCGGAGCGACCAATTTTTACGATGGCGCCTCGCATACCATCACGCTCGCGACCGCGCTACCGACCGTCGCCGTAAATCTCACCATCACCGGCCCCGGACCCACCGGGTTGGCCATCGCGCGGAGTAGCGTCGCGAACACGCCGGCGTTTCGCATTTTCACGCTTTCGAACGGCACTTCGAGCGGTCCAACAGTAACGATCTCAGGTTTGACGATCAGCAATGGCAGCCTTACCGGCACCAATTTTGCCACCGGCGCAGGAGCCGGCATTTATGGCGATCGTGCACCACTTACTCTGCGGAATGTGGAAGTGACGGGGAACTCCGCCTTCATGGGCGGCGGGCTGGCGAACAACGGCTACGGCGGCAATGGGGTCATCACGATTGATAGCTGCGCGTTTATCGGCAACTCGGCCAGTGCCTACGGTGGTGGCGCGATGAACTTTGGCGGGACGATAACCACCATCAACAGCACCTTCGCAAGCTGCTCCGCAGACCAGGGCGGCGCGATCTACAGCGGTAACTTCGGAAACCCGGCCGCTTCCGTCCTGTCGCTGGTCAGCAGCACCTTCAAGGACAACTCTGCCAACGCGGGGAGCGCCATCTTTAGCAATCTTAACGGCGGGATGGACGCCAGCGTTTATGTCATCAACACGCTTTTTAAGAGAGACACCTCCTTCGCCTCCGGCACCACCCTCGAAAAAAATGGCGGCTTCATTTATTCTCAAGGCTACAATTTGAGCGACGATAATGGCGGTGGCTTCCTCACTGCTAGCACCGATCAGATCAATACCGATCCGAAACTCGGAGCCGTGATGACGGTCGCGGGCCGCGCGCGCTTCTACCCACCGTCACCGGGAAGCCCGGCGATCGACAAAGGCAAAGATAGCGGCTCAGGCAAGGATCAACGCGGTTTGCTGCGTCCTTACGACTACTCCGGCCTGCCAAACGCCGCCGGCGGCGATGGCAGCGACATCGGTGCGGTCGAAGTGGAAACGCCGGCGGGTCAGCAGAGCGGTTCCACCCTTACGGTGACGACTGCCGCCGATTACGACGGCGTTTGCAGCGTGAACAACTGCACTCTGCGCGAAGCGATCAAAGCCACCTACTACGCGAATGTAGCTAACAACAACGCCGGCGCGACCATCTCCTTCTCCGCCTCCAGCGCCGGCGGCGCGGTCAACTTCTACGCCGGTCCGCAGGTTATCACTCTCACCAGCGCCTTGCCGGATTTAACCAGCAACATTACCCTTAATGGCCCGGCGGCGCAGCTCCTGGTCGTGCAGCGCAGCGGCGCGGCGGGCACTCCGGATTTTCGAATCTTCAAGATCTCGAGTGGTAATGCTACGGCACCGATCGTTACTATCTCCGGCCTCACGATCGCCAACGGGAAAGACGACCACGGCGGCGGAATCTATAACGACCACGGCAATCTAACGCTCACCAGCTTAGTGGTGCTCAACAATGAAGGAGGCGCAGCGGGCGGCGGCGTTTACAACATCGGCCTCTTCTACGATACCCCGGCGTTTCTGACGATCGCCAACACGCAGTTTACCGGCAACTCCGCGGACAGTGGCGGGGCGGTGAGCAATAGCGGGAAAAATGACAGCGCCGCGAGCGTCAGCGTGAGTGCGAGCACATTCACCGCTAACTCGGCACGAAGCTCTGGAGGCGCTTTGGAGAACTTCGGCAATTCAGCTACGATCGACACCTCGACGTTCTCGAATAACTCCGCGGTCTCAGGTGGTGCCGTTTATCAACTCTACGGAACGCTGAGCGTCAGTAATAGCCGCCTAACTACCAACTCAGCCACGAATCGCGGCGGCGCCATCTACAGCGTGGGTAATCCAAGAACTGCTCAACTAACCCTTCGCAGCAGCACTCTCGACGGCAACTCTGCGCCGCTAGGCGGCGGTCTTTGTAACGAGGGCGACCCCGGCCATAACGACGGTTTCGCGCTCGCGGACATTAGCAACAGCACTTTCAGCGGTAACTCCGCGCAATACGGCGGCGGGATTTGCAACCTCGGCTACTACGCGAATATCGAGGACGTGCCCAACGTTGGCGCCGCCACCCACATCAGCAGCAGCACCTTCAGCGGCAACTCCGCCTCCGGCACGGGCAGCGCAATCTACAACTGGGGAAACCAGTACGACAGCAGCACGATTGTGGACGATGGCGTCGGAGCCGGCGCGGGAAGTTTCCTCGTTAACAGCATCGTTAACCAAGGCAGCGGCACGGGCGCCACTTTGGTCAGCATTGCGGCCAATGGATCGCCCGGCAATGGCTCGCCTAACAACTCCATCTTCTCGCAGGGCTACAATCTCAGCAGCGACAATGGCGGCGGTTTTCTCACCGCCACCGCCGACCAACCCAACACCAATCCGCTCCTCGCCGTGCTCGCTTTGAATGGCGGCCCAACCCCGACGCACGCCATACTCGCAGGCAGTCCCGCCCGGGACAAAGGCAAGGACACCACGACCACGCACACCGATCAACGCGGCCTGTCTCGGCCGTTTGATTACGGCAGTATTCCGAATGCAACTGGCGGCGACGGCAGCGATATTGGCGCCTTTGAAGACAATGACGTCCTACAAACGTCCTCGACCTTGGTCGTCAACACCGCCGGGGATTCGGATGACCAGTTCTGCGGGGTAACTGAATGCACGCTGCGCGAAGCCATCAACCGGGCGAACTTCTCTCACTCGGCGACGACGATTACCTTCAATCTTCCTGGCAACGCGCCCCAGACGATTGATCTCAGCACGATCGCCGACACCACCAATGGCGGCAGCGCATTCCTTCTCGGTTCCATGACCATCCAAGGACCGGGAGCCAACCTGCTCACGATCAGGCGAGCAGCGAGCGACAACTATCGGATTTTCCATGTCGGTAACGGAGCCAGCGTCACCATCTCCGGTCTAACGATCAGTAACGGGTATCTCGCGAGTAACGTGGGCGGCGGCATTTGGAACCAAGGCACACTCACCCTACAAAGCTGTGCCGTTAACGGGAACTATGCGAACAGCGCCGGCGGAATTAGAACGGAAGGTTCGCTCACGCTGGATCGCTGCACCGTCTCGGGCAATTCAGCTTTTTCAGGCGCAGGCATAAGCTCTCAGACAAATCTAAGCGGCCTAACGACCGTAGTTCGCAACAGCACCATCAGTGGAAACAGCGCGACTAACTACGGTGGCGGGCTGGAGAACGTGATCGGTCTTACGCAAATCTCGAACAGCACCATCACGCGCAACACTGCCGCCGCGGAAGGATATGGCAGTGGCGTTTACTCGCATGCTTCCAGCAACACCCGCACGGAAGTTTACGACAGCATTATCGCCAATAATGTCAGCACGGACCTGGACCAGGTCTCCGGAGCTAGCTCCTACCTAAGCAACGGTCATAACCTGGTCGGCTATGGCACCGGCAGCAGCGCCTTTACCGCAGCAGGCGATACGAGGTTCGTAACTAACGTAAAACTCGGGCCGTTAGCTAACAACGGCGGCGGCACCTACACACACGCGCTCTTGCTCGGATCGCCCGCAATCGATGCGGGCGCCACGGCCAGCGTCTCAAACGATCAACGCGGCCTTCTCCGACAATCCGGCAGCGCCGTCGATATCGGTGCCTACGAGTTGCAGCCGGAAAGCTACGCATTTTGGAGCGGTTACATTTTCCCGACCGGCACGCCAGCAAATCTGCTCGCAGCGGATGCCGATGCGGACGGAGACGGAATTTCCAACGGCCTCGAGCAGGTCTTCGGAAGTAACCCGACCATCCGGAACGCGCCGAGCTCGCTTCTTCAATATGAAATCCAAGGCAATTACCTCGTCCTGCAATTCGCACGCTCGATCTACGTCGATCCGGCGAAAGTGTTCGCCGAGCAATCGCTCACCCTGCAGCCACAAAGCTGGAGCAGCACCGGCATCACCTACGAAGATATGGGACCCGCAGGTTCGACGTCTGAGTTGATTCAGGCGCTCATCCCGATCGACGGCGCAGCGAGGAAATTCGGACGCCTGCGCTAGACGCCGTGATTTCTCGTCGGCTTCAGGCGTTTTTCACGGCGCGCGATTTTTTTTAAAAAAAAATGCATTTTCCGATTTGACGATCCAAGCCAGGTGGCTACTTTGTCGGCCCGCCTGAAGCGGGACTCACGAAGCGCAAGCCGAAGGAGTTGTGTTCTTGCACATTTTGGGACTGCAAATTGACGCTCAATTTTGTCCCGGCTGTTGAACGGAAACGTTTTCGAGTCGGACAGGGTTGAGTTTTTTTGTCGACTGAAGTGTGCGAAGCCGCTGGTTCTTTGAAATCTACATACAGGGTAGTAAATACAACTTTTTAGAGCTGAGTCTGAATCTTAATAGAAGCTCCGGTCTTCGGATCGGGGCGGAGAGTTTCAGTTATCATAAAGATCTCTGGTCGCCGCAAACGCGGTGATCGGAACAGATTGATCAAGCTACAAAGAGCACATAATGGATGCCTTGGTGCCAATAGGCGATGAAGGACGTGGCTAACTGCGATAAGCCTCGGAGAGCGGTAAACACGCTTTGACCCGGGGATTTCCGAATGGGATAACCTGACCGAAGTAATGTTCGGTCGAGTTCCTGTGAATACATAGCAGGAACATCGCGACACCCGGTGAAGTGAAACATCTCAGTAACCGGAGGAAAAGAAAGCGAAAGCGATTCCGTCAGTAGTGGCGAGCGAAAGCGGAAGAGACCAAACCACCAGCTTGCTGGTGGGGTTGTAGGAGCCCGATGTGGTAGTGCAACGATTAGATGAAGCGAATGGAAAATCGCTCCAAAGAGGGTGACAGGCCCGTAATCGAAAATCCGCGCACGCCTAGGGATTTCCTGAGTAATACGATGCACGTGAAACTTCGTATGAATCCACGCCGACCACGGCGTAAGTCTAAATACTAATTGGCGACCGATAGTGAACAAGTACCGCGAGGGAAAGGTGAAAAGAACCGCTGTGAGCGGAGTGAAATAGTTCCTGAAACCATGCACTTACAAGGTGTCAAAGTCCGC
>CAXSCV010000099.1:0-10729 GCA_964235895.1 uncultured Chthoniobacterales bacterium
CTCCTGGTCCCAAACCAGGCGCTCTACCAAGCTAAGCTACACCCCGCGCGGCGCCGCCTCTCATAGCACGGAGCGGAGAAGCGCGCATGCGGAATCTCGATGCGCGTGAGACGCGCCCATTTTGCTCAACGTGAATCGATCGCCGCCGGCTCGAGTCGCAGCGAAATAGACCTTGCTCGATGCCCGATATGGGAGACAGTTGAGCGCGCGCCGAACCTGCTTCATTCGAGTGCGTTCCACCTGTCGCAAGCCTCGTCCTTTCGTTCTCATGTTTAAACACGATAAGCTCAACGTTTTCCTTTTTATTATCTTGGTCGGGCTTCAGCTGCTCGGGATCGCGGCGCTTTGTACGCGCTTCCAATGGAGCTACCTGCCGATCATGCTCTTCATGTACTTCTGGAGCGGAATGAGCACCACGCTCTATTTGCATCGCTACCTGACACACCGCGGATTTGAAATGCCGGGCTGGCTGAAATTTATTTTTGCCCTTGGATCCGCCGTGCCGCTTTCTGGCGATCCGGTGACGTGGGTGGGCGACCACCGTTATCACCATCTGAAATCCGATACCGACGAGGACATCCACAGTCCGCTACACGGGTTTCCTTACGCGCACATGATGTGGCTGGTCCGTAAACCGCCAGGATTTCGCGATCGTTCGCTGCGTTATGCGGCGGATGTTCGGAAAATTTGGTACTGCCGGCTCTGGGAGCGTCCCTATTTTTACATCATCCCGCATGTCTGCGTTGCAGCGCTGTTTTATTACACGATGGGGTTGGTCGGAATGCTTTGGTGCCTCTACGTACCGATGCTGGTTGTTTATAATTTCACCTGGGCGGTGAACTCGATCTGTCACATGCCGGCGCTCGGTTACCGAAGCTTCGAAACCTCCGATCAGAGCAAGAATAATTTTTGGGTCGGCCTCGGCGCTTTCGGCGAAGGCTATCACAATAATCACCACGCCAAACCGCGCTGCGCCGCGCATGGCTTACGCTGGTGGGAACTCGACACCACGCGCTATCTGATTTGGACGCTGGAGAAATGCGGACTCGCCTGGAACGTTGTCTGGCCGAAGCCCGACGAAACCAAAGAAGTGGATCCGGTCTCAGCCGATCAGGCGGGAGCGATGTTACTTTTCGGGGCTCAGATCAAGGACCCGTCGCTTGACGCGGCCGACCTCGTTGTCGGACCCAGGCAGTAGGTCGCTGCTCGGTCTGTTCTTCGTCGGCCCGACGCCCTTCGATCGGCCGACCGCCTACTTGGACATGTTGTAAACTTCGATCAAACCGACGCCGGTCGCTCCGCCTACTCCGCGCATGATCGCAGTATAATTGCCGGGCGCTAGTGTCGCCATGATCGCGCTTTCCCGATCGTTTTCAGGAGGGAGCAACGAGGCCGTGATCTGTTGGGCCTGACTGGCCCGCCAGCTGTCGTTAGCAAAAATGCGCGAGCCTTGGGCGTTGTACAGTTCCAGCGCGGGATCGGCTAAAGCGTTCGTGATCCCACGTGCGACGAGCGATGGCCCGAGCGCGCGAACCAGCACCTGGCTCGATTGAGTCCCTCCAACGATGAATCCAGCGATCATGATATCGTCTCCCGATTCGACCAATCCTCGAGTGGCAATATTGCCGATCTTAGATTTTGTGGGCTCCATGTCATACAGTTCGAAGAGCGCAATGCCTTGCGTATTGCCTACCCCGGAAAGAACCACGGTGTATGCGCCGGGTGGTAATGTCGTCACGATGGCGGATTCGAGGTCATTGCTGGGCGCGAGCCCGGTCGCTTGGACACTGGCGGCGTTTGATTTCCAATTATCGTTCGAGGCAATCTCCGCGCCGGTGGCGTCATGAAGGCTAAGCATCGGATCAGCTAACGCGCCCTTCACGCCGCCCGCGGCCAACGATGGCCCAATACCACGCAAGACGACTTTCTTCGCGGCCGTGCCTTCGATGATTACGCCGCCGATGAGGACGTTTTCTCCCGTCTGAACATAACTCCGCGTCGAGACATTGACTAAAGCGTGACCGGTCAGCGGAGGCAGTACGCCGGAACCGGCGACACTCGAGACCTGATTCGACGCACCACTCTCGCTTCCCGCAGCGCTATAAGCCGTGACCACGAAATAATACATTGTGCCGACAGTGAGATTTGGAACGGTCGCGGCTGGCGTCGCGCCCGCGTCGTAAACCTGAGTGTAACTACCGGAAGCCGTGCCGTACTTAACGTGATATCCCGCAAGGTTCGCTTCGGTGTTGGAATTCCATGCGAGTGACACACTCCCAGCGAGTGAAACGGAAGCCATCATGAGGGAGGCGACGAAAGAGACGAGAATGCGGAGAAGCTGCATACAGTAGATTTATTATAATTGCCATAAGCATGGCTTATGCCGCTTGCTACTCTTTAAAGGGAGCTAAATCTCCGACGTGTGACGACCTCGACATTCCACCTTTAATGGAGATCGCGTCCGCAGCTGCAAGCGCTGCATTCCAGAAAGACAGCGAAGTCAGATCGCACTTGCCACAAGAGAGGTCTCTTGGAGTCTCACCGACTTCCCAAATTTGCAGATAGCCAGAAGTGAAATCTCTGACTCGCCGAATGCAGAGATAAAGGCGCGCGCGTTACCCGCGCGTTCGGAGTACGTCGTTAGTACGCAAGGTTCGGCGAGAGCCAGCGCTCGACCACCGAAACATCCAGATCTTTCCGCGCCGCGTAATCACGAACCTGATCGCGCTCGATTTTTCCAACCCCGAAATATTTCGCCTCCGGATGTGAAAAATACAGCCCGCTCACGCTCGCGCCGGGATGCATCGCATAGGACTCAGTTAATTCGATGCTGGCATTTTCCGACGCGCCCAAGAGATCGAAGAGCGTGGGTTTTTCCGTGTGATCGGGCGACGCCGGATAACCCGCTGCCGGCCGGATACCTTGGTATCGCTCGCGAATCAATTCCGCATGCGACAACTTTTCCTCCCGACCAAATCCCCAGGTGATCCGCGCCTGTTGATGCAAATATTCCGCAAACGCTTCCGCGAATCGATCGGCCAGCGCCTTGGCCGAGACGGCGTTGTAATCGTCGTGCGCATCGGAAAATTGTCTCGCCAATTCGTCCGCGCCGATTCCAGCCGTCACCGCAAATCCGCCCAGGTAATCTGCGCGTCCGCTTCCTTTTGGCGCAACGAAATCCGCCAAGCACAAATTGCATTGTCCAGCCGGCTTCTGCATTTGCTGACGCAGAAAATGGAAGGTCGCGCGTTTCTGTGCGCGTGAATCATCCGCATAAATTTCGACGTCATCGCCAACCGCATTCGCGGGCCACAAAGCAAAGACACCGCGCGCAGTCAGCAAATTTTCTCCGACGATTCGGGCGAGCAATTCCTGCGCGTCATCGAAAAGTTCCCGCGCTTGCGGTCCGCCAACCGGATCATCGAAGATAGCCGGATAACGGCCGCGCAATTCCCACGTGTGAAAAAATGGCGACCAGTCGATGAACGGCACCAACGTCTCGAGCGAAATCTGACGTGCAGCTTGGCCGCTCGTGCCTTCATCTTTCGCGGTCGAATAAATGTGCAGACAAGAATCCTCCGGCGCCGGCGGTTGATATTCGCTCCACTGAATCGGGAAACGATTCGCGCGCGCTTGCGCGAGAGTGACCGACTTCCGTTCCCTCGCTTTTGCCGCATGCGCTTCTCGCAGCCCCGCATATTCGGAGCGCGTCTTTACATCGAACGCGCCTTTCAATTCCTCATTCAATAAATTGCTAACCACGCCAACCGCACGCGAAGCATCGAGCACATGCACCGTGCTTCCGCGATAGTGCTCCGCGATCTTTACCGCCGTGTGCGCGCGGCTGGTCGTCGCGCCGCCGATGAGCAGCGGCACCGAAAAACCTTCGCGCTCCATTTCCTGCGCGACATGGACCATCTCATCGAGCGATGGCGTGATCAGTCCACTCAACCCGATGACATCGGCATCCAGTTTGCGGGCCGTCTCAAGAATCTTCGGCGCGGGCACCATCACGCCGAGATCAATCACCTCGTAGTTGTTACATTGCAGCACCACGCCCACGATATTTTTGCCAATGTCGTGCACGTCACCTTTTACCGTCGCCATCACGATGCGGCCTTGCGGTTTGGCGCCGCCGGCTTTTTCCGCCTCCATGAACGGCATCAAATACGCGACCGCCTTCTTCATCACGCGCGCGCTCTTCACCACTTGCGGCAGGAACATTTTTCCCGCGCCAAACAAATCGCCCACCACGCTCATTCCCGCCATCAGCGGACCCTCGATCACGTCGAGCGGACGCGAACTCTGCCGGCGCGCTTCCTCCGTGTCTGCCTCGATAAAATCGACGATGCCTTTGACCAGCGCGTGTGAAAGTCGTTCCTCGACCGGCGCGCTTCGCCACGCTTCTTTTTCAACCGGCCCTTTCTCCTTTGCCTTGACGTTTTCCGCAAAATCCACCAGCCGCTCGGTCGCATCTTCACGCCGATTCAAGAGGACATCTTCCACCCGCGTTCGCAGTTCCGGTTCGATCTCTTCATAAACCGCGAGCTGTCCCGCGTTCACGATTCCGATGTCCAAACCCGCGCGGATCGCGTGATACAAAAACGCCGAGTGCATCGCTTCCCGCACCGCGTTGTTGCCGCGGAAGGAGAATGAAACATTGCTGATTCCGCCGCTTGTCCGCGCGCCCGGCAGGTTCGCTTTGATCCAACGCACCGACTCGATGAAATCGATTCCGTAACTCCGATGCTCGTCTAAACCGGTCGCGACCGTCAGTACGTTCGGATCGAAAATGATGTCGTTAGGCGCGACGCCCGCCGAGTCCGTGAGGAGCTTATAAGCGCGCGCACAGACTTCGATGCGTCGCGCCAGATTGTCGGCCTGGCCCTTCTCGTCGAAGGCCATCACGATCATGGCCGCGCCGTATCGCCTAACGAGTTGTGCCTGGCGCAAAAATTCCTCTTCGCCATTTTTCAGGCTGATCGAATTGACCACCGCTTTTCCCTGCACGCAGCGCAGACCGGCTTCGATTACGCTCCATTTCGAGCTGTCGATCATGATCGGAATTCGCGAGATCTCCGGCTCGCTTCCGATCAAATTCAAAAAGCGCGTCATGGTCGCTTCCGAATCGATCATTCCCTCGTCCATGTTGACGTCGAGAATGTTGGCGCCGCCTTTTACCTGCTGACGCGCGACCGCGACCGCGCCGTCAAAATCGCCACCGAGAATCAGCTTCGAAAATTTCGGTGAACCGGTGATGTTGGTGCGCTCGCCCACGACGATAAAGCCGGTCTCTGGCGTGATCGTGAGCGGCTCCAGCCCGGAAAGTTGCAGTGCGTATTTCGTCATGAACCGGGAAGTTTTCGCGGCGTACAACCGCGCACCGTTTCGGCAATTTTCTGGATATGATTCGGCGTCGTTCCGCAACATCCGCCGACGATGTTGAGCCAGCCGTTCGCCGCCCAATCGTGCAGTTGTGGAGCGAGACTTTCCGGCGTTTCCGGAAAACCGGTTTCCGAAAGTGGATCGGGCAAACCGGCATTCGGATAGGCGCTCGTGTAGCGCGGCGCGGTATGCGCGAGTTCTTCGATGTAAGGCCGCATTTCCCTCGGCCCGAGCGCGCAATTCAAACCGACCACCAACGGATGCATGTGCGCAATCGAAATTAAAAATGCCTCGACCGTTTGCCCGCTCAACATGCGTCCGGACAAATCGGTTACCGTGCCCGAAACCATCAGCGGGACCGAGCGACCGAGCTTCTCGAACGCTTCCGCGATCGCGAACAATGCCGCTTTCGCATTGAGCGTGTCGAAAACCGTTTCGACCAAAAGCAAATCGACGCCGCCCTCCAGCAAACCCAAAACTTGATCGCCGTACGATTGCCGAAGTTGATCGAAAGTGACCGCCCGAAAACTCGGATCGTTCACATCCGGCGAAAGCGACGCGGTCACCGGCATCGGGCCTAACGAGCCTGCGACGAAGCGACGTTGATTTGTTTCGTCGCCGATCTTCTGTGCCGAAGAACGCGCCAGTTGCGCCGCCACGACATTCATCTCGTGAGTGAGCGCGCGCAGTTCGGGATCGTCGACAACGCGCTGGAAAAATTCCGGATCCTTCCGGCCGCTGGTTGGTTCCTCGGTGAAGAGAAAATCATGAAGACCGATGGTCGTCGCGCTGAAAGTGTTCGTCTCGATCAAGTCCGCACCAGCCTGCAAATACTGCGTGTGAATTTCTTCGATGATCTCAGGTCTTGTGAGCAATAAAACTTCGTTGCTGCCTTTGAGATCCTTGCCTTTCCAATCGCGAAAGCGCTCACCGCGGAACTGGTCCTCGGTTAATTTATAACGCTGCACCATCGTGCCCATGGCGCCGTCGAGCACCACGATGCGTTCCCGCATGAGCGCTTCGAAGGGATGCAAAGCTTCCGTGGCCATCGAGAGAATAAGTAGAACCCGGTGCTCGATGCCTGGCAAGAAAAACATATCTACGCATCATGATGCGTAAATGTGTGATCCGGGACGCGTCGCCTAACGAATCGTGGATATCGGGTCTGTCGGCGGAATCGCATTCGGCGGCGGCGGAGCATTATAAACACCCGCGCCGAAGCGCTCCTCCACCACTGCTTCGCAAATGCGATCCGCCAGTTTGTCGCGAAAATTCGCGTTGCCCGCCTGCGCGCCGTCCCCGCGATTACTCAAGAATCCGCACTCCACCAGCACCGCCGGATACTCCGCATTGCGCAAGACCCGGTATCTCGCCGGCCGCACGCCGCGATTCACCGCTTTCGGCAAGGTGAGCAGTTTCTTTTGGATGCGTTGCGCCAGGCTCGCCGCGTAAAAACTGGAATAATACGTTTCGAAACCGTGCACGCCGCGCCGGCTGGCGTCATTGAAGTGAATGCTGACGAAAATGGAATTGGCCTGTCGATTTCCAATCGCGACGCGCTCATCGAGTGGAATGAAGACGTCGGAGTTGCGTGTCATCACGGTGCGCAGTTGCGAGTCGCCGAGTTTCTTGCGCAAACGTTGCGCCACATCGAGCGCGACCACTTTTTCCGGCGGGCCGTAACGCCGGGTCGCGCCGCTATCTTTGCCGCCGTGACCCGGATCGACCACGACCGTGCTGAAAGTGTGGCTGGTGTTCCGTTGATTGCCGGCGCCCGGAGTCGAACAACTCGTTAGGCCAGCGAGCAGGACGAGTAGCGGGAGAAAAGTCGCGGTGATTCGGAACATGCGCATTCTTAATGCAAACGCCGTGCCGTGCCAGTTGCCTTCGCCATTTTGCGCTCGCGAATGGAAATACCGGTTGTGTTTTGGTGGCTCAGATTTTTAATGCCTACCTGCTTTTATGCTGATCCGACTTGCTCTTTTTTCCCTCGTGTTGGCGGTCAATCTTCCTGGCTGCAAAAAGAATCCTACCGTCACCACGGCCTCCGCCCAGCCGGTCAATTCGACGCCGATCACGGTGGCCAGCGTCGCGTCCACGCCTACTCCCGTTCCGACTCCGGCCAAACCAATCGTCAATCAAAGCGCGGAAGTCGTCATCTTTGGTTATCATCGCTTCGAGAAAAAGATTCACCGGCCCGACACTGAGATCACGCCGGAAATGTTCGAAGCGCAGATGAAGGAATTGCAGGACAAAAAAATTCCCGTGATCGGGATGCAGGATTTTCTCGCCTGGAAACGCGGAGAAAAAAATATCCCGCCGCGCGCCGCCATCATCACCTTCGACGACGGCTGGAAAACGCAATACGAAGTCGGTTGGCCGATCATGAAAAAGTTCGGCTATCCGCTGACCCTTTTCATTTACACCGAAGGCGTGAAGGGCATGCACTTCGGCGGCGGCGCGGCCATGAGTTGGGAAATGCTCGCGGAGATGCGCGACGCCGGCGTCGACATCCAAGCTCATTCCGCGACCCATCAGGATTTGCGCAAGCCGTATGACAAGGTGCAAAAAAAGCGCCTCAATCCCGAGGAATATCAGCAGTGGCTCACCAATGAAATCATCGGCTCGAAACAGTTGCTCGAGCAGAAGCTCGGCATTCGCGTGAACTGCTTCGCCGTCCCCTTCGGTTACATCAACGATCAGGTGCGCGAGTTCATCAAGAAAGCCGGCTACGAAGCGGTCTTTACCGTTTACGGCCAACGCCTGACGCACAGCTCGCCCAACGACTCGTTAGGCCGTTATTTGATCGAAGGAAACAAACCGAAAGTGTTTACCGACGCGGCCGATTTCAACGGCTCGAGCAGCGGCGGCGCGGCGGCGGTCGCGGAAGTCGCGACGACGGATTTGCAGGCGCAGCCGCCCGATGGCGGAACTTCGCGCACGCCTTTGCCGTTGATCAAAGCCAACCTGGCCGGTCTTGGTGCGATCGATAAAGGTAGCGTGCAAATGCGCGTGAGCGGTTTGGGTTTGGTGCCCGCGAGCTTCGACGACAAGACGCAAATGGTTTCGTATCAGGTCACGCAAAAGCTGCGCGACAAAACATGCTCGGTCATCGTTTCCGCAACTTCCGGCGGCAAAAAAGTCGAGACGCATTGGAGTTTTGCGATCGAGGATTCTCAAGCGCCTCTCGCGCCGGCGACATCCTCCGCAGCGCCTTCGCCGGCGAAAAAATAATCGGCGCCGGCAGTTAGCCGGAGAATTTGGTGTCGGGACCGCCGCAGGCTTTCGATGAGCGACGTGGAATGCTCACGGGGCACGTGTGCGACTCGTCAGGAGGGCGGACCCAGCTAATGATCATCCTTCTCCGCGCTGTTCGTCAGATTGAGCGCGCCGCTGTTCAAGGTCAGGTTAGCGCCGGCGGTGAAGGTCAGGTCCTGACCGAGAAGAAGGCGCGCTGGAGTTGAAGGTGAGGGTGCGCAGGTTGAAGGGGTCGGCGATGTTGTTGCTGGCGGTGGTTCGTCCGCTCCCTCCGGCGGTTGTCGCGCCGAAAACCAGATCGGTGTCTGCAGCAGAGACCGGAGCCGTTTGGCCGACCCAGTTGTTAGCCGTCGTCCAATCGCCATTCGCAGTTGACGGCGAACCGCCGCTCCAAGTGTAGATGGCAGCTCCCGCCGGCTGAATGAAAAGCAAAAGGCAAATGAGGAGGGAATGATGATGTCGCATGTAAAGTCTATACTTAGGCGCTCGCCGGCATTGCAAAAAAAGTGATGCGGTGACACGCCGGTGCCGCGCGATCCGAATGACGGTCCGGGTTTTCGTGGATCATGGATCAACCCGCAGCCGGTAAAATCCGCTGCCGGCCGGGGGATTGGTATCGTTGAAAGCAAAGGTGACTGGGTTGGCCGCGGAGGCGGGGTTTGTCTGCGGCGGAACGTTGGGAACGTCGGTAAAGTTCGCGGGGTTCAAGGTCGAGCTGCGTTGCAATTGATAGGTGTGCGCAGGATAAGCGACGATCGAAACGGTGACGCCGCCGCTGCCGAGCGTGATTTGTTTCGCGCGGACGACGGTCGCATCGAGCACGATGCCGTCGTTGGAGAAACCGGCGGGCGCGGTGAAGCTGCCGGAGATGATGTCGAGCAGGCCATGGTTGATGAGGACGGAGCCGTTGGCGACCGCGAGGCTGGCGCCGTGGTCGAAGCGCATCGTGCCGGAGTTAGTGACGCCGCCGTTGACGGAAAGCGTGCCGGCAGAAAGTCCGACGAAGCCGCCGCTGTCGACGGTGAGCGATCCCTTGATCGTGCCCGCGCCGGTGAAGCTGGCGCTGTTCGCGACTTCGACGTTGCCGAGGAGTGTGCCGAGATTAATCAAGGTGCCGGCGCTCGCGAGGGTGAGGCCGTTGTAAGTGTTGCCGGGATTTAGGGTGAGTGTGCCGAGGCCGGTCTTGGTGAGTCCGCCGTCGCCGGCTGGGTCGCCGTTGATCGAAGAATGAATCAGGACTTGTCCGAGCGTGAGATCGAAGCCGTTGGTGTTGATCTTCGCGCCGCCGGCGCGGACGTTCACGGTCGTTAGGCCATTGAGGAAATTCGCGTTCGAGGCGGCGGCCTGGAGAATGCCGCCGTTGAAGTTAAACGTGCTCGTGCCGGAGCCGCCGAGGACGTTTCCGACGAGCAGGATTCCGCTGCCCTCGAGGTTGTAAATGCCGCTGCTGCCGCCGTCGCGCCCGAGGTAGAGTGAGCCGGAGTTGCGGACGGTGTGTGTGCCGCCGGTCTGGTTGAAAACGCCGGTGCCGTCGTAGCCGATATCTGTTTCATCGGTGGTGAGTGTGCCGCCGTTGAAGTTGTAGGCGCCGGCGGAGTAATCGCCGACAGAAAGATAGCCGGTGTAGTTATTCGGATCGCCAGCGGTGGCGAGTGAACCATTCATCTGGGTGAAGGTGCCTCCACCGCCATTCCCGCCGATTGCGACGGTGCTGGCGGTGACGATGCTGTTCGCGCCGCTCAAGTTAAAGGTGCCGCCGGCGTCCACCGAGAGGTAGCTGGTGGTCGTCGTGCCGGCTGTCTGAGTGAAGAGCGCGGGAGCCTGATCGCCGATGAGCATGCTGGAGGCGTTGAGCTGGCCGCCGCTCAAATTGTAAGTGCCGTTTGCGACGGGAATGCTGCTTCCGCTGTAAGCGGCGCTCATCCGCAGGAACCCCGTGCTATGAGTGCCGCCAGTTTGATTGAAGATGCCGGTGCCGATGTAACCGACTGCGGTTTGGCCGGCCGTGAGCATGCCGCCGGAATTGAGGTTAACGGTCGCGGCGCTGGAAACCGAAGTGGAGATATCGAATTCCTGATTCGTTAGG
>CAXSCV010000100.1:0-10477 GCA_964235895.1 uncultured Chthoniobacterales bacterium
AGTGCAACGCCTCGCGTGTCGCTTCGAAATCGTCCGGCTCCGCGATGATGCTGCCGTGTTTTCCATCCTCGATGATCTCGGCAAATCCGTTCGCGCGCGTCGTGATCACCGGCAACCCCGAGGCGAGCGCTTCCAGGCACGCGTTAGAAAACGGATCGTAAATCGTCGGCAAAAGAAAGATGTCCGCGGCCGCGTAAAGCACGGGCAAATCCTGTCGAACACCGAGAAATTTCGCTTGGCGCGAACGATACTTCGCGCGATTTCCCCGTCCCGCCACGAGCAAGCGCATTTGCGGAAGGCCGCAGGCCTCGATCGTGCGCAGCGCGAAACGTAAACCTTTGCGCGCCCAACCCGAGCCGACGAAAAGAACCGCTATTTCATCTTTGGCCAAGCCTAACGAGTCCCGCATGCGCGCGCGCTCCTGCGCTGCCGCCGCGAAAAGCGCAAGGGGCACGCCGTTGCGCACGATCCGAACATCCTTCGCCGGATAATTGTAAAGCTCGACGATCTCATCCTTCACCATCTGCGAATTGGCGATGACGCGGCGCGCGCCGCCGTGACCGAAAAGCGATTCTTCCAGACGCAGAATGCCGCGATGTTTGCGGTTGAAAATGCCTTTAAATTTCCCAATCACGTTATCGAAGCGCGCGCGGCGTTGCAGCCAGGCGCGATGCACGCCGTCGCCCGCGCGATAGACATCGCATTGCCAGACGCGCTCGAGGCTCATCAGAACATCGCAGGTTTTCGCGGCGGTCGAGACAGCCAGCGCATCGGCAAATTGCGCGGGCGTTTTTCCCGGCAAATAAGTTAGCGGGCCAAACGACCACTCGTTAGGCGGCCACGCTTCCGTGCTGAAGAGTCGCGCTTCGTGGCCGGCCTCGCGCACGCCTTGCGCAAGTCGTTTCAAATAAACTTCCGCGCCGCCGCTATTGGAAAAGCCGCGCCGAATGAAACCGATCTTTAAGTGCGCAGGATTCATCGGGGAACGGGCTCCCTTTACTTGCCCGCAAACGCCACAATACTTCTGAGCCGATGCTCGGTGAAACTCTAAACGCTCCGCCGCCGCCGCTGCGCGAAACCGAGTCGTCCGCGCTGCTGCCGCGCCATTTGCTCTACTCCATTTTCGCGCGCATCGGCGGCTCGGGTTTGGACACGGACGCTTTCGAGGCGTTGCGCGCATCGCATCGTGGCGGCTTTCTCGGCAAAGCCATCGCCTACGATAATCGGCAAAGGGAAATTCCGTCGTCGCTCATCTATTCTCTGCGTTGGCACCCGGTCCGGCTCATTTCGTTTCTCGATCGTCCGTATTATTACGGCGCGAAAAAAAAGTATCTCGATTGGATCGCCGCGCGTCACCTCGAGACCGGAAAATTCGATCTCTTTCACAGTTGGTCGGGCGATTGTCTGGAATCGTTACGCGTGACGCATCGGCGCAAGATTCCCTCGTTAGTCGAGATTCCGACCTGGCATCGCGATCGCGGAAAGATCGATCGGCCGTTCACGCCGCCCGCGCCGAAGACGACCTGGAAGCAACGTCTCCTGCTCGATCGCGAACGCTTTCTCGAGGAATACGAACTGGCAGATTTGCTTGTCGTTCTTTCGCAGCGCGCGGCCGACACCTTTCGGGTGCAGGGTTTTCCGGAATCGAAGTTGTATTATCTGCCGCGCGGCGTCGATGTGCAGCGTTTCAAACCGGGCGTGCGTCCGCCAATTTTTCGCGCGGTTTTTTCTGGCGCTTTGATCGAGCGCAAAGGCGTTCATCATCTGCTCGAGGCGTGGCACCGGCTCGATTTGAAAAATGCGGAGCTTTGGCTGGTCGGCTCGGTGCACGAGGAAATGAAACCGCACTTGAAGCGTTTCTGGCGCGAGAATATTCGCGTCGTCGGCTTCGTGCAGGACGTGGAAAATTACTTGAGTCAGGGGACGATCCACGTTTTCCCGTCGACTTGTGAGGGCAGCGCGAAGGTCACTTACGAGGCGGCGGCATGCGGTTTGCCGCAGATCACCACGCGCGAAGCGGGCGACGTGGTGGTTGATTCTGTGGAAGGGATGATCATTCCGCCGGCGAATGTCGATCGTTTGGCGGAAGCGATTTTGCATCTCTACGAACATCCCGAGATCTTGGAAAAAATGAGCATCGCCGCGCGCGAACGCGTGGTGAAAAATTTCACCTGGGACCATTTCCGCACGCGACTCCTGATCGCTTATCAGCGCGCGATGCAAATGAAACGGTAGCGGCGGGGTATGATCGCGGAAGACAGGGTTGGGAAAGGCTCCGCGATTCGGAGCCGATCGAGTTTCGGGCGAATAGATCCACTCGTTAGGCGACGGCAACTTTCCGTTCGAGATTGTCATTCTGAGGCAGGCGAAGCACGCCCAAGAGTCTCGCTCAGGCCGCTTGGTTGACCGCGTGTGTTTCGCAAAACAAACGAGTCTGTGCGAGATCCTTCGACCGTCTGCGCGGCTCAGGATGACAACGTGAGAGACGTCGGGAAATGCGACGACTTTAGTTGCGCGAGGCCGCAGGCGCTGAAAACAATCCAGTCGTTTATGCTCTTGCGCCGTGCGTTTGCGGTCCGTCGCTTTCGCGGATTCTGATGAACATTCTGCTCATTCAACTCAAGCGCATCGGCGACTTGATTCTGACCACGCCGGCGATCGCAGCCGTCCGTGAAAAATTTCCGCGCGCCGAGATTACCCTCGTTATCTCGAACGGCACGCGCGAGCTCCTGCCAGCGATTCGCGGGGTGGATCGCGCGCTGATTGCGCGTGGAAATCTACGCGACGCCGCCAATTGGGTTACGGTCGCGCGACGCAAATACGAATACGCGATCGACTTCACGCGCAACGATCGTTCCGCATTTCTCACCTTTCTTTCCGCCGCGCGAAAACGCCTAACGACCGATCATCCGAAGCAACGCGTGAAGATGCGCGCGTTGAGTTATAACGAGCTGGTCGACACGCCGATCGGAAACGTGCACACGGTCGATTATCACCTGGCGCTTCTCGAGCCGCTGGGAATTCATGGCGCGTCGCAAACTTTGCGGCTCGATATCCCGGCATCGAAAATCGAGGAGGCGGCTCGTGTTTTGAAAGACGCGCGCATCGCCGGCGATTTCCTCTTGCTGCATCCGGGCTCGGCGCGCGCGGAAAAATTTTGGGAAGCCGAGCGTTGGGCGGCAATCATCGCGCATGCGGCAGCGAGAAATCTCCCCGTCGTCCTGACCGGCGGAAACGCTGCGATGGAGATGGAACATCTTTCAGCCATTAAAAAAACTGCGCGCGCCTCGTTCGTCGATCTCTCCGGCAAACTCGATTTGCTCACGCTCGCGGCGATCATTCAACGCGCGCGTCTCCTGGTCACGGTCGATTCCGCGCCGATGCATTTCGCGGCCGCTCTGCAAACGCCGCAGGTCGTTTTGTTTGGTCCGACGAACCCGCTGCATTGGCGTCCGCGCTTCGCGCCCGCGCTTATTTTACAGGCGGGCCAAAGCGCCGCGCTGACCGATTTTCAACCGAAGCAAAAGCCCGTCCCGATGAACCAAATCTCGACGGAACAGGTGATCGATGCTATCGAAACCCAGCTAGCGAATGCGCCAGCCTCCGTCTCATGAGCGACACTCCTGCCGCAAACCCGAAGCCCTCTTTCTGGATGACGATTCGGGTCGCTTGGCGTCCGTATCGCCGCGTTTTCCGCTACGCGAAACCCTACAAATTCCGTTTCGCGCTCGCGCTCGGTTTCGGATTTCTCTTCGGCGCGATCAACGCCTGCCTGCCGCTGGTCATGTTGCATGTGACCGATTTCGTTTTCAAAGGCAAAGCGGCGATGGCCCCACAGGCGCTGATGTCGAATACGGCCGCGCTCAATTCGGGCCCGCGGATTAATTCGATTCTTTTGCTCTGCCTCGGGATCCCCGCGGTCATGACGGCGCGCAGCTTTTGCTCCTACATGAGCGCGTATTACACCGCGTGGGTGAGCAGCAAAGTGCTGACCGATATCCGCAACGAGCTCTTCTCGAAAATCCTCAGCAACTCGATGGATTTCTTCAACAAGATGCATTCGGGCATGTTGATGTCGCGGATCACCAACGACACTCGCCTGATGCAAGCCGCGCTCTCCACCGTGAGCAGCGACATCTTCAAACAACCAGTCACGCTCATCGGCGGCATCGGCGTCCTGCTTTACATGGATTGGAAATTCACCGTGGTCACCCTGGTGCTGTTTCCGAGCGCGCTGATCCCGCTGAGCATTTACGGCAAACGCGCGCGTCGTGCGGTCAAGCACGAGCAGGAAGACATGGGCCAAATGGTCGTGACCATGCAGGAAACTTTCGCCGGCATCCGCGTAGTCAAATCTTTCGCGCGCGAAGATCACCAGGAAGAATCTTTCCGGCACAGCAACTGGCTGCAGTTCGTGAACATGATGAGGATCGTTCGCTCGACCGAGCTGACCGGCCCACTCATCGAAACCATCGCGGCCATCGGCGTCGGCCTAGCGTTGCTTTACGTTTACTTTGCGAATCTTTCGGCCGCGCGCTTCATCGCGCTGAACGCGGGAATATTCCTTCTCTACGACCCGATCAAAACGCTGAGCCGTCTGCACATCGTTCTGCAACGCTCGATCCAGGCGACCACGGAAATTTTCGCGATTATCGACGCGAAACCAACGGTGCGCGATCGCGCCAATGCCATCGCGCTTCCTTCTTCTCGCGGCTTGATCGAATTCAAAAACGTCACCTTCCGCTACAGCCGTGGAGTGAGCGATGCGATCTCCGACGTCACCTTGCGGATCGAACCCGGCAAAACTTTCGCGCTCGTCGGCGCGAGCGGCGCGGGTAAGTCGACCATTTTGTCGCTCATCCTGCGCTTGTACGATCCGGCCAGCGGCACGGTTTCAATCGACGGGCACAACTTGCGTCACATCACGCAGCGATCGTTGCGCGAACAGATCGGGCTCGTCACACAGGACACCTTTCTCTTTCACGACACCATTTATAAAAACATCCAGTTCGGCCGGCTTGATGCGACGGAAGAAGAAATTTACGCCGCCGCGCAAACCGCCTTCGCGCATGACTTCGTCATCGCGCAGCCGAAGGGCTACGAAACCGTGATTGGCGACAAGGGCTGCCTGCTGTCGGGCGGTCAACAACAGCGGTTAGCGATCGCGCGCGCGCTCCTGAAAAATGCGCCAATTCTTTTGCTCGACGAAGCGACCTCCGCGCTCGATTCCGAATCGGAAAAGGAAATCCAAATGGCGCTGGAACGCCTCTCCGCCGGCCGCACCGTCATCGCCATTGCGCACCGTCTTTCGACCATTCTTTCCGCGGATCAAATTGTCGTGATGGAAGATGGCCGAATCAAAGAAACCGGCACGCACGCGGAGTTGCTCGAACAATCCGGCTATTATCGGCGGCTTTACGACATGCAGTTCAACCGCGCAGCGGAAGAGGAATCGGGCTCCGCGGAGCCGGCGGAGTTCTTGGTTGAGTCGGTAGCCTAACGAGCCATCCGCGCTCAGTTCGCGGGCTGTGTAAGTTCGCGAAAAATCGCCAGCCGCCGCGCGTGTTCGACCTCGCTTAGAACCGCATCCATCGTCGCGGCCGCGAGCCCGACCGGCAATTTCACCCATGACCGGCAACCGCCGTAAGCGGGCGCGTCGGGAATAATCCAAGGTGTCGTTAGGCGAAACGCGCGCACCAGCGCCACGTGAATTCCGGGCGCTTGGTCGTAATCGAAACGCTCGCGCACCACGTCGCTTTGCAAAATATGCAGCGGCTCGAGCGCAGCCGCCGTTTCCCAATTCGTGATGACCGAGGAAGTTTCGATTTTCGCGAAGACTCGAAGCTCGATTTCTCCCGGCCGCTTCTCTGGAATCTCTCGCGCTGCGCCGCGGATCTTCGCCGCTTGCTCGTGGAAAAAAGTTGGGAAAAGAAAAAATTCGCGCTCACGAAAACTGAACCCCTCGCGACCTTCCGCGATTCCGCCTTTGCGCAGAATGATGCACTGCTCGCCGCGCTCAATCGCCTGGCAAACGAGAGCCCATTCCTTGAAACCGGCGCTTTCCATTTCCCTTCGCCGAAATTACCCTGCGGCCGATGCCCTTCAAGATCGACCTCCACACGCATACCTTTTTTTCCGGCGACGGCGTGTCGAGCCCGGAAGACAACATCGCGGCCGCGCGCGCGAAGGGCCTGCACGGCTTCGCGGTGACCGATCACAACACCTGCGACGCCGTGACCTATTTGCTCGAGAAAGGTTTGATGCGCGCGGACGGTCAGCCGGTCGATGATTTTCTCATTATTCCCGGTCAGGAAGTGACCACGCGCGAGGGGCATTTGCTCTGCATCGGCGCGACCATTCCGGATCTAAAAGGAACGCCCGCGCGCGAAGTTTGCGAGATCATCCACGAGCAAGGCGGTCTGGCGATTCCGCCGCATCCCTACGATTTGTTTCGCGCGGGAATTCGTTTTCCGGTTTTGGAAACATTGCCGATCGATGCGTTGGAAGTGTTCAACGCCGCGACCACTTTGCGGCGGTATAACACCTTCGCGTTCGATTACGCGCAGCTCCGCGGTTTGCCCATGACGGCGGCGAGCGATGCGCATCATTCCGGCGCGCTCGGGACCGCTTACACCATCCTGAACACGGATGATTTCACGGTGAAAGGAATCCTCGCGCAAATCTGCAAAAGCAACGACCTCAGCCAGCATTACCTGACGCCGCGCGACAGCGTGCGCAAAACCTGGAACAACTGGATGCGTCTCCGCCGACGCAAGAAATTACCGGTCGCCGAAGCGAAGTTCGAGCATCTCGACCGTTAGGCGATCTTCTTTTCACTCCGCCTACCGCACGGGTAGCCAGGATAAGCTTCCTGGGAAGGAAGTCACAAATCGAAAGCGCCTTGAGCCGATGAGCGAACCTACGGGAAGGCCAAACGGTAGAGTCGTCTCGAAACACCAGCGGCATTCACATCCTCGAAACTGAATCGGCCTGCCGAGTCTGCCGTTGTCATCCCCATCTGCACAAAAGGCTCTCCGGGATTATCGGCCGATTCTATGCGATAACTCGCTCCTGGCACCGCCGAACCGTCAAGTTGGAACGCGCCATCGCTGGTCCGACTAACTCCACTTATGGCAACGGGCTGAGTCCCCTGACCAATGTCCAGGCGAAAGATGAATCCGGTCTGAGTCACTCCTCCACTCGCACTGCCATAAAGGTGGCCATCGCTGGCTTGTATTAACGAATTTAAGACGATGTCGCCCATCTCTTCTAACGACTGGACCGCAACCCCGCCGAAGCGATCGACTCGGAAAATCACACCGGTGCTACCATTTGAATCCTTGCCGACACCGTAAAACTGGCCGTCCGTGGCCTGACTCACCCCGCGCGGGTTTGTTATTCCGCTACTATCGAATGAGGCAAGCTCTGCAATCTGCCCCTGTTTGGAAATCGAAAAAAGGCCGTCTCCTCCCAAATAGTAGAAATTACCATCGAGCGACTGCTTGAGTCGGAAGGCGGACCCTGCGTTCGCAGGCAACGAGCTGATCACGGTGATCGTCCCGTCGAGAGTTGCATTGAAAAACGTTCCGCTGCCGTTAGCTCCGCCATGAGAGGTTAAGCCATAGAAGACCCCATCCGCGTATATAAGATCCCCGCGTGGAGATGCGCTGCTGGAATCGAACGAAGCCAGAGTAGTAAAGGTCCAATTAAGATCGATCTTGTAAAAGGTTCCAAATCCATTCGCACCGCCCGCGAGCGCCGTGCCATATAAATCGCCGTTAGGTCCACGAGTTAAACCGGCGAGGGGGATATAGCCATCCAGATTTATGTTCGATGAAGGGTCGTAATTGAACTGGTGGACCTCGTAACTAAAACTGTGAATACTCGGCATGTAGTAATTGAAACCGAAAGGATAGTAATATGGAGAGGAACCCGGCTCTCCAAATATCCCGCCTTCTCCGATACAACCGTAAAAGGACCCATCAGGTAGTTGCAGCAGTCGAGACGGGTAATCGTAACCGTAAACTAAATCCGTTCCAGGAGTCGCAACACCATCCTTGGAGATACCAAAAGTGGCGTTAGCGCCCACCCCGTAAAGTTGATGGTCAATTCCCTCGATCAACTCGGTGGCAAAGTTCGACGCGAGTATCTGTGGGAACGATGCTAACGGGTTGCTGCTCCCAGATATTGCGAGTTGAAGAATGATTCCCGCTCGGCCACGACCTCCGTGCAGGGCAGTCGTAAGAAAGGAGCCATCGCCTAGCTTGAGCAGATTACCTGAAAGCCCATACCCTTTCGTATTCGAAGCGGTGGAAAACGTCGCGAGGGGCGTGACCTGTCCTGCGGGCGTCACCCGGTAGTAATACCAGCCCATAACGCCGTAGAAATTGCCGTCATCACCTGTGATCAGCGCACTAGGCTGAACGTCAGAGTCGCTGTTAGTAAAGGAAAGTGTAGCCAGTTGAGTAGCGGAACCTCCCGGCGTGATTTTCTGCACAAATTTATTGCCAGTAAGGCAATAAAAGTTTCCGTCGGGAGCCAGAAGTAGCTCTCCCGCGACTCCTCCGCTCAGATTGGCAACCGTCGTCAGGTCACCGGCCAGACTCAACCGAAAGACCGTTCCCGCTGCAGTCCCATATAAGTATCCATCCAGACCCTCGATCAGACCCGTTCGAGGGGTAAAATTCGGATCATCAAGCGAGACCAGCGTTGTCAGCTCCCCGCTGTGGGTCATCCGAAAAATCGAGTGAATAGTCGTGCCATAAAGATACCCGTCGCTCGCTTGGAGAAGCCGACTCAAGTCCAGACCCTCGCTTCTCGAGGGGTTCGGCAAGTCGGCCAAAATCGTGATCTTCCCATCTAAGGTTACGCGAAAGATTGCGTACTGCGGCCCGGGAACTAAATACGATGGATCACCGGTTACGCCGTAGAGAGAGCCATCCGAACCGACAGTTAGTGGTTTCAACAAGTGTCCGTGGCCGCGAGGAAACGACGCTACCGCCGACATCGTTCCGTCTGGCGTTAACCTAAAGATCGCGCCATTGGCGAAGGCTCCGCCATTCTGCGCCGCGCCGTAGTAGTTTCCGTCCGGTCCAAGAACCAATCCGCCACCCGCGTAGGCTCCCGGCTCATTCGTGCCACCAAATGCCATAACTTGGAAGGTACCAAGCTGATCTCCCAATACCTCGCTCGCGAACAAAAGGAACAGGCTCAAGCAGAGAAGTGTTCCGCGCATCACCGCAGTTGTTTAGCGAGTGATCGCGGACAATGTCAAACCTTAATATCAAGCTAGATTTGCCGCCTACTCCGCCGGGACCAACTATTCTACTGCTGATTGCTCTTTGCGATGCGACCGTGCTAACAAGGGTAATTCGAGCGAAATGAGATCTACTATGGTCACGTAATGCTATTAGTTTATGTAAGGCGGTGGACTACTAGCCCGAAGCCTTACAGCTTAGCTTTGTCCGGCGGCGCCCTATAACTATATCGACAATGTGCGCACACTTGAATAACTGGATGCGCCTCCGTCGACGCAAGAAATTGCCGGTCGCGGAAGCGAAGTTCGAGCACCTCGACCATTAGGCGACGCGGGAATCAGAAGGCCCAATGGCCGAGAACGAACTTGCTCACGAAGAGTGTCAACAGGAGCAGCGAAGTCATTGAGATTATGGCGAAAGAAAGCGCGCGCCCGCGGGACGCGCGCGCCAGGAGAATGAAAATCGGGAACATGACGAGCGTGTAGCGCGGCACCGCCTGGATGAACGAACTGCAAAGACAAAGGAGCAGATTGCCCGTGATCCAAACTGAATAGGAAGCGCGCAACGCGAACCAACTCCAGACCATCATCGCGAGTCCGAGCAGCGCGAAAAAAATCTCCGCCACGCCGGCCATCATGAAGTATTCCGGGCCGTTCTCGTTCATCGAACGCAGGAGATTGCCGAAGCCAACCCAAGGCGGCGCGAGCTCGCGATAGAAATTTTCCCGCATCAATTTCGTGAAGGCGAGCGCATCTCCCGTGACCTGATGATTCAACCAAAGATAAACTCCGAACCCGCACGGAATGAGCGCGAGCCAAAGCCAGCGCGGATCGAAACGTCTCGTTAGGCGGAATGTCCGCCACATCTCACAGGCGATCGCCGGAAACAAAATCAGGCCTTGCCATCGAGTCAGCGCCGCCAGCCCGCCAAAGAGCCCAGCCAACGCCCAGGCGTTTCGCCGCGCGGACAGGAAGCAGGCCAACGTCAGCGCGAGCAGCGTCGCTTCCGTATACGCGATATGCAGGAAGTAACTCGTGGGATAGATGAACAAAAACCAGACCGCGTAACGCGCCGTTTCCTCGTTCTCATCCTGTCGAACGAGTCTAACGAGCAATAAACCCGCCGCCACCGAAGCGACCGCGGAGACCAGCAAAGCCGCCATTGGCACACCAAATCCGAGCCACGAAACCGCGCGCGTCACCCACGGATAAAAAGGCAGA
>CAXSCV010000101.1:0-10351 GCA_964235895.1 uncultured Chthoniobacterales bacterium
TCTGCTTTCCTCTTTCCGTTTTTCTTCTTCGGTTTCGCGCGCTTCTTGCCCGCGGCGTAAGTGTCCTCGATTTCCGTAAGCTTGCGGGCCAGCCGCATATCGGCGGTCGCATTCGCCGGCAGCCTACGCGCACGCGCATAAGTTTTCCGGACGAAGTCAGCCATCTCCTCGAGCGACGTTCCGGCGAAAAAGATTTTATTCACGCCTTTGCGTTTCATCACGATTTGATCCGCATGCGTGATCGTCCCGCCGCCGCCGCCAAAAACTTTGATGCTTTCCGCGCCTTGTTTCTTCAGTTGCCTAACGACTTCAGCAAAAAATTCCACGTGTCCGCCGTTGTAACTGGAGATGCCGAGCGCGCCGACGTCTTCCTGGATGGCGGCCCGGACCATATCCTGCGCATAACGATGATAACCAAGATAAACCACCTCAATCCCGTGACGGATGAATTCGAGATTGATCGTGTTGATCGCGCTGTCATGCCCATCGCAAATCGGCACGGCGGTGAGGACGCGAATCGGAGGAGGCATGAGTCGCAAATCTTAGCGGCTATCGCTTGTCCGGCAACGCGTTTCCGGCCTAACGTGCCGCATGAATGATCCTCTCGATTTCTCCGACAAGGTGGTGCTCGTGACCGGCAGTTCGCGCGGGCTCGGCGCGGAAATGATTCGCGCCTTCGGAGAACGCGGAGCGCGTTGCGTGGTCAATTATGTGGACGACGAGAAGGGACAAAATAAAGCGGACGCGGACGCGGTTGCCGCGCAACTGCAAGAGCCGCTCGTGATCGGATGCGACGTAACGAACGCGGAGCAAACGGAGGCGATGATGAAGCAAATCAGCGAGCGTTTCAGCGGCCTCGATGTTCTCATCAACAATTCCGGGATCATCCGCGATCGCACGATCAAGAAGCTGACCTTGGAGGATTTCGAGAGTGTCCTGCGCGTGAATTTAGCGGGGACATTCAACGTCACGCAAAAGGCCGCCGGCGTTTTGCGCAACGGCGGCCGGATCATCAACATGTCGTCGGTCAGCGGCCAGATGGGCTTGTTCGGCCAGGCGAATTATTCGTCGAGCAAAGCTGCCCTCATCGCCCTAACGAAAGTTTCCGCGCGCGAATTTGCGCGTCAGCAAATCACCGTCAACGCCATCGCGCCCGGCTTCATCGATGTCGGCATGAGCAAAGGTATGCCGGATGAGGTGACGGAAAATTTCAAGAAGCAGATCCCGCTCGGGCGTTTGGGCGACGCGCATGAAATCGTCAATGCCGCGCTTTTCCTGGCCTCGCCCATGGCTAGTTACATCACCGGCCATGTCCTGAATGTGAATGGCGGATTTTATATGGGATAAGTTTCGGCACGTGAGCTGCTTCCTCATGGGGTATGAACCCCAGCCCCACAGCAGCCGCCGAAGAAATTTTCGCTTATCTGTCCATCCGTGATCAGGCCCTCGCGCAAGCCGAGGAAAATCTGACCGAAAACGCAGTCCAGCGCGCGACGATGGCCAATGAATTCGCCGTTACCTGTCTGCAACGCGCCCGGACTCCCTATCAGGCGCAGTGCCTGGAAGAAGCAGATGCACGGCGCGAACGTCAGCGATGCGCGGCGGTTTTTGCGCGCCTGGGACAATTGAAAATGCAGCTCGAGAAACATGCCCGGCAGTCCGCTTTGGCTGCCTGAGCGATCTCGTTTCGCTTTCCCCCGAGGCAGTCGATAGACCTCATTGCGGTCCGTCCCGCTGGCTGAAGAGACGGCGTTACCCGGCAGATGATCCTCGCGATTGGAGCCGAAAAATATTCGCCCTCACTAGAGCTCGTCTTTCGCATCGTTGCGGCCTTTCCCCCAACCGCTCGAATCAGTCTTCCAATTCGAGGCCACCCGTCCGCGGAAAAGCGAAGCGCTAGAGCACATCCTTTCGTCGTGGCGCGAGCTCCCCAGCTTGCGCAATTCTAAACTCCCCGACCGAGCAATCTCGCAAGCTAGAAGCTCGCGCCACACTACATAACAACACTTCTCGTTTTCCCCCGAACCGGTGATCTATAATGCCGGCCTTCGCGGGATGAAAAAATCCAAACCCAGATCCGTCAGGGACGAGCGACCGGTCTCCTCGGTGCCGGCCGAGCCGAGCGCAAAGGACGCAGCCGAAAAAGAAAACGAAACCACGCGTTTGCCGCTCCTGATTCTCGGAACGCTCGGAGTGGTTTTCGGCGACATCGGAACCAGTCCGCTCTACGCCTTGCGCGAATGTTTCCGCAGCGAAGAAGGCCAGCAGCATCTCAACGCCACACCCGATAACGTCCTCGGAGTTCTCTCGCTCATCACTTGGTCGCTCATCGTCATCATCTCGATCAAATATCTGCTCTACGTTATGCGCGCCGATAACAAAGGCGAAGGCGGCATCCTCGCTCTCCTCGCGCTTCTCAATCGCCGCCATGGCGCAGGTTTTTGGTTCACAACTCTGAGCATATTCGGCGCGGCGCTGCTCTATGGCGACGGCATCATCACGCCCGCCATCTCGGTCCTCAGCGCGGTCGAAGGATTAAAAATCGCCACGCCCATTTTTCAGCCTTACGTGGTTCCGATCGCCGTCGTCATCCTCGTCGGGCTTTTTAGTGTGCAACGAAAAGGGAGCGCGAAGGTTGGTAATTTTTTCGGCCCGATCATGTTCGTTTGGTTTCTCGTCATCGGCTTGCTCGGCCTGCTCGCGATCTTGCAACAACCACATGTCCTCGTCGCGCTCAACCCGGCGCACGCCTTCCATTTTTTTCTGCGCGATGGCTGGCTCGGCTTCACCGTTTTAGGCGCGGTTTTTCTCGTCGTCACTGGCGGCGAAGCGCTCTACGCCGACCTCGGTCATTTTGGGCGCAGCCCCATTCGCATCGCCTGGTTCGCACTCGTTCTGCCCGCCTTGCTCCTGAATTATTTTGGACAAGGCGCGCTCGTCCTCGGCAGCCAGGGCGAGGTGGCACATCCCTTTTTTCATCTCGCGCCCGCCTGGGCCGTGTATCCGCTCGTTTTTCTCGCGACCTGCGCCGCCATCATTGCTTCGCAGGCGGTCATCTGCGGCGTCTTTTCCCTCACGCGACAAGCCGTCCTGCTCGAACAATTTCCGCGGGTCGAAATTCTGCAAACGTCCGGCGAAACGCTCGGCCAGGTTTACGTCCCGGCGATGAACTGGCTGCTCATGCTCGCCTGCATCGGCCTGGTCTTTGTCTTTCCCAGTTCCAGCAAATTGGCCGGCGCTTATGGCGTCGCAGTCACCGCCACGATGGTCATCACCACGATTCTGCTCGCCACCATCGCGCGCGTTCTTTGGAAATGGAACGTCGCACTCGTCGCGCTGGTCACGACCCTTTTTCTCATCGTCGATCTCGCATTCTTCGGCGCCAACATCCTCAAGTTTATCGAAGGCGGCTGGTTCCCGCTGCTCATCGGCGGCCTCGTTTTCACGATCATGACCACGTGGCGTCGCGGCCGCAGTCTCTTGCAAAAACGTCTGCGTGCGAAATCCGATTCACTCGACGATTTCTTCGATTCACTCACCCGTAAGCCGCCCGTGCGCGTGCCCGGCACTTCTGTTTTTATGACCGGCCACGATACGACCGCGCCCGCTGTTCTCAGCCATCACCTCGAACGCAATCAGGTCCTCACCGAAACCGTCCTGCTCGTTCGCATTAAAACGCAGAGCGTCCCGCACGTTCCGATGGAAGAGCGCACCGAATGCAAAAAACTCCGCCAGGGATTTTATCGAGTGGTGCTCAATTTCGGCTTCATGGACGAACCTGAAGTGCCCGCGGCGCTGACGAATCTCGGAGAGAAAGATGAGGAAATCGAAAAGACCGTCTGCACGTACTACGTCGGTCGCAGCAACGTCCTACCGCGCGAAAAACGTCCGGCCATGATGCTCTGGCGGGAAGCGCTCTTTTCTTTTCTCACCCGCAATTCCACGCAGCCGTTCGTCTTCTTCCATCTGCCGACCGAACGCGTGGTCGAACTCGGGATTCAAATCGAAATCTAGCGCTCCGGCCCGCGCGCCCGCATTAAGTGTTAGTCCCGGCCCCAGACCATCGCGACAGCAGTCGTTAGGCTGCCGCCCATGTTGAAGGTCAGATATTTTTTCGCGCCCTTGATCTGTCGCGCGTCGGCCTTTTCGGTCAACTGCTGATACGCTTCGACTACCTGCCGCACGCCCGTCGCGCCGACCGGGTGACCATCGCCGATTAAACCTCCACCAGCATTGACCGGGATTTCCCAGTCGACTTTGCCTTTGATGTGTTCGCCGCGCACTTGCGGAAGCGCGGTCGCGCCGCTCATCGCCAGTTCCGCGCCTTTGCCCGGCTCGGCCAAGCCGAGAATTTCGTAGGCGCAAATTTCCGTAATCGAAAAACAATCGTGCACTTCCACGCCGTGCATGTCGCGCGGCTTCAATTTCGCCATTCCGAACGCTTTCTCCGCGGCTTTCTTCGCAGTGCTAAATGTCGGCGCGTCCTTTTTCTCCAGCGCGAGGTAATCGGTCGAACTCCCGTATCCGAGCAATTGCGGGAGCTTCGTTTTATCGATCCCGTTCTTTTCGCAAAACTTTCCGGAAACCAAAACCAACGCCGCGCCGCCGTCGGTAATCTGCGAGCAATGCGAACCCTTCAACGGCGGCGCCACGCTCGGATTCTTATCGGAAACTTGCGAGGCCGCGTCGTAAGTCAGATCGGCATCGCGCATTTGCGCGAGCGGATTCAGTCGCGCGTGCGCGTAATTTTTGTAAGCAACCCACGAGAGCGCATCCGCCGACACGCCATATTTCTCGATATAAAGCTGCGCGATTTTCCCAAACAATTTCGGGAACATGAAGTCGCCGTACTCCGGTTTCTCGACGTGATAATCCGCCGCCGCTCCGAGCACATCGGAACCATCAAGCGACGACATCGTCTTCTGTTGTTCCGCGCCGACCACCAGGACGGCGTCGTGAAAACCGCCCATGATCCATTGCGCGCCTAACAAGACCGAAAGCGCACCGCTCGCGCAGGCTGCTTCGGTGTGCATGGTCGGAATACCATGCAACGCCGGATCGATTTCCGGCACAAACGCACCGAGATGAAGTTGTTTGGTAAACTGGCCCGCGTTGAAATTTCCCACCGCGGCCGCCTCGATTTGCGATGGCTCGATCTTCGCATCCGCGATCGCTTTGCGGCCCGCTTCCGTGATCAGGTCACGGATGGTCTTGCCTTCTTTCTTGAGGTTGCGCTTAAAGTCAGTGCGGCCGGCGCCGAGAATGTAGACTGGTTCGTTCATAAGAAGCTGGTTGTTGAGTTGTCTTGAAATTTAGCTGCGAATTGCGCCGCTGTCATCCCGAGCGAAAATGTGGGAGCGGCCTTAGCGCCGCGACATCGTAGTCAGTCGGGACGCTGACCCTCCCACATTACGTAGCGCCAAACGCGTTGATCCCGGTGACGTCCTGGCCAACAACGAGCGCATGCACATCATGCGTACCTTCGTAAGTGTAAACCGATTCCAGATTCATCAAATGTCTTATCGGTGAGTAGCGATCTGTGATTCCAACCGCTCCAAGAATATCGCGCGCCTTGCGCGCACATTGCATCGCCATCCAGACATTGTTTCGTTTGGCCAGCGAGATTTGCGGAGGTCGGACTTTGCCCGCTTCCATCATGCGCGTGAGACGCAATGCAAGCAGCTGCGCTTTCGTGATTTCCTGCACCATCCAGACCAGCTTATCCTGCACTAGTTGGAAACTGGCAAGCGGTCGGCCGAATTGTTCGCGTGATTTGGAATACGCGAGTGCCGCTTCGTAACAATCGATGGCCGAACCGATCACTCCCCATGCAATGCCCACGCGCGCATGCGAAAGACATGAAAGCGGCGCACGCAGTCCTGTCGCTTTCGGCAATCGATTCTTCGACGGGATGCGACAATTCTCGAACCAACATTCCGATGTGCGCGACATGCGCAGACTGAATTTCCCTTCGATATCCTGCGCGCGAAATCCGGGCGCATCTTTTTCCACGATAAATCCGCCTACTTTTCCATCATCGTCTTTCGCCCAGACCACTTTCACATCTGCGATAGAGGCGTTACCGATCCAGCATTTGCTGCCATTCAAAATATAATGATCGCCATCGCGTTTCGCGCGCGTTTCCATTCCACCTGGATCGGAGCCATGTCCGTGTTCCGTTAGCCCGAAGCAACCAACGCGTTCCCCCGATAGGAGTCCTGGCAACCATCGTTTCTGTTGCTCGGGCGTTCCGAATGAATGAATCGCATTGATTGCAAGCGCCCCTTGCACCGACGCTTGCGAACGCAGACCCGAATCAGCTCGCTCCAGTTCCTGCATGATCAGGCCATACGCCGTGTAGCTGAGTCCCGCGCCGCCGTATTCTTTCAGGTGCGGCGCAAAAAAGCCTAACGACCCCATGCGCGCCGTCAGGTGTTCGGGAAATTTTCCAGCGCGATGGCAGGCGACGACTTCGGACATCACTTCCTCTTGAACAAAACGCCGTGCCCGATCGCGGGCCGCACGTTCTTTGTCAGAAAGGAGTTCTTCGATGGCGTAGTAATCCAGCGACGCTCTATGATGCGCTTCCATAGCTAGGCGACAGTTTACCTGCCATGCGAGGCGGAGACAACGCGCCTGGACAGCAGCGCAGTTTTACAGCGCCAGAACCAAAACGAATTGGCGCAGTTCAATTCAATTCAGTTCAGTTCGCGCCTTCCCAAACGACCATGTTATCAAGCATTCCTGACGTTGCGCCAGCCGCTGCCAATTGCTCGCATTCCACCACCACATTGTAGGTGCCCGGCGGCTTTGTTGCATAGCCGACAACCGGCACAGCTATATTGTAGGCGGCGTTCTCAGTTGTAAACCAGACGGCCGCACGACCGATCTCGGTGAGACCATTGGTCGGTCCCGTCCCGTCACTGATGCGCAGGCGACAAGCCCCACGCACAGCGATACCGCCCGGATTGTCGATGTGTACTTGCGCGGAGACTAAGATGCGCCCCGCAGATGTAATCTTGATCTGATGATCCAGGTTGTCTGAATTTTGACTGGCGAGATCTGCAACCACCTTCATCGTTGAATTGACCAAGGGATAGGATCGGTAGTTACTAATTGCGGTGGAGGGCGGCGGTTTTCCGCAGGCAGCCATCATCACGAGCGCGGTCACGTATAGGAGATAGTTCTTGGGTCTTTGCATTGTCATCTTCAGTTGACTAACGCGCGCATGATCACGCCGGTATCGTTAGGCAGTCAAGACATTGTTCCAGAGCAGAACTCGACGAACGAGGAGATAGACTGCAAAACCGATCACTCCTACAAGGTCCCTTGTACTGAGTTACGGAACTTTGTTGCTGTCCGCAGCAAGAGCTGCGTACGATTGTTATAACGTCAAACATTAGAGCGCGCTCATGCTAAGAATCGAGATCGATATATTGTCTGGCCAGGCAAACCGATTTGGGTCGTCACCAGCGAAAACGAAACAAGCGACCCTTGGCGCCGTGATCGATGTTTCCTACTTTAAAAGAAAGGAAGCGATGTCAGCGATGAGGGAGCGCTGTCGGAACGCCGTCAAACAATATTCGATTTTGCCATGTGAAACTTGCAATGCTCGTTTTCACCGCAAAGTTTCAGTTCGCTTCCAACCTCCATTCAATGCCTAAGCTTCTCAACAGTGCCCTATCTTTTAAGGTTTTGATTCGCGAACGGCGAGTTGGTTAGGATCAGCACATGGCACGACTTCACGAGTATCAAGGCAAAGCAATCTTGGCCGCGAACGGATTCAAGATTCCGCGCGGGCGCGCTGCGTCCACTGCGGATGAAGCGATGGCGGTCGCTCGGGAGTTCGACAGTGAAGTCGTCATAAAAATTTAGGCATGGACGAGGGGGGCGCCGACATCGCGGCGCCCTCCAATCTCAGGATGACGCGTGCGCCGCTGCCTGCTTCCGTGGATCGGTTTCCTCGATAATCAGGCTGACCGATTTTTGATTGAATCCTTGAAGCCGCCTTTGCGCTGCAAATTCTCCGAATAACGCGCGATCGACCTCCGCCACAAAATGCCTTTATAGGATGGGTATTCGGGGGTAGAAATGGAGAACTGATCGATAGACATCACTTCTTTTTATGGACCTAAAAACGACAAAGCCACAACCTTACGTCCCCACCGCACGCGAGCAGAAGTTTCTCGAGAGCGTCGAAGAAGGCCGCTATGAGCGGGAAATCATCAGTGGGCTCGCCCCCTTCTTCCACGAGAAGGCGCCGGCGGACATGCTCAACTTTTACTCCAAGGACGAGGTGACACGCCTGCAAGCGCTCAAAGGCACCGATCGTGACGTTGAAGCCCGGATGCCCGTAAAGATCACGCGCCATTATTACGAACTGGCCAGGACCAGCGCCGCGATTCAGCGCATCGTCAAGGCCGACCCCGCCGAGACGATGGATCTGGCGGGCTCGGAGGATCCCGGCAACCAGATGGACTACAGCCCCGTCGAGGGCCTGCTGCACAAGTACGAGATGGGACTCATGTATGTCATCTCGACCTGCTCGGCCCATTGCCGATTTTGCTATCGCGAAGAATTAATCGCCCGCAAGCAGATCAAGCGACAGGACGGCACCGTCGCAAAGAAAGGTCTCGCGCTGATCCCCGACATCATCCCTTACATCAAGGCGCACAACGCGGCCGTCGCGGCGAATGGCGGCGTGCACCCTGAAAGCGGACGCGAAAAGCTGCGCGAGATTCTGATGTCAGGCGGCGACGCCATGGTGCTGAACAATTCAAAGATCGCGGCCTGGCTCGGCGCGCTGGCCGAAGCCGGCGTCGAGTCGATCCGCATTGGCACCAAAGACATGGCGTTTTATCCCCAGCGCTTCGACCGCACCTTCCTGTCGATGCTCGATCGGTTCCACGAGACCTACCCGCAGGTCGGCCTGCACATGATGTTGCACTTCGAGCACCCCGACGAGTTCCTCGCCAAGGATGCGGAAGGAAACTACCTCGAGGACGCGCAGGGCTTCAAGCAATGGGTCCCCGCGACGGGCGAGGCGATGCGGGGCCTGGCCGCGCGCGGCTGGCTCACCGTGCAGAACCAGGCGCCGATCATGGCGGGGATCAACGATGACGCGGACGCCCTTCGCATTCTGCAGCGCGAGTTCAAGCGCGCTGGCGGCGAGAACCACTACTTTTTCTGCGGGCGCGACATCGTCGCCTACAAGGCCTTCAACGTTCCGATCGAGACCGCGTGGAATATTCTCAACGAATCGCAAAAGGGGCTGTCGGGCGTCGAGGCGCACGCGCGCCTTTCCATCACCCATTACAAAGGAAAGACCGAAGTCGCGGCGGTCACCAACGAGCCGATACCGGGACTCGCGGGCAGCGAGAATGGCGTCTTGATCTTCAAGATTCTTCGGAACGCCGGCGACGCTCCCGATCGCGGCAAGGTCTGCATCGTCGGCCGCAACCCCGAGGCGCTTTGGTTCGACGATTACGAGGACCGCGTGCTCTTCGACGAGGCCGGCTTGTATCACTACGCGCGGGTGTCGAAATCCGGACAGGCGCCGGGTCACGCCACGGCTCCCGGACAGGCGCCGAGTATTGGCGCTCTTCAAGCCGCTTTGGCGTAGCCGCGTCATGATCGATAAGCGGGTCGCGAGCGCGGCCGAGGCTGTCTCGGACATATTCGACGGCGCCACCATCATGATCGGCGGTTTCGGCGAAGCGGGCAGTCCCATCGAGCTCATCCACGCGCTGATCGACCAGGGCGCCACGAATTTGACGATGATCAGCAACAACTGCGGCAGCGGCGAGGTCGGCCTCGCGGCGCTGCTCAAGGCGGGCCGCGTTTCCAAGGTCGTCTGTTCGTTTCCGCGCACCGCCAGATCTTCAGTCTTCCCCGAGCTCTACCGAAGCGGGCGCACGAAATTAGAATTGGTTCCTCAGGGAACGCTCGCGGAGCGCATCCGCGCCGGCGGAGCTGGCATCCCGGCTTTCTACACGCCCTCCGCGGTCGGAACACCGCTGGCGGAAGGCAAGGAATGCCGGGAATTCGGCGGCAGAAAGTACGTGCTGGAGCACGGCATGCGCGCGGACTTCTCGCTCATCAAGGGGCGGATCGCCGACACCCACGGCAACACCCTCTACAACAAGACGGCGCGGAACTTCGGCCCGCCGATGGCGATGGCGGGCAAGGTCACGATCGTCCAGGTCGCCGAGGTCGTCGAGCCGGGCCAGCTGGACCCCGAGTCGATCGTCACGCCCGGCATCTTCGTGGATCGCGTCGTCGCCATCGCCAACCCGGCCCACGAATCGGAACTCGTCGCCGCAGGAGCATCCTACCCATGACGAAGCCGCCG
>CAXSCV010000102.1:0-10151 GCA_964235895.1 uncultured Chthoniobacterales bacterium
ATGATGCAAAACATGATCAACGCGCCCACGCCCGACGCCATGACCATCGCGAGCCACGTCGTGAGCAGCCTGGTGCAAACCGTTCTGCGCCCGCTCCTCGGCATCGTCTTCGTCGTCCTTTATTTCGACGCGAAAGCGACTCGTTAGGCCTCAGCTCAATTGCAGATACGGCCGCAAGCCGTGCAGCCCGCCTTCGCGCCCGAAGCCGCTTTCCTTGAATCCGCCGAACGGACTGGTCGGATCGAATTTGTTAAAGGTGTTCGCCCAAACCACGCCCGCGCGCAGCTTGCTCACCATCTTGAAAATCTTGCTTCCCTTGTCGGTCCAAACTCCGGCGCTCAGACCGTAGGCCGTGTTGTTCGCGCGCTCGATCGCTTCTTCCGGCGTGCGAAATGTCATCACGCTCAGGACCGGTCCGAAGATTTCTTCCCGCGCGATGCGATGCGACGCAGTCACGCCGGTGAAAAAACTCGGCGGGTACCAAAAGCCTTTCTCCGGCAAACGGCAGCGCGGTTGCACCAGCTCCGCGCCTTGTTGCAAACCGCTATCGACCAGCTCATGAATTTTCTCGAGTTGCATCCGCGAATTGATCGCGCCGATGTCGGTGTTTTTGTCGAGCGGATCGCCCATGCGCAAGGTCGCGATGCGATCGCGCAGTTTGCGAATAACGTTTGGAAACACGCCTTCCTGCACCAGCAAACGCGAGCCCGCGCAGCAGACGTGACCCTGATTAAAATAAATGCCGGCAATGATTCCTTCGACCGCCTGATCGATCGGCGCGTCTTCGAAAATGATGTTGGCCGCTTTGCCGCCGAGCTCGAGCGTGAGCCGTTTCTTCGTGCCCGCGACCGCTTGCGTCAGTTTTTTTCCGACCGCCGTCGAACCGGTAAATGCAATCTTGTCGACGTCGTCGTGATCGACCAACGCCTGCCCAGTCGCGCGCGCGCCTGTAACGATATTCACCACGCCATCGGGCAACTCCGCTTCCTGCAAAATCTCCGCGAGATGCATCGCGGTGATGCTGGTTGTTTCGGCCGGTTTCAGAACGCAAGTGTTTCCGCAGGCCAAGGCGGGCGCGAGTTTCCAGGCGGCCATGAGAAGCGGGAAATTCCACGGAATGATTTGCCCGGCCACGCCTAACGAACGCGGCGCGCGACCCGGAAACGCGTACTGCAATTTGTCCGCCCAGCCCGCGTAATAGAAAAAATGCGCGGAGACTAATGGCAGGTCAATGTCGCGCGATTCCTTGATCGTTTTGCCGCCATCCATCGTTTCGAGCACGGCCAGCTCACGCGATTTTTCCTGAATCAAACGCGCGATGCGGTAGAGATATTTCCCGCGCTCGCGTCCCGGCATTTTGCTCCAGACATTCTTGTAAGCATGCCGGGCCGACTTGACCGCGCGGTCGATATCGTGCGCATCGCCTTCCGCGATCTCCGCCAGCTTTTCTTCCGTGGCCGGATTGATCGACGGGAAATATTTTCCAGAATGCGGCCTAACGAATTCTCCGCCGATGAAGAGTTGATAGCGCTTTTGTCGCTGGATGTAATTGCTCGCCTCGGGCGCGGGCGCGTAGCTCCATTTCTCGCCGAAATTTAGAACGCGTTCGCGCGGCGGAAGACTGATCCGCGCGTCGGTGGACGCTCCGTTCTTCGGGAGCAAAACGAGTTCGGAACGAGCAGATTTTTTTCGCGCCATAGGGGACGCGCCTTTTCTGACATCCTTCGCGCGCGCTGGCAACGCTCGACTCGCGGGCCGCTTGCCTAACGAGACTGCGCGCGGCGGATTTTGGTTGTCATCGCCTTTGCCGCGGCGGCAATATCCGTCGCTGATTCGCGCTTCTCCCGAAGCGAATCGTATGGCCGACGAAGGCAAACCACGCTTCGAAATTCCCTGGGCGACCTTGCTTCCCTTGGTCGCCGCGCTTGCCGGCGTGATCGCGCAATTCCGACCACTCGTTAGTGCGCGGCCCAGTATTCCGAATACGCGCCCGCTGGGAGTGATCGCCCAACAAGATGTGGACGCGCGCATGTGGCAGGACCCGTTAGCCGTCGCCCAAAAAGCGAAGGAGCAAATGGACGCTGATGCTCTCGCGCGCGGTGTCTCCGAGCGCCAGGTCGACCGTCACAAATTGGCCACGCTCAAGCAAATGATCGAAGACGCGGCAACGGCGCGCGCGGGGAAAGTTCTGCTCTTTGCCGTGATGCTCGACTCGGGTCCGAACATCGAGCAGGCGGAATCGCGTCTCCGCCTGCGGCAGGCAGTGCTCGAGGGATTAAACGAAAGCGGCTTTGTGCCAGTGGACAGCGAACACATCGGTTACGTCATCATTCCCGGCGAAGAATCTCCAAAGTGGCAAAGCGATGATCCGAAAAAAACATTACCGGACGGCTTCACGCTTATTCCCTGGGAAGAAGAACGACCGGAAGATCTCAACAAGGTCTTTCCTGCAGGAACCCGGAGCGCGTTTGTTCTTTGGCTTCCGTCGGCCGGCTTCAATGGCAAACCGCTGCATTCGCTCGCGGAACTCCTGAAGGATTTTTCTCCGGCGGCACGCGAACAGATGGAGATTCGATTTCTTGGTCCGGTCAATTCGACTGGCTTGGGACACATGCTGGAGGAGGCGAACGTGACAGATCTCACGCCTTTCGCGCCACTCGGCGGCGTCAAGATTTTTTCCCCCTTGGCAACCGCGCCGGCGGAAGCATTTGGCGTGGGAGAGCGCGAGCTCCGAGCGACGATTGAAGGCTGCGTGCCCGCGGGCGCGGCGCATGGATTGGAGTTTCAGCGGACGATTTCCACCGATGAGCGCACTCTGCACGCGCTCATCGACGAGCTGCGCGAACGAGAAATTTTCGCGGCGCCGCACGAGACCAAAAAAGGATGGGTCGATGGCGATCACATCGTCATCCTGACCGAATGGGACACGCCTTACGCGCGATCCCTCGCCAGTACTTTTGTTGATCAAGCGAGACCGGATAAACGCGATCAAGGAGCCGTGTCGCGGATCGATTGGTATCGCTACATGCATGGGATCGATGGTCGTTTGCCCGGCGACGCAGCGAAGGCGCCCGATGGTTCGCAAAAATCTTCCACCGGTCCGGCCGCCGCTGCCATGGAAGCGACGGAAGGTTTGGATCAATCGGATTATCTCCGTCGCTTGGCGGGCCAACTAAAAGACGAAGACGAGCGCTCGGGCAGGAAAACGCAAGGTCGCATCCGAGCGATCGGCCTGCTCGGTTCGGACCTCTTCGACAAGTTGATGATCCTGCGCGCGCTTCGGCCGGAATTTCCCGACGCGATTTTTTTCACGAACAATTACGACGCGCATTTCGAGCGGCGCGATGACTGGAGCGACGTGCGCAATCTCGTCGTGGCCTCGCCTTTCGGCAGCCGGCTTGAGCTGCCGAACTTCGTCCAACCGGTCGCTCCATTTCGCGATAACAACCAAACCTCGATGTTCTTCGGGACGTTGGTCGCGACCGGCAAAGTTCACCAGCAAATACTGGAAAACGAAATCCACCGGCAGCCGCGGATTTACGAGGTCGGCCGGCGCGGATTTCAGGAATTGTTTCGGGAACCTTCCACCGACTCCTCCGGGTCGGGACCGATGGCTGTGCCGCATTGGTTTCGCGATTGGCTCCGCCAACCGCGCGTCATCGGACCGCTCGCGATCGCCGCGCTCGCGCTCTTTCTCATGACCGCGTGGATCAGCTTGAGCATCGTCAATCGCAACGCAGCCGGCGGCGGCAATTTGCGCGATCGTTTGAAGCGCGTCTGCGGCAGCACCTCTTTCCTTTTAATTTGCGGCGTGCCGATCATCGTCGTGGCTGTCGGATTATTCGCGCAATCCGGCAAGGCGATCGAAGAGCCGCTCGCCTTTTTTTCCGGCATCAGCATTTGGCCAAGCGAGATGTTGCGACTGATCGCGCTCATGCTGGCGATTCACTTCCTGCTAAAAGCGCGGATCGATCTGCGCGCGAACGAGCGCGAAATCACGCGGCAATTTTTTCCGGAAGCGAAAATCTCCGACACCTGGCGCTTCGATCTCGGGCTGCGGCGCTGGCAAAAAGAACATCCGACCTGGGTCACCGGCGGCGCGAAATTTCCCGCCGCCAAAGCGTGGTCCGCTTATCTCTGTCGCAATAGTTTTTGGCCGCGCTTCGTCCGCGTCGGCGCGCTCACCCTGATGTATTTCGCATTCTCCCTCGGGATCTTCGTTCTTTTCCCGGCGGTCGCGACGCCCGCGCGCGGAGAGGTCGCTTTCATCACCGATCGCTGCATTCTTTTTCCGGCGATCGTTGCCATGATGATCCTGACCTTTTACGTGGTCGATGCCATCCGCTTGAACAGCAATTTCATCCGCATCCTCACGCGCAACGTCACGGAATGGGAAGCGCCGGTCACCCTCGGGAGCGGCCGCGTTCCGCCGCTCGATGAAAAAGATCTGCCGCGTTACTACAACATCTCCTTCGTCGCGCGCCGCACCGAAGCCGTCGCTCCACTTATCTGGTATCCGCTAATCGTTCTCGCGATCGTTTTTCTCGCGCGCAGCTCGGTCTTCGATCACTGGACGTGGCCGATCAGCCTCATCGTCATTTTCACTCTCAACGCCACCTGGGCTTTTGGTTCCGCCATGTTCTTGCGCCGTTCCGCCGAACAACTCCGCTCCGCCGTGATCAATGATCTGCAATTCGAGCGGCTGAAAAGTTACGATCAACCGGTAAGGCGCACGGCTTTCGACGAGCTCATCGCCGAAGTGCGCGGCATGCGAAAAGGCGCCTTCGCGCCCTTGTCCGAGCAACCATTCATCCGCGCGATCATTTACCCGTCGGGCGGCATCGGGTTGCTCGCGGTCGCGCAACGCTTGCTCGATATTTTTTAGCCTAACGAGTCGTCGCGTTCAAAGAGGCGATGGCACCGTCATCAGAAAAATGACGACCATGGCCACCGCGATCAGGAGTTTAGCGATCAGGCCTAACAAGTTCCCGAGCAGCGTCCCCCAGCCCGCTTTGCCAGCGTTAACCAAGCGCTGGCCCGCGATTAGTTCGCCGATAATCGCGCCGACAATCGGCAAGAAGAGCAAGGTGACGAAGCCGGTGAAGATGCCGGCAATTCCGCCAACGATCGCGCCCGCCACGCCCCAGCGCGTCGCGCCAAAATATTTCGCGCCGAAGAAACCGCTGAAAAATTCCAGTGCATAAGAAAGCAGCATGAGCGCCGCCAGCACCGCGATGCTCAGCCAGCTCATTCCTTTTTCCGGGCCGACCATGACGCGATGGAAAATCGCGGTGCCGAGAATGATCACCGCTCCGGGAACAAACGGCAGAACCGTGCCGAGCAAACCAATCGCCATCAGGACAATTGCCACCAGCCACCAAAACAAAATCATGCTCAGTTTTTCCTCCGCGACCCGCGCCCACCGGCAATTCTTTTGACCACCTTCACGCCATTTCTATAGTGAACACTTCGTCACTTTATCGGCGAATTTCATCATGGCACTTCCTGTTGGCACTAAAGCTCCCGACTTCACCCTTCCGACAAAAACCGCCGACGGCCATCAGCCGATCACTTTGAGCGAGCAGTTCGGCAAAGGGAATACGCTCCTGCTCTTTTTCCCGATGGTTTTCACCAGCACCTGCACCACGGAAATGTGCGGCGTCAGCAACGAACTCGCCGCCTACGAAAATCTCAACGCGCGTGTCTTCGGAATCAGCGGCGACAACCCCTTCGCGCAGGAAGCGTGGGCGCAGAAGGAGAAAATCACCATCCCGCTCCTGAGCGATTATGAGCACGAAGTCGCCCGCGCCTACGACGTGGCCTACGATTCCTTCCTTCCGCAAATCAATCTCCCGATGGGCGGCGTGCCGAAGCGCGCCGTCTTCATTATCGATCGCGCGGGCGTAATCCAACATGTCGAAAGCCTGGAAGACGCGCGCGAGTTGCCGGATTTCCAGAAGATCAAAACGAAGTTGGCGGAGCTGAAATGAATACAGACAGGATTTACAGGATGAACAGGATTCGAAGAGTTCTGAGTCCTGTACAATCCTGTTAATCCTGTCTAAAAAATGACTAACGAATTCAACACATTGCAAAGCTTCGACGCCGGTCTTGGGCGCGAAGGGAATTTTCATTCGCTCCCCGATCTTGAAGAACAAGGCATCGGCCCGATCTCGCGACTGCCGATCAGCATTCGCATTGTGCTCGAGTCGGTCTTGCGGAATTGCGATGGCAAAAAAGTTCGGCGGAAGGATGTCGAGACGCTGGCGAATTGGAACGCGAAGAAACCGGCTAACGAGGAGATCCCGTTCGTCGTCGCGCGGATTGTTTTGCAGGATTTCACCGGCGTTCCGCTCGTGGTCGATCTCGCCGCCATGCGCAGCGCGGTGAAGTCGTTAGGCGGAGATCCGAAAATCATTGAGCCGCTCGTGCCAGTCGATCTCGTGGTCGATCACTCGGTGCAGGTCGATTTCGCCGGCTCCGCGCAGGCGTTGCAGTTGAACATGGAAATGGAATTCAAACGCAACCGCGAGCGTTACCAGTTCCTGAAATGGGGCCAGCAAGCCTTCAAAACTTTCGGCCTCGTTCCGCCCGGCATCGGCATCGTGCATCAGGTCAATCTCGAGTATCTCGCGAAGGGCGTGCTCTCGAGTGGCGCATCCATCCAGGGTGCGTCGGAAGACGCGCAAGCTGGGAAGCTCGCGCCACTTTATTACCCCGACACGCTCGTCGGGACCGATTCGCATACGACCATGATCAATGGTCTCGGCGTGGTCGGCTGGGGCGTGGGCGGAATCGAAGCGGAAGCCGGCATGCTCGGCCAGCCAGTTTATTTTCTCACGCCTGAAGTCGTCGGGGTAAACATGAGCGGCACGTTGCGCGAAGGCGTGACCGCGACTGATCTCGCGCTCCACATCACGCAGATGCTGCGCGCGCAAAAAGTGGTCGGCAAGTTTGTCGAATTTTATGGCGAAGGCGCGGCTTCGTTGCCAGTGGCGGATCGCGCGACCATCGGAAACATGTCGCCCGAATACGGCGCGACGATGGGATTTTTCCCGATCGATGGCGAATCGGTCGCCTACCTGCGCGCGACCGGTCGCACCGACGAACAATGCGCCGCCTTCGAAAATTATTTCCGCGCGCAAAAAATGTTCGGGATGCCGAAGAAAGGCGAGATCGATTACAGCATCGATCTCTCGTTAGACCTGGCCGAGGTCCAACCGAGCGTGGCCGGTCCGAAACGTCCGCAGGATCGGATTAACTTGCCCGCGCTCGGCGACACGTTTCGCGAGCTCTTTGCCAAGCCGGTCAAAGATGGCGGCTACGGCAAAACCGAAGACTCGTTAGGCAAACGCTTCCCTATTCATCTCAACGGACGTTCGCACGACAAAAACGAAATGCCTTCGACCGACAAACGCGATCAAGGCATGCAACCAGCCGATCAACTCAACAAGGTCGAGATGGTTTCGAACCGGCCCACGCCGGATTCGGTGGCCGCGATCGAGGCGGAGATACACGTCACGCCGGCTGAGCTCGGACCAACCGCCGACTCGCGCATCGGTCATGGCAGTGTGCTGATCGCGGCGATTACCAGTTGCACAAACACGAGCAACCCAAGCGTGATGCTAGCGTCCGGATTGCTGGCGAAGAAGGCGGTCGAGCGCGGGTTGCGCGTCGATCCGTCCGTCAAGACTTCGCTCGCGCCCGGCTCGCGCGTGGTGACCGATTACCTGAACAAAACCGGCCTGCAAAAGTATCTCGATCAACTTGGATTTCAGACGGTCGGCTACGGCTGCACCACTTGCATCGGCAACTCCGGCCCGCTCGATCCGACGATCGAAAAAGCGATCAACGAGAACGATCTCATCGCCGCCTCGGTTCTTTCCGGGAATCGCAATTTCGAAGCGCGCGTCCATCAAAACATCAAGGCGAACTTCCTCATGTCGCCGCCGCTGGTCGTGGTCTTCGCGCTGGCCGGCCGGGTCGACATCGATCTTTCCAACGACTCGTTAGGCAAAGATCGCGACGGCCAGGAAGTGTATCTGCGCGACTTGTGGCCGAGCTTGCAGGAAATCCGCGACACTCTGCGGACTGCGCTGACCCCGGAAGTTTTCCAGCGTTTGTATCGCGACTTCAGCGCGCAGAATCCGAAGTGGAACGAGATTCCGTCGAGCGTCGGCGAAATTTACGAGTGGGATGAGAAGAGTGATTACATCCACGAGCCGCCGTTTTTCGAAAACTTCGGGATGGAAGCGGGCCACATCGAAGATGTGCGCGACGCGCGACCGCTCGGGATTTTCGGCGACTCGGTTACGACCGATCACATCTCGCCGGCCGGTGCGATCAAGCCTACTTCGCCGGCTGGTCATTACTTGAGTTCGCGGGGAATCGAGCCGGCCGATTTCAACAGCTACGGCAGCCGGCGCGGCAATGATCTCGTCATGACGCGCGGAACTTTCGCGAACGTGCGCATTAAAAATCTGATGGTGCCCGGCGTCGAGGGCGGCGTGACGGTGCATCATCCGAGCGGCGATCAGATGTCGATCTATGACGCAGCTGTGAAATATCAAAACGACGAAACGCCGCTGATCATTCTGGCCGGCCACGAATACGGCACTGGCTCCTCGCGGGATTGGGCGGCGAAAGGCACGCGCTTGTTAGGCGTGAAAGCGGTGGTGGCCGCGAGCTTCGAACGCATTCATCGCTCGAATCTTGTCGGCATGGGCGTGTTGCCGTTGCAGTTCGCCGACGGCACGAATGCGCAGTCGTTAGGCCTCGACGGCTCGGAGATTTTCAGCGTCACCGGTTTGTCCGATGAGGTTCAACCCGGCGCGATGGTTACGCTCGAAATCGCGCGCAAAGATGGCGCGAAGCAATCGGTCCCGGTAAAGCTGCGCATCGATACGCCGATCGAAATCGATTACTACCGGCACGGCGGGATTCTGCCGTTTGTCCTGCGCGAGCTAGTCGCGCGCGGCCGAAATTAGCCGCGTCCGTTACGCGCATTTAGAGGCGGTAATCGTTCGCGTTAGCGACGCTGCCGTTGCTCAGGCGCGCGAACTTCTTTTCGCTTCCCTCGTGAACTTACGGCTGTGGCCGTATCCGGTGTTTCCTGATGCGACTGATGAGTTTTTTCAGGCTTCATGGGTCGAAAAGCGGTTTCGCGCCGGGGCGTTTTTCGCGGGCTTTTTCCGGCGCATGACGCCGGAAAGTTTCAGCCGCATTAGTCAGTGGCGTCGCGCGGCGTCGCCAGCAGCCGCCCTCAAGTCGTAATTCGCGAGGACGACGCCTCCTTCCGCACCTAAAGGACACTCGCCTGTAGGCTAGTAGACCTCGCTCGCGCGAACGGCTGAGACTTCGCGGCGTGCAGCGCCGAAAGGAGTCACAGCCGGATAAAATCGCCGCAAAACCGCTCTCGGCTCACCAGGCCGGGAAGCTGGCGTCGCGCGTGCGTGAGACGACGGCACCTGCCGCGGAGTACGGCGCGAGCCGACTCACTTCGGCGACATCGATCCTGGACAGGCTGACGCCGGATCAACTGGATGTGCTCGGGTTGATCGCGACGCCGATGAGCAACTCAGAGGTCGCGGAGCATCGCTCGACTGGTCCTGCCGCGATCAAGAAGCATCTCGAGGCGTGCGCGAGAGACTTGGGGTCAAGACGCGTGCGGATGCGATCGCGATATATTGGTGTGAGCAGGATGCCGCCTCGGAGCGAGAGAGGCAGCAACTCCGAAAGGAGTGCGCGCGGTTGAGGCAGGAGAACGCGGAATTGCGCAGCGAGAACGAACGGCTGCGGCAAGGCGAAGGGACCGGTGCTGAATAGCGCGCGCGCATCATCTCGCAAGAATGCGGCACTCTTGGCTCATCCTGGCGAACTCTGACGCGCACGCGTCCAGCTTCGCCACGGCTGTGTCCAACCTCGCCGCAAGCGCGTCCGCGCCGGACTCGCACCGGACAACTCCCGCCGCGCATCGCGCCAGCCTGCCGCTGCCGCGCGTCCAAAGTTTTCCCGCACGCGTCTGGGTTCGACGCGCATGCGTCCAGCGTTCCCCCGTGCGTGTCCGGCCTTCACGCGCACGCGTCCAGCTTCGCTGCGCGAGCGTCCGATTTCGTCGCGCTCGTCCTCACGAGGGAAGAGCCCCGCACCTC
>CAXSCV010000103.1:0-9652 GCA_964235895.1 uncultured Chthoniobacterales bacterium
AGATCCCCGCACCTCGCCTGTTACGCAGTAAACCAAACCAAAATCGGCGGTCATAGACACGCCGCTACAGAACAAAACACCATGGCTAAAACGAGTTCCATCAACCCGAGCGACCACGGCTTCGCGCATCAACTCCTCACCTTCAAGAATGCCATCGGCGCCTACGCCGCCGGCCTTGGAGTCACCCCGGCGCAGGTCACCGCGCAGGCAGCCGACGCTGATTATTTCAACTACACCCTGCAATGCCAGGAAATCATCCAGAACGCCTCCAAACAATGGACCGCGTGGAAAGACCTCGCCCGTTACGGAGGCAACACCCCACCCACCGGCGCGCCCGTTCTGCCGACGTTTCCCACACCAGTCACAGTCGTCGCGCCTGGCGTCGAAGTCCGCTTCCGCGCGCTCATCAAGCAGATTAAAGCCAGCGCCGATTACAACACCTCTATCGGCCACCCCCTCGGCATCGAAGGTTCCGAACAAGTCGGCCCCGACTACGCCACCCTCGCGCCCGTTCTTAAACTCTCGATCAGCGGCGACCAGGTTAGCGTTGATTGGGGCTGGCAAGGCTACAGCCAGTTCCTCGATCAATGCGAACTCCAGGTCGACCGCGGCGACGGGAAAGGCTTCGTCCTCCTCGCCATTGACACCACTCCCGGCTACACCGACACCCAACCCTTCCCGAGCGCGCCCGCGAAATGGAGCTACCAGGCCATCTACCGCGTAGCTGACAACCGCGTCGGCCAATGGAGCAACGAAGTCAGCATCGCCGTCGGCGTCTAATTCTCTAACCAGAGACGAACGAATCAGGACGGCCGGATGTGAAAGCATCCGGCCGTTTCGCTTGTGCACGCGATTCGGTACCCACTTCGTGTGAATTGCGGCGGCGGCGTTTCAAGGTTGGCTTAATCAAGACGTTATGGTCACGAGGAATATCGCCAGGTCCTGGCTGCCGACGTAGCAAAAATTCTCGGCGATTTGGAACGGCGGCAGTGGCGTCGTCCATTCGGGATTCGAAACGATCCGTTTATTAATGAGGCGGGCATGCTTTTACCCGCGCAGACGAACTTCTCCTCGCCTCGTCCGCTCGGTGTCGCTAGAGTGAACCTCTCATGAGGTTGCAACAGCCTGGGGCGCCAAAGTTCACGGTACTCATTGGGTCCGGCGCGCGGCGAACTGCGAAAAGGCACAGTGACACGGATATCGTTCGCATCGGTCACCAGGATCCCGTGTCTACCAAGAGCGAACGATTAACGAAGCGAGACGCGATATCGTATATCGATTACGACGAGGGCAAGTTTTTAGAGCTGTATCACGATGATTCTCTGTTTCTCTACCATATTTTTACTGAGGGCGTTTTGCTGCGTGGGGAGCGCAGGAGATGGGAATCGTTGAAATTGGCCTTCAGCGTTAGCACGAATTTTGCGCGCGAAATTTCTGAAAACCGCGGAGTCCTTGAATGGTTACAACAGGGAACCCAGTTTGAGGGAGCGACGGTGCCCTACTTGGCACATACATTTCGCGCGCTTAAGAATCTCGCGATCTTTCTGCTCGCTGAAAAGCAGACTTACGTTTTCGAAAAGCGCACCGCATTGCAGCAGGCTTTCCCTGACCTTGAGGGTGAGGCAATCACTCTTTTAATCAATGCGAACAATAGGTTTGAGCGGGACCGAAGCGACTCTCTCCCTTCCGAAATTTTCAACCCGGAAACGGTTATTCGTGTGAGAACGCAAGTCGCTCGCGCAATAGACTGGCGTTAGCAGCATGCCGGTCGTTGATGAGGAAACGCTCGCGACGCTATCAGCCGCGATCGAAACACCAGATGATTACTCCAGTGGTGGTGAGCGGAAAAAGTTGAAGGCAGCTTTCGACATTGCATGCTCAGATTACCAAACAAGTTTTCGGCTTTGAGTCCCAGAATCGCACAATGTTGCGAAGAAAGTTGAACGGCATCAAAACGGCTGAGATTCCCGATCAATACGCGGAATTGATCGAATCTCTCAAAACAGCGCTCGCTCAGTGCGACTCGCTCTATAGCAAAGGTTATAACGAGGATGACGAAGAGACCGTCTCGTTCATAGAGACGGAGCTCAGTGAGCTCGTGGACGTGATCAATGAAATCATTGATGGATAAGGAAATAGTCCTAAAGACTTGGGAGATGTACCAAGGCCTTGCACAAGGCATGGACGATACTTGCTGGAAGATCCGCTCTCTCTGCTACACTTCGTCGTCTGCACTGATCGCTTACGGATTCGTCCATTCGGTCACTTTGCCCTACGTTCTCGTTACCGCCCTCTCGATTGCCTTCTTCATGTTGGAAGCTGGCTACAAGGACATTCAAGATCAGTATATCCGTAAATCTCTCGCGGTTGAACGGACATTGAATGACCTGCTCGTAAACGAATCGGAGCCCTTCATCCCAGAAGGTGGTATCTCAACGTCAATCGCGAAGCCATCGCTGTGGCGATATCGCAATCAACTGCGAATGCGGAAGGCGCTGTTCTGGTCGCCTTACGTGGTGGTCTTGGTGACTTCGCTGATTCTTTGGCTGTAAGCGCTGCTAAGAACGCGGCACTACTCAAATGTAGTGCCGAAACGGTAGCGGTGCGTTGGGAACCGTAGGACCACTGACCAACACTTCGCCTACAGCATCGGCGAATCTAAGGGTTACCGGAACGCCATCCCCAAATCTGCAGGAGTTATAGTTCAACTTGGTCAGGCCGAGAACGTCCTGTAGCACAGTCCCAATAGAAGCCTTCCCTCCGCAAATCTCCACATGCAGAGGCCGCGGGACTTCTTTGCCAGGATAGGTTTGGAGCCGCGGTGTAAACCCTCGCGAGCACAGATATCCGACTCGGTCGTCTTGAATCCAGGCAAGGCCGCGCATGACAGGCATTGATCCATGCTCACGGTAAAGGCGGAAGTCGTCCGCATCACTGATTTTGACGCCGACGACATTCGTGTGCGAGCCCGCCGCCTCAAGAAAACCGTGCCACTCGCCTTCATCGAAACGGACTTTCCCATGTATGAACAATTCGTCTGGAGACTTGTTATCGTGCGCCTTCTTGTATGCGTTGTTTGCCTGAGTCAGTAGTTCACTGGCTGCATTCGTTGTTAGGTGATAGTGGCCTCTCTTGCCGGTTTTCCACGGCCCCACGTTGCCTTTGAAGACAACGCCGTCGCCGGAATTCAGAAACATCTGTGCTGCGCAACAGGCTGCCTGTGGATCGGCATTGCGCTCATCGCTCTTAAAAGCGAGCCCAACATAACAAACTCCCTTGCGGACGCCGTTCAATTTCCAAGGCCGGCCTCCCACTTTGTAATAGATGGCCGACCCGAGGTTCCAAGCGATCTCTGACTGGAGTTTATCGAGTGACCGAGTCGGATAGCCGGCTTTGTTCAGGAAATCCCGGTGCGCCAAGGTACTCTCTCGGACGATTTGAGTTAGAATCCGATCCGAAAGAAGCCGCCCTTTGATCTGGTTACGGAAATCAGGATCATGTCGATAAGGTTCCGCGGCCTCGTTCCACTCGCCGAAAAGCGCAGGCTGACAAACGAGCCCGCGAGCTTCGGTTGGGCGCATCGAAGTGTTCGTCTCGATCCGCTGTTCTTTAGAAATGAAAGATGCGGGTCGGCAAAATCGGTAGACGTCCTCTGGCGCGATTATGAACCAAATGTCTGGGCGCTTTTCTTCAGTCCGCGCGGCTTCGAGGATGCGTTCAGTGAAAAATCCTGCTGTCTCGTATGTACGCTTAAATCGCTCCCCAATAAAGACGTGCCGATTGAGATCTGTCTCTTTGAATTCGATTGTAAGCAACGGCTCAGAACGAAATGGAACTCCGAATGCGGGAAACGGTGGACGCAATCGTGCGGGGGAATCGTCGATAACCGGACGCTGAATTTTATCCACCCATCCCACGAACCGGCGAATGCCGCTTTCGGTGCCAATGACGCCGTAACGAACGCCGTACGTTTGCGCAGAATCAAAGGGCCCAAACAGGCTCAATCCGTCGCGGGGATCTTCTACACTCTGGCCCTTTGCGAACAGCAGAGTTGGTTCTGGAATATGGATGAGCTTGTTCAAACCTCACCCTCCTCACCGTCATCCTGATCATCGTCGTAATCACCCGATTCCGCGATTGCGGCTTCTTCATCGATCAGTTCAAACGATACAGGACTTTCAAACAGCACCGGATACTTCTGAACGCCGATTTGCTGGTCGCCTGAAAGCGGGATTACGATCTCGGGGCCGTCCCCAGCGAGAAATGACATTGTCGCGACCATCCGGTCGAGCCAGTCATCATTGTACCAACTCTTGCATTGGTTACGACGAGCAGCGTGCTGCTTGGCTTTGCTTTCGTAGAGAAAGCCGTTTTCTGTGAAGGCGACATGGCCTCGTAATGCGAGGCCCGCAAATGGCCAAGAGTATGTTCTAGCGCTAATTCCGAAATGCCAATTACGGATGCGAGTGCCACCTTCTTTCGCAGTCAGGGATTTGAAGCCAACCATAGCCCGCCAGCTGCGATCGCCTGCGAGTTTTTGGTAGAAAACTCTATCATTCTCGAGCAATCCCTGCTTGAACCAATAATACCTCGCGCCTCCGGAGAGTTCGTAGGGAAGTAATCCGCGACTGATAGCAAAGCGATCGAACGCCTCTCGGAACAACGCGCTAGAATGTTTCGCGCTTCCCGACGTTGTATCGTCGGATGATCCAAGCCATGGTCGCGGAAGGTCTCAAACTCCAATTCGAGGGAGTTAGCGAGCTCCATTCCTTTGCCTTCAAGAATGGGAAGCAAGTCGTCCGCAGACGCGAACGAAAATAGGAGATTGGCGTACGGCCAAGAGGGCGCAGGCAGTTCAAGAGTTTGCTCTTCAACCGCACGAGCAAACGAGTCTTCGGGCTCGATGGAAGGTAGGCGAAGCTTTTTTGGGGTTTGCGAGAACTCGAACCAATTTGACAGATATCGTTCCGGCGTCGCGACGACGCCTGCGGTTGCCGGATAGTGCGTGCGCCACCATCTCGTCACGGCATCCGGAGAAAATCTGGGATCACGGGGGATTCCTTCCTTCTCCAAAACGTCCAGCAACTGTGAATATCCGACCGCCAATCCATGGGCGAAGTCGATGTAATTGAGTCGATTCAATTCAATGTTGATGTCATCTGATTTGATGTCATCGATGCGAAGCGGAAGAATAAAGTTGTGGTGCTTCTTTCCCACCTTTCTAGCCACCGCAAGCTCGTCGAGTATGCCCTGCTTCGCGTTGGAGGTTTGCGAAAGTACGAACAAGAACTTTACCGTGCGATCGCGGATCGCCGTTTCGATGTCTCGCCAAAAATCCTCGCCACCAAGAAGCTGCGTGAGATCGCACCAAACGGGATAACCTTCGCGAGCCAGACGAAGCGTAATCCAGCGCGCGAAAAGATTGTCTTCGGGGTTAGCGTGGCTGACGAACAGCATGCTTGGCGTCGGCATCGTTAGACTAAAGTTTATTGGACCGGCGTAGTATAATCGGATCGCGTCCCCAACGTCATATCTGATTGAAGGAGGCAGTGCGATTCCGCGACTTGGCTCGTCGATGTGGTCGGCTGTAATCGTGCGTAATGCGACCTCTTCGTTATTCCATCAACGTCACATTGGACGGGTGCTGCGATCACCGTGCGGGGATTCGGGACGAAGAGCTGCATCGTCATGCGGTCGCGAACCTCGAGCGCGCCGATGCCCTCCTTTTTGGCCGGGTGACTTATCAAATGATGGAGGCGGCGTTTCGACCGGCGTGGACGGGAGAAATGCCCGATTGGATGGAGCCCTTCCGTCGCACGATCGACGCGGCGAAGAATTACGTCGCGTCGAGCACCCTCGACCGCGTCGATTGGAACGCGGAGTTCGTGCGCGGCAGCTCTCGGTCTACCGGTCCCGCTGCCACATGTGACGTGTTCTTTGGTTCGGCACGCAGGAGAAGGAGGCGGGCAGGCCTTAGCGCGTCGAATAACTGCTTGGTTACCAGCAGAATTCCCTTGCGCGCGCGGTACGCGCTCCGCTTTAGTGAGCGGCATGGTCACCGTCATTGCCCCGCGCAGCGCTGCTCAAGTCCGGACGGAAGTGGAAATGATCAGGAAGGCTGGAAACAAGATCAATAAGTCAAAGAAGTCCGCGCGCGCATTCCTGCTGAAACACGGTTTCATCACCAAAGACAACAAGGTCGGGAAGAATTACCGGTAAGCCGGTCGATGTTCGCGACCTCCTTCGTTCTCGCTTATCACGGGTGCGAGTAGAAGGTCGGTGAAGCAATTCTCCGGGGCGACGAGCATGTGGTGCGGAGTGAGAATAAATACGACTGGCTAGGCCACGGCGCTTACTTTTGGGAGAACAGCCCGAAACGCGCCCTCCATTGGGCGGAGTTCCTCGCGAAAGATCCGCCGGCGGCAGCGAGAAAGATCACGAAGCCATTTGTCATCGGCGCCGTGGTTGATCTTGGAAATTGCCTTGATCTGACCGATACGGCGTCGCTCGAGATCATCCGCGCGGGATACGACGTTTATGCGGCGGCGGCGAAGCGGGCCAACGGGACGCTCCCGGTAAACGAGCGGGCGCACAGCGGCGATGTCGATCTTGTGAAGCGGAAGCTTGACTGCGCGGTCCTGAACTTCGTGCATGAATTGCGCGGGCAGCAGCAGGCGGAGCCATTCGATACGGTGCGCGGGATTTTTACGGAAGGTGGCGAGCTCTATCCGGGCGGCCGCATTATGGCGAAGACGCATGTCCAAATCTGCGTGCGCGATCCGGAGAAAAGCATAAAGGGCTATTTCCGACCGCTGCCGATGCCGGTGTGAGTAACGGCACTGCGGCGCGCCTTATTAATCCGCGAAAATCTTTCGTCCTCGGACAGCGTTTGTCCGACCCGGGTCGCTACGATGGTCAGCATGAAGATCGAGGTTTGGGATAACAATGAGCCGGCGCCGGTGCAGTTTTTCGGAGCGGAAGAATTGCGGGTGGTGCTGGAAGATTACGCGGCGACGACAGCGGCTTTGCTTTGGGCGTTGCAGACGAGCACCGAGGCAGAGGCGGAAGAGTCGAGTAATTGGCAGCCGCACCTCGCGCAAATGGGCGCGGCGCTGGCGCGGTTCGGGGAGCTTTGCCGGGATGAGATCGAGAAGATCGGGCTCTGGCGCGAGGACGGGCCCGACCCGGAGGAAGTGCACGAAATGATTTGGAACGAAGGCGAACAGCTGGTCCGCTGGCTCAAGCGGATGATGGGAACGAGCCGCTGATGGGTTCGTCAGGGCCTTCGTCTGCCGTTCGTGCTGAGCGCGTTAGTCGCACGGAAGTGCGCGACCGGCGCGTTAGTGAATCAACTTTTCCAGCGACGGATTCGCGACCGCGCCGAGCTCCATCGCTTTGGTGTAATGGCGTTTCGCGAGCTCTTTCGCGGGCGGTTTATTGGTCGCGTAAATGACCGCGAGGTTGTAGTGCGCGTCTACGTAATCCGGATTAGCCGCGATCGCTTCCAGCATCTCTTTCTCGGCCGCTTCCTGCCAGCCTTTCTCGCTCGCGGTGATGCCGAGATAATTGTGCGCGATGTAACTCTTCGGATTGATCGCGAGCGCTTTCGTCAGCTCGGTCACCGCATCGTCGAACTTGCTTTGGCGATAATAAACGATGCCCAGTGTGCGGCGCGAAAATTCATCTTTGGGCGCGAGCGTAACGGCCTTTTTGAGCGTGAGCTCAGCGGCTTTCAATCGGCCCGTGCGAAAATAAACCGCGCCCAAATTCGAGAGCGCGTAGAGATTGTTCGGGCTCTTCGTGAGGATTTCGTCGTATTGCTTTTCCGCGGCGCGGAATTTTCCGGTATCGAAATTTTCCTTCGCTTCGCGCGCGAGCGGAATGAGTTCTTCCGGCACGCCCGGTTTAGTCGCGGCCTCCGCGTTCGGTCCAGGATTGGCAGCCGTTGCGCCTTGTTTCGGCAGGGCAAAACTCGCGGTCACCACGGCGGGATTCGCATCGGAAGTAACGACTACCGGCTCGCGCAAAAGAGCCAATTCCTCCGGACTCAATTTGGTGACCGGTTGCGCGAGCAACTCGATTTGCTGATTGAGCGTGTCCGATTTGATCTGCAATTTTTCGAACTCGGCCAGCATCAGCTTCTTCGCGCCTTCGCGTCGCGCTTCTTCCTGACGCTCGCGCATAACGATCGCGCGCAGCATTTCGTTCTCTTTCGTTAGGCGCGCCGTCTCTTCCGGATTCGCGCCATTGAGTTTCGCTTTGGCCAGCTCACCGTTGGTCTCTTCCAGTTGTGTGCGCAATTCGCCGACCGTGACTTCGTAGTCGTGGTTTTGCTTTTGGCTGGACGCGAGCTGCTGGCGCAGTTGCTCCACCTGACGTTTCACGTCCGCGATTTCCTGTTCCTTTTTCGGTTTGTCGTCACTGATTTCGCGCACGGTTTTCTCCGCGTCGGCCAGTTTCTTTTGAAGATCGGAATTCTCCGCGACCAGTGTCTCGACACGCTCTCGCGCTTCTTTTCCGCTCTGCACGTCGGCGATCAATTGGTCGCGTTCCTTCGTCACGCTCGCGATTTGCTCATCCGCCTGGCTCAACTTTGAGGCGGTCGCTTCCTTCTCTTTCTCCGCAGTCACGCGACCTTGCTCGGCCGCGGCCACAGCGCTTTTTAGCTGCGCAATTTCCGCGCGCAAAGCCTCGGTGGCCTTTGCGTCACCTTTGCCGCTCGTCTGGATTTTCTTTAGCGAATCCTGCGCCTGCGCGAGCTGGTCGCGCACACCTTTCTCCGCGCCTTGGCTCTTCTGCAATGCGCCCTGCGCCTTTTCCAGCTTCGTATTCGTCTGCTGCAATTTGTCGGTCAGCGTTTCTTTTTCTTTCTGCACGGAACTGTATTGCGTGCGCGTTTTTTGCAGTTCGCTTTGCAGTTGATCGACCTTGTCCTGCAACTCCTTCGTCGCCTTCTTAATCGCAGTGTCGTTAGGCGGAGGAGCGTTCAAACTGGTCGAGGCAATCGGCGCCGGGGCGGGTGGCGCGGGCGCGACGCGCGGCCGGCTGCCGATCTCTACGCTCGGTTCGGCGGTTCCTGGATTTCGCGGCGCGGCTACATTCGCGGGCGGCGGCGCGGCGGTCGCGGCCAGATCGGCTTGCGTCGCCGCTTTTGTCTGCACGCGCAGGATGCTTTCGCCGATCTTGCGCGCGCGATATTCCACAATGGCCGGTTGCCACTCGGCGTGTGTTTTGCGGAGTTCCTCGAGCATGCCGCCGGCCGCGCGAAACTTAGCCAGCGCGGCTTGGAATTGACTATCGTGCTCCAACTTATCGCCTTGCTGCGACGTCATGTAGGCCTTGAGAAAGACCTCGCTCGGATCATCGACCTGCGCCTGGAGCGGGAGACTCGCGAATAAAAACGAAAAACCGGCGAAGAGAATCAGACCGATTTTGTTCATGCGCGGGAGAGGCGACGATAACTAACCGTCGCGGGGTTGCAACGGCAGCCATCTACTCATGAAGCGGGGAACGTGCCAACCCCGCGGCTGCTTTGCCTTTGCAAACAGGCAGTCGAAATCTAAAGTCCCACCTGCGTCGGTGGCCATAGCTCAATGGTAGAGCTCCAGATTGTGATTCTGGCTGTTGCGGGTTCGAGTCCCGTTGGCCACCC
>CAXSCV010000104.1:0-6653 GCA_964235895.1 uncultured Chthoniobacterales bacterium
GAATCTGCGGATCGAATCGGGCGAAGTCTACGGCTTGCTCGGACCGAATGGCTCCGGCAAAAGCACGACGCTGAAAATCATCCTCGGCCTCGTTTCTCCGACGCGCGGAACGACGGAAATTTTCGGCGCTAACAGCAGTAAAGTCGCGAGCCGCGAACGCGTCGGCTTCCTTCCGGAAAGCCCCTATTTTCAAAAGCACCTGACCGGCGCGGAGACGCTCCGTTTCCATGGAAAACTTTGCGGACTTCGCGGAGCGCCTTTGGAAAAACGACTTGCTGAAGTGCTGGCCATTGTCGGCCTAACGAGTGCTCGGGATCGTCGCCTGCGCGGTTATTCCAAAGGAATGTTGCAGCGAATCGGACTCGCCCAAGCCATCGTCCACCGTCCGCGTTTGGTCGTGCTCGACGAGCCTACCGCCGGAGTCGATCCCGCCGGCGCGCGCGATATTCGGAACCTGATTCTCGACCTAAAAACGCAGGGCATCACCGTTCTGCTCTCCTCGCATTTGCTGGGGCAGGTCCAGGAAATTTGCGATCGCGTCGGTATTCTGGCTGACGGGATTTTGGTTCGCGAAGGCGCGATGCGAGACCTGCTGGCCTTGCGCGATCAGACCGAATTGTTGCTCGAAAACGCCGCGCCCAATTTGCTGGAAGAGATTTCGCAGTTGGCCGAGCGATCCGGCGCGCGCGTGCTCGAGCGGCGCATTCCACAGACGACTTTGGAAAATCTTTTCCTCGAGGCGGCACAACCATCCGGCGATTCGGATCGCTGAGTCGCGCAACTTTATCAGCGCGATCTTTCGCGCTCGCCTGCGGCAGCGCACCATCTGAGATTCGCCGTGAAAATGCAAAGCAGCGCCACAGAAAATTCGCCTCCGCGCTTCTCGCGCCCCGCAATTTCCGTCGCTCGCATTAGTGCCATCTCCGCGAACACGCTGACCGAACTGGCGCGTCTCAAAGCGTTCTATTTCATTCTTCTCTTTGCCCTGTTTTTGATCGGCACCTCGGCCACTTTGGCCCGCTTTACTTTTCAGCAGGAATTCCAGGTCCTGAAAGACATCTCGTTAGGCGCGATGAGCATTTTTACTTCGCTCCTCGCGATCATCGCCACCGCGCGTTTGCTTTCGCAGGATGTCGACGATCGCATTGTCTACACCATCCTGGCCAAGCCAGTCCGGCGTTTCGAATATCTCGCCGGAAAAATCGGCGGCGTTCTGCTTTTATTAGCAATCAGCCTTGCGGCCATGACGGTTCTTTTTTGTCTCGTGCTTTATTTGCGTGAGCGATCCGCTCTCGCCGAAACCGCCCTGCAAATGAGCAGCCTTCCGCCGGCACAGTTAGCCGAGGCCTTGCGCGCGATTCGCGATTCCACTTTCAACGCCAACCTTCTTCCGGGTATCGGAATTCTTTACCTGAAATCGTGCGTCCTCGCCGCGCTCACGCTCTTCATTTCCACCTTCGCCAGCAGCAACATTTTCAGCGTCGTCGTCGCATTCTTCGTTTATTTCATCGGCCATTTGCAGGCGACCGCGCGCGAGTTTTGGCTGCAGGAACAAGGCGGGCATTGGCTCAGTCGCGCGTTTCTTGCCGTGGTCGCGCTTTTTTTCCCGGACCTGCAGCAGTTCAATCTGGCCGACGAAGTGATCGCGGGCACGGCCATTCCGATGGCGTTTTTCGCGAAGATCGCCCTACTGGGTTTTTTCTACATCATTCTCTACCTACTGCTCGCGACCGCCGTATTTGAAGGAAAGGAATTATGAGAATCGCGCTTGTCCTGCTGACGCTGGTGTTTTTTGGCGCGGCGAAAATTCCTATCGAACACGCGCTCTTCCTTACGGCCGCCGAACATCATCTTCGCGTCGCGCCGCCCGGCCTCGCTGCGCGCGAAGAAATTGGCCAACTCGGATTCGTCGCGGCCTTGAGCGGATTTCGTTCGCTCGTGGCTGATCTTCTTTTTGTCCAGGCGCACGTTGCGTGGGAACAAACCGATTGGACGCGCGTGCTGCTTTTGTTCCGTCAGGTCACGACCTTGCAGCCGCGCGGAATTCTTTTTTGGGACATGGCCGCGTGGCACATGGCTTGGAACGCGAGCGCGGCCGCTTTGAACGATCCGACGCAGCCGCGTCTCGCGCTTCGCATTAAAAAGCAGCGCGAATATTTCGATCTCGGAAAAGATTTTCTCGAGCGCGGAATCGAAAATAACCCCGACCAGCCGGGACTTTACGAAGCGCTCGGGCGGCTTTATCGCGACAAATATCTCGACCACGCGCGCGCCGCGGAGTTTTTCGAAAAGGCGGCCGTACAGCCGGGCGCGCCCAGTTACGACAAACGCTTCAGCGCCTACGAGCTTTCGCGTTGCCCTGGCCGCGAAGAAGAAGCTTACAAAAAGCTCCGCCATCTTTACTCGTTAGGCGAAAGCGAGCGGCTGCCCACCTTGATCAATCGGTTGAAATTCCTCGAAGACCGGCTCAATCTTCCGCTCGCTCAGCGCATTCCGGATGTCGCGCGCTAGCTCAATTCGCGCATGCGCTTCGCCATCTTTAGTGACCTGCATGGGAACCTCGAAGCCATCGAGGCGGTCCTGCGCGACGCACAGGAAAAGGAGTGCACGCAGTTCGCCTGCCTGGGCGATCTCGTCGGCTATAACGCCAATCCGCACGAGTGTGTGGAGTTGATTCGCCAACTCGATTGCCCGGTCGTGAAAGGAAATCATGACGAACAGGCCTCGCTCGGACATTCTTCGCGGGACTTCAACGATCTTGCGGAACGCGCCATTCACTGGACCCGCGCGCATCTCACCGAAGTCGACAAAGAATGGCTGAGCGAATTGCGCCTAACGAGGCAAGTGCGCGACTTTACCATCGTTCACGCCACCCTCGATACCCCCGCCGAATGGGGTTACGTCTTCAAGGATCTGGACGCCGTGGCCAGCTTCACTTACCAGCACACGCCGGTTTGTTTTTTCGGTCACACCCATGTGGCCGGCGCGTTCGTGCGCGATGAAGGAGTGCGCCGGGTCGTGACCGAACGCCTGACGATCGAGCCCGGCAAAAAATATTTCATCAACACCGGAAGCGTCGGCCAACCGCGCGACGGCGACGCGCGCGCCGCTTATTGCATTTACGACCTCGAGCGCAACGTGGTGGAGCAACGGCGTGTGCCTTACGACATCGCGGCCGCGCAGAGAAAAGTGATCGCAGCCGGCTTGCCGCGCTTGCTCGCCGACCGCCTCGAGCTTGGTCGTTAGGCGATTTGCGCCGCACTTACCGATGTCGCGCCGCGAATCCATTCTCGTCATCAAACCCAGCTCGCTCGGCGACGTCGTACATACACTTCCCGCGGTCGCGGCCATTCGCGACGCGCATCCGCAGGCCGAGATCACCTGGATGATCAACCCTGAATGGGCCACGCTCCTCCGCGGCAATCCCGACATCAATCACGTGCGAATTTTTCCGCGCGGCGAATTTCGCGGACTGGGCGGCCCGGCCAATTTGCTTCCGTGGTTGCGGCAAACGCGCAAACTTCGGCCCGATCTCGCGATTGATTTTCAAGGCCTTCTTCGCAGCGCGCTCATCGGAAAAATCAGCGGCGCGCGCGAGCTTCTCGGCGCGAGCGATGCGCGCGAAGGCGCGCGTTTTTTTTATAACCGAAGCGCGCGCGTCGATCGCCGCGAGCATGCCGTCGATCGCTATTTGAAATTAGCCGCGCTCGCCGGCGCACAAAGCGGCGCGCCTTTGCGTTTTCCGTTGCCGAGCGGCGATCCCTTGCCGCACTTCGATACCTATCCGCCGTTTTTGTTGCTCCACCCGTTTGCGCGCGGTCGCGGCAAGTCGTTAGGCGAGGCCGCCATCGCGGAATTTTGCCGGGCTGCTTCGGTGGAACGTGTGGTCATTGTCGGCCAATCCAAATTGCGCATTGCGCTGCCCGAGCACTGCGTCGATCTCAGCGGGCAAACCACTTTGTTGCAGCTGATTTTCTTAATCCGGCACGCGCAGTTCGTCGTTAGCGTGGACAGCGGTCCGATGCATATCGCCGCGGCCGTGACTGATCGGCTGCTTTCCATTCACACGTGGACCGATCCGCGCCGCGTCGGTCCCTACAATCGTGACGCTTGGATTTGGCGGAACGGCGAGATCATGCGCGGGCGCGATTTTGCCTCGGGCGAGAAATTGCCGCGCGGTCGCGCTTTTCGAAAAACGGATGTGGCTGCAGCGCTGGAAGCGATGACGAAGTAGCGGCGGCTACGCGTTTGTCGCGCGTTCTGCCAAAACCATTTCGGCCAGCGCGAGATCGCGAGGGAAAGTGATTTTGAAATTGAAATCGTCATTCGGCACCAGACGCACTTCACGACCAAGTCGTTGCACCGCGGAAACTTCGTCGGTGATCGAAAGCTGCTTCGCGGCCACGAACGCGAAGGCTTCTTCGAGTAATTCGCGAGCGAAAATCTGCGGCGTCTGCATCGCGTAAACATTTTCTCGCTCGAGTGAATCTTGGACAATCCCGTCTCCGCTCGCGCGCTTCAATGTATCGATGACCGAGGCCGCCAAAGCCGCCGCGCCGTGCGCGCGCGCCATTTCAAAAACACGCGTGATCTGTTCTGGCCTAACGAGTGGTCGGGCGGCGTCATGCACTGCCACGCAGGTCGCTTCGGCCGCCAACGCGTGCAAACCAGCCTGCACAGAATCCTGCCGATGCTCGCCGCCTGCGATCACGCACCGCACTTTTCGAAACGTTTGCGAAGCGACGAGCGCTTCCAGTTCCGCCAAACGTTCCTGTCGGCCGACCAGAATAATTTCGTCGACGCAATCCGCCGCTTCGAAAGCCGCGATTGCGTGCCCCACAATCGGCTTGTCGCCTAACGAGGCAAAAGTTTTGTCGAAGCCCATGCGCCGTCCGCTGCCGCCGGCCACAATGATCGCGGACAGCATCCGGCGTCTCGTTAGGCAAGCTGCCGCTGCACTTCCTGACTGAGCGTCTTTCCGTCGGCGCGACCGGCCAGTTTTGTTTGCAGCACTTTCATAACCGCGCCCATTTGCGCGCGCGAAGTCGCGCCGGTCTCCGCGATCGCTTCACGGACGGCGCGCGCCATTTCGTCCGCGCTCATCGCTTGCGGCAAGTAAGTGGAGAGGATCGCCAACTCGTCTTTTTCTTTTGCGGCCAATTCGGGCCGGCCGCCTTTTTCGAATTGCTCGATCGAGTCCTGCCGTTGCTTCACTTGCTTGCGAATGACCTGCGTCGCTTCCACGTCGTCGAGTTGTCCGTCCGCGCCAGCTTTTTCGATCGCGGAATATTTGATGGCCGACTTCAACATGCGCAGGACGCCGAGCTTGCCCGCATCTTTTGCGCGCATGGCTTCCTTCAAATCCGAGTCGATCCGCTCCGGGAGAGTCATGGCGGAAAGATTACGGCAAGGTCCCGCGCATCGACAGCTGAGATTTTCGAGGCCAGCTAGTACACGCCGGGCAGAAGCCGCTTCGTTCGTCGCATGTAGGCGATGTAGTGCGCGCCAAGCGCGTTAGTCAAAGCTTCTTCCTCGACGTTCATGCGACGGATGAACGCGGCCAAAATTGGCAAGACGATCATGAGCAGCGCGGCCCAGTTTCGCAAGGAGAGCGCGAATCCGACAACGGCCAGTAACGCGCCGGTATAGGACGGATGTCGCAGGAAACGAAACGGCCCGGTTTCAACTAACTGGTGATCTTTCGCGATCCGCACATCGACCGTGAAGAACCGGCCGAGGACCACGATCGCCCACCAGCGCAAAACAATTCCCAACACGAAAAGTCCGAGACCGATGGCCGCGAATAAATCGGGCTGCGGCAGCGCCGCCGCGGGCCAGGTGCGGGCGACGTTTATACCGGCGATGACGCTGATCATGATGACGATCCACAATATTCGCAGCGTGCTTCGATCCTGCCGCGCGCCATCTCCGCGCGAGCGTCTACTCACCGCTAGAAGCGACTCGGAAGCGAAGTAGGCCAATCCCAAAAACTGCGGCCCCGGTAATTTCATGGCGAACAAAATACACCGGCCGGCCGCGCGCGACACTCAGGATAACCGGGCCAGCGCTCGGCCCGAAACAAACGGCTGCTAGACAATTGCGACGCGTCGGAGATTTGTAGCGCGTGCCCATGGCTGCTCCGCTCCGTTCTTTCATCGAGGTTGCGCCGGATTCGCATTTTCCAATTCAGAATCTGCCCTTCGGAATCTTTCGGCCCGCGGTCGGCACGGCGCGCGTCGGGGTGGCGATCGGCGAGATGGTGCTGGATCTTTCCGTGCTCGAGGAGAAAGGGAAATTTCGTTTCCCGGAATTTCAGGAGCGCGATGTTTTCGCAAGCGATTCTCTGAATGCCTTCTTCTCGTTAGGCCGGTCCGCCTGGAAAAAAACTCGGGAGATTTTGCAGCAACTCTTGCGCGCGGAAGCCGGCGAGCTGCGGGATTCCGCTTTGCGCAATCACGCTTTTTATCAGCAGAAACACGTCACCATGCAGTTGCCCGCGCGCATCGGCGATTACACCGATTTTTATTCCTCTTATCATCACGCGCACAATGTCGGCACCATGTTGCGCGGGCCGGAAAATGCGCTCATGCCGAACTGGAAATGGCTTCCCGTCGCGTATCACGGTCGCGCCAGTTCCATCGTGCCGAGCGGCT
>CAXSCV010000104.1:6681-9495 GCA_964235895.1 uncultured Chthoniobacterales bacterium
CCAAAGCAGCCGATGCCGCCGCGCCCAGTTTCGGGCCGAGCCGCAGCATGGATTTCGAATTGGAAACGGCTTTTTTTATCGGGCCGGGAAACTCGTTAGGCGAACCGATTCCGGTCGCAAGCGCGCACGATCACATCTTCGGGCTCGTCCTGATGAACGACTGGAGCGCGCGCGATTTGCAGACGTGGGAATACCAGCCGCTTGGTCCATTTTTAGCGAAAAATTTCTGCACCAGCATCTCGCCCTGGGTTGTGACTTTGGAAGCGCTCGAGCCGTTTCGGAAATCGTTGCCGGCGCAGGATCCGGAGCCGCTCGCATATTTGCGCGCGGCGAAAGATGTCACCTACGACATCAATCTCGAAGCGCGTTTGCAGAGCAAATCGATGGACGCGCCGCACGTCATCACGCGAACGAATTTTCAGAATCTTTACTGGAGCATCGCGCAGCAACTCGCGCATCACACCGTCGGCGGCTGTAACCTGCAGCCAGGCGATTTGCTGGCCAGCGGGACGATCAGCGGGCCGACGGAAGATTCGCGCGGCTGCATGTTGGAATTGACCTGGCGCGGTGCGAACCCGATCGCGTTGCTCGATGGCGAAGAGCGGAAGTGGTTGGAAGACGGCGACGCGCTCACCATCACCGGCTGGGCGCAAGGAGACGGTTACCGCGTCGGCTTCGGCGAAGTGACCGGACGCGTGCTGCCCGCGAGCACTCGTTAGGCAAACGCATGCATCTCGTCCAGATTCTTCTGCCGCTGCACGACAATGCGCGGGAGGCTTTTCCGAGCGAAGAATACAGTCGCGTCCGGCACGAGCTGACCGAGCGCTTTGGCGGGCTGACCGTTTACCATCCCGCGCGCGCGGAAGGTCATTGGAAGCCGGGCGAGAAAAATTCCAGCCGTGATGAAATCGCTGTCTTCGAAGTGATGACGAACGAATTAGAGACGAACTGGTGGAGCGAATATCGGCGCGAGCTGGAGAAGCGTTTTCGCCAGGAAGTAGTCGTGGTCCGCGCGCACGAGACACAACTTCTCTAGTCGTTAGACCGGAGGCTTGGCCGCCGCTTCGCGGAGCGGTCGCGAGAGATCGTCTTTTACTCGGTCGAGCACGCCATTCACAAAACGACCGGAATCCGGACCGCCGAAAGTTTTGGCCAGCTCGATCGCTTCGTTAATTGAAACAACCGGCGGAATGTCATCGCGTTGCAGTAACTCGAAAGTGGCCAGGCGCAGGATCGCGCGGTCGACCGGCGAGATGCGGTTGAGATTATAATTCTCAGTGTAACGCGCGATCCGTTTGTCGATCTCCGTTTGATGTTCGAGCATGCCGTCGATCAAAGGTTGGGCGAAGGCGCGGACGTTCGGTTTGGCCGGACAAAATTCCCAAAACTCCTCCATCTTTTCCGGCGCATCGCCGCCGTGCGCATCGCGCCAGAAATGAAATTGAATCGCGGCTTGCCGCGCCATGCGCCGTTTTCCCATGACTTATTTTGCGCGGAGTTCAGCCATGAGATCGGCAATCTCAACCGCCGCGCGCGCGGCTTCAATTCCGCGATTAATCTTCTTTTCCAAACAACGTTCGCGCGCTTGCTCTTCGTTTTCCAAACCGAGCACCGCGTTTATCACGGGCACGCCATGTTCGAGCGCGATCTGTTGCAGCGCCTGCGTGACGGAGGTGCTGAGATGTTCCGCGTGCGCAGTGCTGCCGCGTAAAATGACGCCGATGGCAATGATCGCGTCCGCGCTTTTTTGCAGCGCAATTTCCCGGACGACAATCGGAATTTCGAATGACCCGGGAACGCGCAGACTCGTTAGTTGCGCTCCCGAATCCAGCGCGCGCAATTCTTCGGTCGCATGGTCGATCAAACCGTCCACATAGCGTTCGTTGAACCGGCTGGCCACGATCGTGAACCGGCGATTATTCGCGGCGGGACGAGGGCGCGGGGCGGCGGCGTTCGACATAAAACGGCGCGCGCCGGCTAAAGCAAATGGCCCATCTTCACGCGCTTCGTTTCCAAATATTTTGCGTTGTGCGGATTCGCTTCGCTTCGAATCGGCACCTGCTCGACCATTTGAATTCCGTAACCTTCCAAGCCGACCACCTTCTTAGGATTGTTCGTTAGGAAGCGAAATTTGCGCACGCCGAGATCGAACAAAATCTGTGCGCCGATTCCGTAATCGCGCAGGTCGCTGCCGAAGCCGAGTCGCGCGTTTGCTTCCACCGTATCGAGCCCTTCCTCCTGCAATTTGTAGGCGTGAATTTTGTTCGCGAGCCCGATGCCGCGGCCTTCCTGGCGCATGTATACGAGCACGCCGTTGCCTTCATCGGAGATTTGTTGAAGCGCGGCGTGCAATTGATTTCCGCAATCGCAACGCCGCGAACCGAAGACATCACCCGTTAGGCATTCGCTGTGTACGCGCACCAGCACCGGCTCGGTTTTGGAAATGGTTCCTTTGACCAACGCAAGATGATGCGCGCCATCGAGTTTCGAATGATAAAGATGCAAATCGAAGTCGCCGTAATCGGTCGGCAATTTAATCACCTGTTCGCGCTCGATCAGCTTTTCTTTCACGCGGCGATACGCGATCAAACTTTGGATCGTGCAAATGCGCAGGCCGTGTTTGCGTTTGAAATCCATCAACTCCGGCAACCGCGCCATCGTTCCGTCGTCGTGCAAAATTTCGCAGAGCACGCCGGCGGATTGCAGCCCGGCCATGCGCGCGAGGTCGACCGCCGCTTCCGTATGTCCGGCGCGCCGCAGGACGCCGCCGTCTTTCGCGCGCAAAGGAAAAATGTGCCCGGGTTGAATGAGATC
>CAXSCV010000105.1:0-7257 GCA_964235895.1 uncultured Chthoniobacterales bacterium
CGCGACGTCGAGCAGGCGTGGCGCGTTCGCCGCCACGGCCGCATCATCGGCCGCAACGGCCAGACCATTCAGGCCATCCGCGCGCTTCTTTCCAGCTCGGCCGCGCGGCACGATCAGCGCGCTACGCTCGAGATCGTTGAGTAATTTTTAGCGCGCGGGTGGCCGCTCGAAATCGGCCAGGGCGGGAATTCCACTTCGGATAGAATCGGCCCGGCTCGCACTTAACGCCGCGCCGTCGCGATCGCCGGCCAGCGCTTGTCGCTTGGCCTGCGCTTCCAATCGTTGAACTTGCCGCGCCTGTTCGCCGGCCCACCAAGCCTGAAGATTGCCGCTCCGAAGGCCGGGCGCCCGTCGCGCCAATTCCGGAATGGTTAATTGCGTGCGCGAATCGATCCACGCTTGCTCCGTTGGAATCGGATTGTTCAACGGACTCAGCTCCGTGCTCGTTTCACTCGTTAGGCGTTCGCCGCTCCCTGGCAAATAATTTCGACCAACCGAGAAAACTAACGCAGCGAGCAACAGCAGAATTGCGGCCCAAGCCAGCTTCGGCGTGCGCCGACCAAGTTGTTCGACCCGGCGATTTTCCATCAGTTGCCGAATCGTTTCGCTCATTTCGCGAGCTTGCGCGCGCATGGCCGGATCGGAAATCTTCTCGGAAGCGAGCGCCACGAGCAATTCCTCCAACTGCGCATCCGATCGTTTCAAGACATCGCGCGTTTCGAAAGCCGCGCGCACATCGTCCAGATTTTTCGGTGTACTCACGCGTGTGGTCATTCTAATAAATTCGCCGCGTGCAGTTCAAGAGAGTTGCAGCCGCGGCCGCGTGTTCCACTTTCGTTCTGCATGCGCATCGACATCCTCACGCTCTTTCCTGAAATCTGTCGCGCGCCACTGCAGGAAAGCATGATGAAACGCGCGCAGACAAACGGCGCTCTCGATTTGCGCATTCACAATTTGCGCGATTGGACGACGGATAAACATCGCATGACCGACGACTCGCCGTTCGGCGGCGGACCAGGAATGGTCATGAAACCGGAGCCGGTTTTCGCGGCGGTCGAACAATTGAAAACACCTGAAAGTCGCGTCCTGCTCATGACGCCGCAAGGACGCCGTTTTAGTCAATCAGTTGCCGCAAAACTTTCGAATGCGCCGCACTTGATCATCATCTGCGGACATTACGAAGGGATCGATCATCGCGTGACCGAGCATTTGGTCGACGAAGAAATTTCCATCGGCGATTACGTCCTGACGAATGGCGCGATCGCGGCCGCCGTGTTGGTGGACGCGGTCGTGCGTTTGTTGCCGGGCGTTCTCGGCCACGAAGAATCCGCGCCTAACGACAGCTTTTCCAGCGGGCTGCTCGAAGGTCCGCAATACACTCGGCCGGCGGAGTTTCGCGGTTGGAAAATTCCCGAAATATTGCTCTCTGGAAATCACGCGGAGATCGCCGCCTGGCGAAAAGAGCAGGCGCTGAAACGGACCCGCGAAAACCGGCCCGACTTGCTCCCTAACGAACGCGTCCGAGAATCACGCATGAGTTGATTCCGCCGAAGCCGAAGGAATTGCTCATGACATAATTCAACTCGGCAGCGCGGCCCTCGTTAGGCACAACATCGAGATCGCATGCGGGATCGGCATTGGTGCGATTCAAGGTCGGCGGAATCCATCCGTGCTCGAGCGCGAGCGCGCAGATGGCCGCTTCGATCGCGCCGGTTGCGCCCAACGGATGCGCGGTGAATGCCTTCGTTCCGCTGACCGCAAATCGCCGTGCATGCGCGCCGAAAACTTCCTTCAGCGCCATCGTCTCGGTGCTGTCGTTGAGTTGCGTCGAACTGGCGTGCGCGTTGACGTAATCAATTTGTTCCGCTTCCAAATCGGCATCGCCTAACGAGTCGCGCATCGCGCGGATACAGGAATCGCCAGTGGGCAGTGGCGAGGTCATATGGAAGGCGTCGTTGTTCAAACTGTAGCCGAGCACTTCCGCATAAATGTGCGCGCCGCGCGCGCGGGCGTGTTCGAGTTCTTCGAGGACTAACGAGGCCGCGCCTTCGCCCATGACGAATCCGTCGCGCGCGAGATCGAAGGGCCGACAAGCTTCCGCCGGATCGCCGGTGAATTGGCTCATGGTTTTGATAATGGCGAAGGCGCCGAAAGTGAGCGGACTGAGCGGAGCTTCCGCGCCGCCGGCGATCACGACATCGGCAAAATCATCGCGGATATAACGAAGCGCTTCGCCGACCGCGACCGTGCCGCTCGCGCAGCTGTTCGAGTTCGTCGTGCCGACGCCGCGAAAGCCGAACTCGATCGCAATGTTCGAGTGCGCGGAGCCGCCGAAGACTTGCAGCGCGAGCGTTTGATTGACCCCGCGTGTTCCTTTTTTCAAAAAATGCGCGTGCTGATCTTCGGCATTCGCGATGCCGCCGAGCGCGGTGCCGAAGCTGACGCCGACGCGATGTTGTGGTTGCTCGCGCGACCACGGAAGGCCGGCGTCGTCCAAGGCCATGCGCGCGGACGCGACAGAAAATTGCGCGTAACGATCAAGCCGCTTTAAACGATGCGGCGGGAAATGATTTTCCGGAATCCAATCACGAATCTCGCCGCCGCAATGCGCGTGAAACGGCGTGGTATCGAAACTTTCGATCCGTTGGATGCCGCTTTTCTCCGCGCGAATTCCTTTCCAAAAATCCGCGCGGCCAGTCCCGATGCAGGTGATCGGACCGAGCCCGGTGATAACCACGCGACGTTGTTTGGCGTTTCGCACGAAATGAAATTCTAAGCGCGCGCTTCCAGATACGCCTTCATGTGGCGCAACGTTTCGCCGGCGATGTGGTGGATGAAAAAGTTGCCGATAATTTGATCCGCGGCGGGCGCGAGCGCGCGAATGCGAAACCGCAGATCATGCACAATCTGCACGAGCACGCCGGCGGGCGTTTCATTAAATGTCCAGACGACTTTCATGCCTTTGGTGAACGCTTTGAGATGATGAAAACGCACCTCCAGTTTTTCTCGGTCGATGATCTGTTCAGAGGTCCATGAGATTGGAATTCCTGAACGAACGGCGGCCATCACGACAGTATTACGCGTCGCGCCGCGCTCCAGATACCGAATGTAACGATAATGCGGCAGGATCTCCGGCCAGCGCTCCAGATCGGCGGCGGTTTCGAAAATGTCCATCTTCGGCGCCTGCATGATGATGGAGTTTCCGGTGTGCATATTGGCGGAAAAATCCGCGCCGCATTCAAGCTAGCTGCGCCACGAATCGCGGCAATGCACTTACCGATGCGCGCGCAAATTCCGCGAACGCGGGAAGCGATAAGTCAGGAAACATTCATCACCGACCGTGCGAAATTCCGCGAGCTGGCAACGAATACTCGCGGGAAAAAATTCCGGACTCGTGCCGGTGAGCGTGGGCGCGCGGCGGCCGCCGAAAAGATAAGGCGCGATCGTGAGATTGAGTTGGTCGACCAGCTTTTCTTCGAGGAGCGAACGAAACAGCGAAGCGCCGCCTTCGCACGCGACCGACTTCACTCCGTATTGCGCGCGCAGTTGTTGAAGCATCGCGCGGAGATCGACCTCCGGCGCGTCGCTCAAATGGAGCGTGGCTTTTTCGCCTAACGAGTCCTGGAATTCGCGCGGCATTTTCGTGGTCGAGAAAATAATGATCGGCGCGATTTCGGATTGGAAAATTTTCAGCGACGAATCGATGCGGCCTTCGATCGAAACGATCACGCGCAAAGGCGAAGGTGTTTGTCCGCGCGCGATCCGCTCATCGCGCAATTCGCCTTTCGGCAAACCGAGCCGGACGTTATCCGCTTGCAACGTTCGATGACCGATCATGACCGCATCGGCTAACGAGCGCTGGCGCAAGAGATGGAGCTTGTCAGCGCGTGAAGTGAAATCGATCGGCGTGTATTCGCGCGTGGTGATTTTGCCATCAGCGGTCATGGCAAAAGTTGCGGCGACGATCGGCCGCGGCGATCCGCGCGCGGGCTCGGAAGTTTTTTTAGCGCTCTTCGCCGATGCCATGTTCGACAGTGGCAACTTCTTCGCGCATCTCACTCAATTTCACGCGGCCGGTCGCTCCGCTCGGACGGTAGAAGAGATAAACCAAACCGCCCGGCACGCAGCAAAGGAGCATGACCAGGAAACTCATCGAACCGATGAGCGCGGCCACGCTTTGCTCGACGTGGCAGAGTTGCGAGAGAAGAATTTGCAGAACTTTTTCGCGCCAACCGATCCCGGCAAGACTGATCGGCAACGAAGAAACGGTGCGCTCGATTGGCATGATGGAAAAGAAATCGAGCAAGCCGACGCCGGCGCTTTCCTTGAAGGCTTTCGCGACGCAAAAGAAAGTCAGAAAAGTCGAGAGATGTGCGATGAGCGACATCCCGAAAGCGGCGAGCGTGGCGAACCAATGCCGCGCATAAAGATGATATGCGGCGGAAAGTTCGATGAGTCTTTCACGGCCGGGAATTTTTTGCGGAAGCGAATGGAGCAGGTTGAATCCGCTGATGATGAAACTGGTTAGCAAGGCGAGCACGGCGCTGCCAAGGATCGCGAGCAAACCAAAAAGCAAACGCCGCGTCTCCGGAGTTTTCGCGAGAAAATCATAGCGCAAGGCGATGAGCACACCGGTGATGGAGATGAGCGCGACCAGCCCGATGATGCGATCGAAAAGAACGGCGAGAAGTGCTCCGAGTTTTTTTGCGGGCGCTTCTTTGAAGAGGAGATAAGTCTTGATCAAATCGCCGCCGGTGCCGCCGGGGAGGAATTGGTTGTAGAACATTCCGATTAGGAACAAGCCGGCGGTGCGCGGAATACTGAGATCGATTTTTTGGACCTTGAGCAGAATCTTCCAACGAACGGCCGCGGCGATTTCCACCATGATGTAGGCGACGACGGAGAGCGCGACCCAGCGATAATTCGCGGTGCGCAAAGCGACGGCCATTTGCGCGCGTTTGGCCGGGTCGTGGAACACCCAATAAAGCACCGCAACCGTGACGATGAGTTGCAGGAGCGTGAGAAGGATTTTCTTCATTCGCCGAAGCGTTCTTTCCAGAGAACGACCGAGCGCCGGATTTCCTCGGCGGATTTTCGCGGGCTCATTTCCCAGACAAATAAGCAGGTCGCGGGCAGGAGAGGGACAAGTTTTTCGAGATCGACGTGACCGGCAAAGGGCGGCTGATGATCCTGCCCCGGCCAAATCACATCCTGCAGATGGCAGCCGAAGGCGCGCGCGCCGATCAAACGCAGCCACTCTTCGTGATCGAGAAATCCGAGATTTTCTTTGATCTGAATATGGCCGAAGTCGTGCCAGTAACCGGCGACCGGCGAGTTCAATTCGTCGAGGAGCGCGGGCAGCTCGCGTTCGTTAGGCATTTCTTCATAACCGCGGCGGCCTTCCACTCCGAGGCGGACATTTTTCGAAGCGGCGTATTCGACGATGCGCCTCAAACATTCCTTTACGCGTTCGAGCGGCCAGTGCGCGTTTTCTTCGCGCTTTTTCACCGCGGCGATTTTGCGTTTCACGTAATCGCGCGAGTTCAGCTCGCCCTTTTTTGCGAGCGCGATCAACTCATCGGTAATCGGATTCATGGGCACTTCGCCGCAATGCAAAACGACGAAAGGCGCGCCGAGGCGCTCGGCAAAATCGATCGTCTGAAATGTTTGTTTGATCGCGCGCTCCCGTTCGCGCGAAGTGCCGGCGGAGAACTTGTAGCAATCCGGCGAAGCGTGCATGACCTCGACCGGCAGCGGACAATAATTGTGCAGACTGCTGAAGGTGACTTCGCCGGCCTCGAACATTTTTTGAATGCCGGGCATGAGCGAAATACGAATGCCGTGACCGAGCTCGATGTGGCTAAAGCCGAGCTCGCCTTTGATCTCGCGCAGCATTTCGTCGCCGGCTTTGTGCCGCCCGGAATTCCAGCAAGTCGAAAAGGAAATCATCTCGGCCTAACGAGTCCTACAAGACCGGCGCCACTTCAGATTCGACGTCCGCGGTTTTCGTGGGCGGACGATTGCACACCGTCCGGCCGGCGAGCGTGAGCACGGTGACGGAACCAGCGCCGAAACAAATCGCGCCGATGCAAATGGTGGTGCGCATGCCTAACCAATCGGAAACCGCCGGGAGTAACAGGCCGGCGATCGGCATCAGCCCGAAGAAGCTCAGGCCGAAGATCGCCGAGATTCTTCCGCGGAGCGGACCGGGCGCGCGTTCCTGCACGATCGTGCCCGCGAGTCCGAAGTTAAGCGACAAGCCGACCGCGAGCGTGCCCATGCAGGCGGCGGTGACGTAGAAGCTGCTCGATTGCGAGAGCGCGAAAAGCGCGGACGCGACGAGCAGGACGGCCGCGGTCATGAATTTCAGACGCAAGCGGCGCGCGACGCTGAGCAAGCCGAGTGCGCCGCAAAGCGAACCGACGGCCGAAGTTCCCATGAGAAAGCCGAGCCGATCGGGACCGAGATGGAGAATGTTGCGGACGTAAAGCGGGAGCATGACCGAGAAGACCGGGTAAACAAAAATAGTCGTTAGGGCGATGAGCATGATCATCGAAATTATGGTTCGATCCTGCCGCACGTAGATGAAGCCATCCTTGAAACCGCTGCGGCGCTGCTCTTCCTCCTCCGCCGTGCCGGCAACGCGCGGCGGGAGCGAAAGCATCGCGATGATCAGCGCGAAGAACGAACCGGCGTTACAAAAAAATGCCGAGGCTGCGCCCCACCAACCGACAAACAATCCGGCGAGCGAAGGCCCGACTAAACGCGAGCCGTGGAAGACCGAACGATCGAGCGCAATCGCGGTCGCGATCTCGTCTTTCGTGACCAACTCCGGCACGAGCGCGGAGAGCGCAGGCATTTCAAACGCGACGCACGAGCCGAGGACGGCCGCGAGCACGAGCACGTGCCAGATTTGAAGATGATGGGTCAGCACGAGCGATCCGAGCGTGGCCGCGGAACAGATCTGCACGATCTGGGTGATGATCAAAATCTTGCGCTTGTCGTGTTTGTCCGCATACGACCCGCCGATCATCGTTAGGAGGAGCGTCGGAATGCCGGCGCAAAAATTGACCATCCCGAGGACGAGCGCTTTGTCGGTGAGCGAGCTGACCACCCACGCTTGCGCCATCACCTGCATCCAGGTCCCGGTATCGGAAATGGCCGAGCCGACCATGTAACGCCGGAACGGACCCGCGCGCAAAAGCGTCAGCGCGCGTCGATAAAATGGTTCCTCGCCGTCGGCCATGGGTGAGACAG
>CAXSCV010000105.1:7267-9375 GCA_964235895.1 uncultured Chthoniobacterales bacterium
CGCGATCCCGCTCGCAATCGGATCGCGCGCGCGAGCGCCCATCACTGCGGCGGCGGAAACGTCAGCGCCAGAAGACCCCGGAGATTTTCCAACCGCCGCCCGCTTCCCCGAGATTCAATTGCAGGAGGAGAGGGCGGTCACTGGCGTCGGTGGTCTCGGCCAGCATGCGTCCCTCGGAGACGATCGTGGCCGGCCAACGGTACCAGCACCGCAGCCAGCCGACCGCTGGCTTGATCTCGAGCACTTCACCAAAGCGCCCATTGATTTCGCTGGTCAGAGAACGCCAGCGCGGCTCGCCAATATCTCGCATCGCTTGCGCGGTCACGTGACGGACGAGGAATTCATCGTCGTGCTCAGTGAAAATTCGCCGGAAGGCACGATCGGCGAAGGCTCGTCCTTCGGCGACGCGTTGTCTACGGTAGGCCGAGAGGCCGGAGGCCGCGCCGCTCAAACTCGCGAGCAACAAAAGCATGATCGCCGCGACGGTCAGGTTTTCTTTCCACCGAGATTTTTCTCGTTGGCGTTGCGCGAAGAAAAACACCGAGGGCGCCAGCCCGATATAGCCCGCGACCACGAGCAGATATGCCCCGGTGGCGATCATCAAAGTGCTGCCATCACGGAAGCCCCAGATGACGAAAGCAAATCCCGCCAGACCACTAAAAACCGCGTTCAGCCAGCGCACCCAATGGATCCCGACCCAGATGAAGTAGAATTGAATCCAGAAAAGCAGCGCGAAACCGCCGATGCCGAAAAGATGCTGGATGTTTCCGCTGAGAATATCCGCGCCGAAAACGATCGCGTGATTCAGGAACGTGAGGACTCCGAAAATGATCAAGGCGAGCCGGCCCCGTCGCCACGGCTCCGTGTCGCCGACGACTTCACGCCAGAGCGGCTCGGGGTTGGCGGAACTCATTGATCTAAGTTTATCGCCCAAACGCTCCGCTAACCGAAGGCTGCGCGGCGATGCGTCTTTCAATCCAACGGATGTCGCCAGCGCAAACCGGGAAAGCGCGCGAAGTCGCGATCGGTCGTGATCCATTCGCAACCATGTTCGATCGCGAGCGCCGCGTGAAATGCGTCGGGCACAAGGTTGCCGCGCGCGCCGCTCGCTCGGCAAAGTTCTAAGAAAATCGGCCAATGCCTCGCGCCTGTCCGCAGGATGACGCAGTTTGACCGCGAGCGCAGCAGGGCAACGAACGCGAACGCGTCATCAATCCCACGCAGCTTGCGAACCACATTAACGTGAGTCACCACACGCAGAAAACCGCTCAAGACCAATTCAGAAAGGGCGAAGCTTTCTTCAGAACGAACCGCTGTCTCGAGCCAGTCGCGATACTCTTCGTGGCGCGCGGCATCGGGCCGCCAGGCATGCACCAAGACGTTGACGTCCGGCAAAATCATTATCGCCGCTTGTCGAGCGGGAGGTCTCGTTCCATCAGATCAAGCAGCTCCGCGTTCGAATTCAGATTCACTCCCGGCATGAGACCACCCTTTTCCTTTGAGACCGGCAGGCGAAAAGGACGTTTCTTCGAAGGCGAGGAGTTCGGCGCGGGAACTCGCGCGAGGAGCGCGCGCAGGGCATCTTCGATCACCGAGGTTAAGCTGCGGCGGTGGCGCGAGGCGTACTCTTTTGCCGCGGCGAGGAGATGCTCATCCAAGCGGACGGTGGTCCGGTGCATGGCTGAATCTGTTACCGTGACATAAATATGTCAACGGCTGAACGGGGCTGTCGTCGCGATGTCTAAAAGAGGAATTCAATTATGCGACCGGATAAATTTACCCAGAAAATGAAGCAAGCGTTGCAGGCTTCGCAGGCTCTCGCTGCGCAATTCAATCAGCAGGAAATCACCAACGAACATTTCCTGATCGCGCTCCTCGACCAGGGCGAGGGCGTGACGCGACCGCTCCTGGAAAAGCTCGGCGTGACCGTGGCTGACTTGCGCGCGCAACTAGAGGCGGACGCGCGACGGCGTCCGCAGGTTCATGGTTCGTCGGATGTGCGCGTAGGCAACGAATTGCGTGCGACGATCGACGCCGGGGAGAAAGAGATGGCGCATTGCTCCAGGGCTCCGGATGTTCTTTGAGCCACTGCGCGCGCTTTTCTTCCA
>CAXSCV010000106.1:0-9205 GCA_964235895.1 uncultured Chthoniobacterales bacterium
CTAGCTTAAACACGGAAGGCGAAAGTTAGAATTTCGCGGCGACGGTCTGGTATTTTTTCGATCTGAGTAGTTAACGTCAGCGCACTTCTACTTCAATCGGCAGGCAGTGGTTAATCTTGTAGGTGCCGCGGTCGGGATCGCGGGCGAAAGGTTGCTCGCGACCCAGTGCATCGGTAGCCTTGACCATTAGAATCTGCTTGCCAGGTTTCTTCGGGGAAGACCATTGGAACTCCCAAAGTCTCCAGGCATTCTTGACGTGCTTGCCTAACAGGTTTGCTCTTTCCCAATTCGCGCCAGAGTCTGCGCTCACTTCGACTTTAGTTACTTCGGAGGCAGCCGTCCAGGCTGTGCCTCGGACCCAGACTTTCTTACCCGCCGGAACTACTTCTCCCATTTCGGGACGGGAAATTTGCGCCTTCACGGGAACCTCGCTTAACTGAACCTGAACAGGCAATGTCTTATGCGGCCGCACCCATTCGGTGTATTCGATCGATTGGTAAAACCCTCGGAAAGGTTCGTTAGTTACAAGGATGCGAGTGAGCCATTTGACCGCGGCCATACCATACCATCCGGGAACAATGGCACGAAGCGGCGCGCCGTGGGCTTCGTTCAACGGCTGACCATTCATCTCATAAGCAAGCAGGACATCGCCTTGCGCTTTCATTAGCGGAATGCTGCGGGCATATCGAAACTTACCGGCCGGTCGAGGCGGTTCTTTGACTTCGCCCTCGTCAGCTCCTTCGAGAACCACTTCCAGCGCCCCAGCTTTCACTCCCGCCTGCTTAAGTAGATCGGCCAGACGAACGCCGGTCCATTCGGCATTGCCGACGGCGCCCAGACCCCATTGCGCGCCTTTTACTTTTGGCATGAGAAAGACGCGATTGTTTCCGGCGCACTCCAGTACGGCCGTCGTGGTGTGCGCTTTCATCTTACGCAAATCAGCCAAGCCAATGGTAAGCGGTTTGTTTACTTCCCCGGTAATCTCTAGCCGCCATTTCTTCGGGTCTATCTTCGGAATTGGAAAATGGCAGCGCACGTAGAACCGTTCGTTAGGAGTAAGAAAGCGATCGACCGTGCCGAAAGGCATCTCCAGGTTGACCGGCTCTTTTTCGATAACAATAAGGCCGCCCGGCCGGGGGACGTGCGTGCCGGCGTTTTCGCTAAAGACTGTTTGGGATGAAGTTTCCATAAGCGGATGATTTCCGATGTTATATCGCGCTTCCTTCTTTCTTTGACCGCCTCTCGACCGCGCCGTTAACTCTTACTCGCCAGGAGGAAGCTGATATCGCCGCTCACCTCCAGAAGCGCGAGGTCGATCTCTTCAACTTTGTCGGTCTTCGTGGTCAAGCGCATATCTTCCAACACATCCTCCTCCGTCACATTATTAGCCCGCAGGGCGGGCCGCTGCCATTTCCCGTCGCGCACCAGAACGGCGGGGCGACCTTTAATCAACTTTCGCACGGCCGGCCAGCGACAACAGAGCCAGGCGATCAGCCGATGCAGCCCGACTAAGAAAGCCGCGGTGCCGATCGTCGGAAAAAAGGCGGAATTGCCATTGACCGCGCGCGCCATAACCGAGGCGAGCAGGACGAGCAGCACGACATCGAAAGGCGATTTTTTGGTCAGCGAACGTCGGTCGGACACCCGCGCCAGGAGTAAAGCGACAAAGAACATAATCACCCCGCGCAAACTGACCTGGAAAAAACTCAAAGACTTCGGTTCAAGATCCAGGCCGAGGAGCAAATGAAGATAATTAAGTAACGCGTGCATTCCTTTAGATCGTGCGCAGGCGCGCGCTGGCTGTTCCGCCGCCGACGGAATTTGCCGCCGTCGTCTTGTCAGCGAAAAGCCTGAGATGACCCATCTCCGCGCTACGTAGCCTCGCCCGCGACTTCACCAAATGGGAACGCGAAGCCGGCATTAAAAAGAAGAGGCCGAATTCATGGAAATAAAGAGCGACAGCAAGGAACCAAACGCATCGCCAAGGAGCGTTTCGAAAACGTCCCAATTGTGCCGGTTGAAGATTTGGCGGCCGTTTCCTTGTTCTACTCACCTGCTCCCGCAACTGGGTTTCGTACGCCAGCCGCGAAGCTTTTATCGATTTCGGAATTTACGCTTCGGTTCTTGGGTAATACAACTAGCGAATGCCCGCTAAATCTTCGGCACTCATCAACACAGTCCTCATCTACTGCCGCCATAACCCCGAGCAAGTCCGCTGCCGAATAGTTACGGCGACTTCAACTACATCGATTCGCCTTTAACTTCGCCAAATGCGCCTCGAAGATCAAGACCATCCGGCTAAGAGTCGTTTAACTGCGCGTTGGAAGGCTTTTACGATTTGCATCTTCCTTCTGGCGAATCGTTGGGATCGCGTTCGGCCGCGAAATCAACGGCGAGTTTCTAAACTATGACGATCGAGACTTTATTCTCGCGAACGAGCAAATCACCAGTGGCCTTATCTGGCACGGGATAGCCTGGGCCTTTACTCACGCCAGCGCGGACCACTGGCAACCGCTCGCAGCTATCTCACACATGGTGGATTGCCAGCTACACGGGCTGCAACCACGGGGGCCTCACTTCACAAATCTTATACTGCATGCGACGGCAGCGATCCTTTTGTTCTTAGCTCTTCGGGCGCTGACCAATTCGATCGGAATAAGTGTATTCGTAGCAACCGTGTTCGCGGTTCACCCTTTACGAGTTGAGCCTGTGGCATGGATATCTGCCCGTAACGATTTGTTAACCGGCGTATTCTTCGGATTGGTCCTGCTCGCATACGCACGCCATGTAACGCAAGCTCAACGTTCTGCGCGAGCCACTGGGGCTTACGTGCGGCTGATCTTTTTGTTTGCGCTTGGCTTATGTGCAAGCCGAGCTTTGTGGCTGTTCCGATTGTCTTGTTATTGCTAGACTACTGGCCGCTGGAACGGGTTAGATCGGCGGGTGCTGTCGCGAGTCGATGGGCCAAATGGAAGCCGCTCATGGCCGAGAAGATTCCACTTCTTACGCTGTCGCTCGCCACATGCGTAATCGCGTTGATCGCGCGCAGTGATCGCCCGAGAGATGTGGGTCTGACAATAGTAGAACGTTCTGGAAACGTTGTCTTAAGTTGTCTGACGTATATTCGACAGATGATCTACCCAATAGATCTCGCTGTTTTGTATCCGTATCCGGACATTAAGGCGAAAATTGCTGAAATTATCATTGGCATTCTTTTGTTAGCGGGCATAACAACGATCTGTTTTGTATATAGGAAGCGAATTCCTGCTCTGCTTGTAGGCTGGCTGTGGTTCTTGGGATTACTAATTCCAGCCAGCGGAATCATTCAAGTGGGCTGGCATGCACACGCCGATCGTTATACTTATCTACCGCAGATCGGTTTGTATCTTGCGGTCGCTTGGGGCATGCATGCGCTGGTTTACCGGTCACCGCGCTTCCGTAGGTTCCTGCCAATTGGCAGCGTCTTGATAGTCGCATCCCTGGCAGCGTGCACCTTCCGAGATGTCGAATATTGGAGGGACACCGAAACTCTCTGGCGTCACGCGATAAGTGTTACCTCTGATAACTACATTGCCTTTAACAACCTTGGCCTGACGCTAGTGCAAAGCGGCCGGATAGACGAGGCGATCGAGAATTTTAGAAGGGCGATCGCAATAAATCAGAACGACGCAGAGGCGTATAACAATCTCGGTAGCGCCTTAATGGCGAGCTATCGCCAGCGTCCCTGGTCCTCCGATTCCAGTATTTTCGCAGAGATCGTTCGCGGCTACCAGAAGTCTTTAGAATTGAGACCGCATTTTGCGGATGCTGAGCACAATCTTGGAGTAGCTTATTGCGAAGAAGGAACCGCGCTTCTTCAAACTCGGAATATCGCGAAAGCGGTCGACTACTTACAAAGGGGTGTCGATTTTAACCCCGATTACGCTGAAGCCCAAAACAACTTGGGTGTCGCGCTTATGCGTCAGAATGGCGGCCTGGATGCCGCGACTTCGCATTTCCTACGCGCGATCGAACTCAATCCGAACTACGCCAAGGCAGAAAGCAACCTAGCCGGCGCTTTTGTCAGAAAGGGCAAGATCGAGGAGGCGCTATTCCATGTAGAACGGGCTCTGCAAGTTAAACCGGATTATGCGGAAGGACATTACGATTTGGCATGTTTGTTGGCGCAACTCGGTCATCGAGCTCAAGCAATCGCGCACTTAAACGAAGCTCTCCGGCTAAGGCCGGATTACACTGCGGCGCAACAGGAATTACGTAACTTAGTTTCACTGGATCTGCGATAGAGTGATATGCTGCGCCGGATTCTTCCGCGGTCCACCGGCTGTTTTTAAGATCAAAAAATCATCGAGAATCAAAAGACTTAGGCAGCGCGCCGGATTAAGCAGCCGGAAAGACGCTGCTGCACTCGCAATAGTGTTTTAGGGCAATTAATATGCTACGTTTGCGCCTTGATGAATGACCCACTGCTCGTTTCCTTTGTCGCGGCGGCGACGGAAATCGAGGCGAGCGCGGCGTTGGCGCAATTGCTTGAGGGGGAAGTAGCTCCGGTCGTCGCTCGTGTTTTGCACTCGAAACTGGGAACGCGCCGCGACGAAGTCGCTGAACTAACGAGTGCCGTTCGAGCGGAAGTGATCGAGCGCCTTCAGGGACTTCGCCGACGTGGAGATGATTCTTCGATTGTGAACTTTCGCGGTTATGTCGCCGCAGTGGCTTATAACACCTGGGCACAATATCTCCGAGTAGAACGGCCGGGCCGGGCTGTGCTAGTCAATCGGCTGCGTTATCTTTTAGAAAATCGGACCTCTCGGCGCGGCTTCGCTATTTGGGATGGCCTAGCGGGTGAACGTTGGTGCGGTTTCGCGAAGTGGCGGAGCGACTCGGGAGTTCCTTCACATAACTCGAAAACGGAGTGGCTAACGAGTGATCCGCGGGCAGCGGCGGTTGAGGCGACCGGCGAGCGTGGTTGGTCGCGCATGGATTTGGCCGAACTTGTTACGAGCCTATTCAACTGGCTCGGTGGACCGATCGAACTGCGCGACCTTGCCGGCGTTCTGAGCGAACTTCTGGAAATATCGGATGAGAAAATCTCGTTGGACGATCAGCATGGCGACGCGACGCCGGAGCCGGCGGACGGATCGGCTTGGGCGCCAGACGATGAGTTAAAATGGCGGGAATACCTTACTTGGTTATGGAAGGAAATTCAGATGCTTTCGGTTCCACAACGGAGCGCATTTCTGCTTCATTCCGAGGTGACAATCGAACTCGATTTTCGTGGTGTTGCGACGATCCGCCAAATCGCCGCGGCGCTGGAGATAGTCGCGGAAGAATTCGCGGCACTTTGGTCTTCGCTACCTTTGAATGACCTGGTGATCGCGGCGCGTCTTCATCTGCAGCGTCAGCAAGTCATCAACCTGCGAAGAGTAGCACGCGATCGTCTTGGTGCCGGTTGGAAAAAATGGATCGAATGAATTTTTTACAAATAAGAGCCGGATTTCCGCGACTGTAGTTAACGGGAGGAAGAAATGATGAACGATCACCATCTCGAAACCGAACAATTAACCGCTTATCGGCACCGGCAGTTATCGCCTAACGAATTGTTGGAAGCGAGCGACCATTTGGCCGGATGCGCGGAGTGTCGTGCTCGGTTAGTGCAGGTCGCGTCCAGCGAATCGCAGCCGAGCAACGATAACGTAACTTACGAGGAGCTGGTGGCCTGGCTGGATGAGGAGGTGGAGCCGATCGAGCGCCATCACTTGCAGGGGAAACTTTCGCGTTCCTTGGACGCTCGCCTTCAACTGGCGGATTTGGCGCGGTTCAAAGCCGAAATGAGTCGGCCAGAAGTCGCGCCCGCGAGGAATATCGTGCCGGTTTTCTTTGGACGTTGGGCGCTCCCTTTGGCAGCGGCACTGGCTTTGACGATCGGCGGACTTTGGTGGGCGGCGCAATCACGCACGAACTCGGCGGCATTCGTTAGGCTAAACGATGGAGGACGCGAGTTACGCATCGCACGCGACGGCGAGGCGAAGGCGTTTTCCCATTTGTCCTCGCCACTGCGCGAGGCTCTGAAAACAGCGCTGATGGGCGGCGATATCAGGATTCCAAAGGAGATTAAAGCGTTGGCCGGACGGTCTGAGAGATTGGCGGGAAGCGACTCAAGGCCGCCGAATGGATTTCAAGTTCTCGCGCCGGTGGCGACAGCCGTCCGCGACGATCGGCCGCGGTTTCGATGGACCCCATTACCGGAGACGACGGCCTACCGGATTCGGGTGGTGAATTCGATTACCGGCGAGGCTATGGCAAGTGAGATGGTGGCAAAGGATCGGACGGAATGGAGTCCTGCGGAAGCGCTCGCGGCGGGACAGAGTTACGAGTGGGAAGTCGAGGCCTTGAAAGGTGAAAAAATGCTCGCTAAAGCGCCTGAACCGCCGCAGCCGGAGGCGCGTTTTGCGATTATCTCGCAAGCACAACGCATCGAACTGGAGCGAGCCACAAATGACGCTCAAGGCTCACATTTAGTTGCGGGAATGGCGGAGGCGCAGGCTGGTTTACTCGACGATGCGAATGCGGAATTTCTCGAGTTAGCTAAAGAAAATCCCGACTCAGAAATCCCGCGCCGACTTATCCAACAACTCCATCAGGCGAAGGAGCCAACGTCTCGTTAGGTCGTCGAGACAATCGGAAAATTACCGGCTCTCGCCAACGACAACGAACGGTGCCCAATAAAATGGATGCCGATATTCCGGATCTTTTGCGAGCGCCAAACTGGCGGCACGAAGCGCTTCCGCGGGTGGGATTCCCGAGTGCAAACGCTGGTGAAAATCGACCATCAGATCAGTGCTGCTTTCGCTATCGACTTTCCATTGACTAACGACGGTAGTGGGGCAACCCGCGACCAGAAAAGCCCAGGAAAGCCCGATCATCCCTTCGCCTGCGCTAATCCGACCGCGAGCGGTTTCACAAGCGGACAAAACTGCAAGCGAGGCGCCCAGCTTCATCTGCAACAACTCGCGCGCTTCGAGCAGACCGTCCTCTCCCGGCGCCAAGTTAGTCTGGGCGAAAAGCAGGTAAGAAGACATCGGCGCGCGATCGTTTAACACGCCGTGAGTCGCGAGATGGAGGACATCGAAGTTTGCGGCGATTTTCTTGAAATCGTTTTCGCGCGCAGCTTCGCCGACGAGCAATCGTGTCCGCTCCGCGCCGTAAGTTTTGCTTATTTGCTGAAGCTGATTTTCCGTCGCGGGAAGTGGCTCCCAGAGCTTCCCATTCGCCTGCGTCGACTCGCCGAGAGCGGGATTGCCAACCGCTAGCACTTTGGCCTTAGAGAAGTCCTTTTTAGCGTGCTTGCCGTTGCGACTCAGAAAACTGAGCGACGGCGCCAGACTTATCGTGTGTTGCTCGATCAGGGAATGCTCGCCGTCCACGCGCAGCGCTTGAAACGGCAAATCCCAAAGCGGTCCGTCCGGAACGAGCACGATGCTTTCCGCGTCGTTCCAAGCGAGCGCGGAATCCTTCAGCAGCGCGTTGTAAAGTTCGGCCGCCGGCTTTTCCCAATCCAGCGAACGGGTCGCTAGTTTCTGGCGAAATTCGGCAATGCGCTGAGCGAGTTGCTCGCCGAAGAGCTTGGAGGAAAAAACCCTAAGCGTGGGTTCTCCATCCACCTCTCGCAGAACGAAGAGCATCGTTTCTGTGTCGGTGACGACGAACTTCAGAAAGGCCTGGCGATGATCGTGCGCAAGGCGATCGATCTCCGCGATTGTCGCCGGCTGGGCAGACGAAACCGTGCGATTCCAATCGGGATGCAACGCGAGGGTTTGCGCCAGAAAAACTTCCTGAGCGCCGCGCGCCTGCAAGAGATCCACCTCGAGCGCCGCGAGTTTTTTCTCATCCGGCTGCGGTCCGGCGGAGGCCTGTTTCACCGAATGATTTAAGTCGGCGATGTTGCGGCTGAGCTCCCGGGCGCGTTGACGTTCGCCTTCATTCATCGTGCTTTCGATGTCTGGTTTTCCATTGGCGACAATGTCGAGCAAGGCGCGAGAAGAAGCGCGTTCCGCCATCGCGAGCGCTTCGGGGTCGCGATGCGCCGCTACCAACATCGAGGTCAATTCCTCGTAAGGATCGACGTGCGTGGAAAAGAAGGACTCCGATTCGAAAGCGCCGCCGGCGACCGACGTGCGGATATGCTCGATTTCGTCGATCGCGTCTTCGAAAGATTTACGCGCTTCGTCGTCGCGTCCCATCGCGCGAAGGCAACGGCCGGCCACGGTGTAAGCGGTAGCAGATTGTTCACGCTCTTCGCCCGCTTGCGACAACTCCGCGGCGTGTTGCGCTTGCTTGAGCGCGACTCCGAAATTCCCGTCATCGATCGCGCAATTAGCCAAGCCCAGCGAAGCGCGGGCTTCCGTTTCGCGGTCGCGCAATGCCCGACTCAGGGCCATGCTCTGCCCATAAGAATCCCGAGCCGGCGCAACTTCGTGCCGCATGAGATGAAGGTCTCCCAAGACCGCGAGCGAAGTCGCCACGCGCGGCTGCATTTTCACTTTCTCCGCGACGGCGCGGGATCGGTTAATGAAGTCCAGAGCCTGGGCCGTGTCGCCCATGGCCTCGTAAGCCTGGCCCATGTTGTTAAAGATGAAAGCCATGTTCCAGGCGCCGTCGTTGCCGACTTCTTTCCGAGCGCGCTCGTAAAACTCCAGCGCGCGTTCCGGTTCTCCCTGTGCGCGGAAGATTTCGCCGGTCGTATTCAAACACGCGACGATTCCTTCGTGAAAACCCGTTTGCTCCGCGACCGTCGTTGCTTGACCGACGTTTGCCAGCGCGCGCGCGAACTCCGATCGGTGCAGGTTCACCATGCCGAGTTCTTGGAGCGCCGCGACGTGTCCCCTGGGATCAGTGGCCTTCGTTTCAAAGTAGCGAAGCGCTTCCTGCAGGAGGGAGGAAGCTTCCGTGAGTTCTCCATATTCGATCAAAGGGGCGGCCAGGAGGTTTTTCGTCACCGCGACTTCCGCTTCATCCTGACGCTCGGTCGCAAACCGGAGGGGAAACCGAGCGAGCGATTCCGCGCGCAGGTAATCGCCTCCAACGTATCGCTCGTGACCGAGCGTGACTAGCTGATCGTAGAGTTTGCTGCCGGCCAGCCATTCAGCAGGCGCTTTCGCGATCAACGCGCGGCGGGCCGCCAACGCCTCCGGCGTGTTCAATCCTTTCG
>CAXSCV010000107.1:0-1250 GCA_964235895.1 uncultured Chthoniobacterales bacterium
GGCGAGATCGGCGAGATCGTCACCCGCGGGCGGATGGTCTTCAAGGGCTACTGGGGGCACCCCGAGGCCACGCGCTCGGCCTTCATGCCGTCCTCCTGGAGCCACTTCCGCACGGTGGCGGAGGAGAGCTCCAGCTTGCCGTTGCGCTCGAGGGCGCGGCCGATGATGCGGCCGACATCGGTCTGTCGCATTTGCAATCGGAAGACCGTGGTCCGGCCGTTCGCGATTTCGGAAAGCATCACTTCATCGGGGAATTCCACGAGTTGGCGAATGACAAACTCGAGGAATTCTTTCATGAGGCGAACGTCTCGTTAGGCCGAAGCGGGCGCCGCGGCCGTTTCCGCCGGTGCGTTTTCCTCCGCGGGCTTCGATGCGGCGGCTTTTTTGTTCTTCTTGATCAAGCTCCGCACCGTGTCGGACGGCTGCGCGCCTTTCGAAATCCAATGCTCGATTCGATCGAGCTTGAGCGTGCTGTTGTGGTCGGTCTTCTTCGGATCATACGTGCCGATGATCTCGATGAATTTTCCATCGCGCGGACTGCGGCTATCGGCCACCACCACTTTATAATACGGACGATTCGTCGTCCCTTCCCTGCGTAGTCTGATTGAAACTGCCATACCTTCTTTCGTTAATTTTTCATCCGCGCCATTTGCGCCATCATCCGTTTCATTTTGCCCGCGTTCTTCATCATCTTGCGCATCTGATTGAAACGCTGCAGCAGATCGTTCACTTCCGTGACCGTGCTGCCACTGCCGCGCGCGATCCGTTGTCGCCGTTTCGCATTTAAAATGTCAGGCCGCGCGCGCTCTTCGCCTGTCATCGAAAGCACAATCGCTTCCGTGCGTTTGATCTGCTGCGCGTCCACCGAGAGGCCCTGCACGTTACTCATGCCGGGGATCATGCCAAGGATGTTTTCCAGTGGGCCCATCTTCTTCATCATTTTGAATTGGGCCAGGAAATCGTTGAAATCGAACGAGGCGGTCCGGAGTTTTTTCTCCATCCGCGCGGCCTCTTCTTCATCGAACGCTTCGGCCGCTTTCTCGACCAGGCCGACGATGTCGCCCATTCCGAGAATCCGGCCCGCCAATCGATCCGGCACGAAGGCTTCGAATTGATCGAGCTTCTCACCCACGCCGGCGAACTTGATCGGGCGCTGCGTGACTTCGCGCATCGAGAGGGCCGCGCCGCCGCGCGCATCGCCGTCGAGTTTCGTCAGAATAATTCCGGTAATGCCGAGCGCGTCGTTGAAA
>CAXSCV010000107.1:1260-9113 GCA_964235895.1 uncultured Chthoniobacterales bacterium
GTCGGCCACGAGGAGGATTTCCTGCGGCTTCAAAAATTCCTTGAGCTGCTTGATTTCTTCGATCAAGGCCTCGTCGATTTCCTGTCGGCCCGCGGTGTCGAAGATTTGCACATTGCCTGTTTGCGTCTTGGCCCATTCCAGACTCGCGGCCGCGGAATTGCGCAGATTCTTCTCGTTAGGCGGTGGCGTGTAAACCGGAACATCGACTTGCCGCGCCAGCGTCGCGTGTTGTTCGATCGCTGCCGGCCGATGCAAATCGGAGGCGATCAACAATGGCGCGCGGCCCTGCTTTTTTAGATACGCCGCCAGCTTGGCCGAAGACGTCGTCTTGCCCGCGCCGTTCAAACCGACCATCAAAATGCGCGCGGGCTTTTCCAGATTCAGCGGCGCGGCATCGCCGCCTAACAAGTTGGTCAGCTCGTCATGAAAAATTTTCACCATCTGCTGACCCGGCGTAACGCTGCGCAACACTTCCTCTCCGAGCGCCTTCTCCTTGATCCGTGCGATGAAATTCTTCGCGACCTGAAAATCGACATCCGCTTCCAGCAACGCCAAACGCACCTGCCGAAGCGCGTCGTTGATATTCGCCTCCGAGATCGCGCCGTGTCCGCGCAGATCCTTGAAAATATCCTGAAGCTTATCGCCGAGTTGTGAAAACATGAGGAAGCGGGGGCGAGACTGGTAGCACGGGCGACGCTTTCTTTCCAACGCCCGAGCCGATAGAATCACTACGTGAGAGAAGTCCCGGGAACTTTGCAGGCTGGCGGCGCGACTTTCCCGACGACGCATTGGAGCATGATCGCGGGCGGGCGCGATTGGGCGACGGCTTCGACTTCCGCGGAAAATGCGCTCGCGGAGTTGTGCCGCGATTATTGGGCGCCGCTCTATGCGTTCGTTCGCCGGCGCGGTTACAACGGACACGACGCGCAGGATTTGACCCAGGCTTTTTTCGCTTACCTGATCGAGAGCAAGGCGCACACGCAGGCCGATCGCGAGCAGGGAAAATTCCGCACTTTTTTGCTCGTGGTTTTGAAACGCTTTTTGTCCGCCGCGCATGCGCACGAACATCGGATCAAGCGCGGCGGCGATCGCGAATTTGTTTTTCTCGATCAGGATTTGGCGGCGGCGGAAGCGCTTTTTGCGAGCGGTCCGGCGACGGCGGAACCGGCGAGCGAAGAGCGTTTGTTCGAATGGCATTGGGCCGAAGCACTCGTTAGGCGCGCGCTTGCGGCGCTCCGATCCGAGTACGCGATTGGTGCGAAAACGCGCATCTTTACGGAGCTGCAACCATTCCTGACCGGCGGATTGCATTTGCCGTCGCAGGATGAAATTGCGACGCGTTTAAAGATGCCGGTCGAGACTTTGCGCAGTCATCTTTCGCGAATGCGCGCGCGTTATCGCGAGATCCTGCGCGGGGAAATTGCTCGCACCATTTCCAGTGATACCGACGTCGACGAAGAGCTGCGTTATCTCTGCCAGGTGTTGATCGCGCGGAGCTGACGCGTTTCTCGCCCGCATGTCGAAAAGCGTTTTCGCCTGCGAGCAATGCGGCGCGCCGCTGTCTTCGGATGACGGACATTGTCTGCAATGTTTGCTCACCGGCGGCTTCGAAGCGGATATCGCGTCTGCCAAAAACGAGCCGGCCACTTCATCCGAACCCGAGACGCTGAGCGGGACGCGCTTCTATCAGCATTACGAAATTCAAACGCGCGCTGATGGCAGTCTTTTCGAGCTCGGTCGCGGCGCGATGGGCACAACTTACAAAGCGCTCGATGTGAACTTGCAATTGCCCGTCGCGCTGAAAGTGATCAACGCAGACTTCTCCGCGCTGCCGGAAGCGCGCGCGCGTTTTCTGCGCGAAGCGCGCGCGGCGGCGCGTTTGCGGCATCCGAATGTCGCGAGCGTTTTTCATTACGGGACGCTCGATCACGCGGAGGGCGACGTGGTGAAAGAGGAATGCTTTTACGCGATGGAATTCGTCGAAGGCGAAACGCTCGCCGACCGGGTGCATCGCGATGGCCCGCTCGCGGTCGATCTCGTTTTGCCGATCGCTTTGCAAATCGCGCAAGCTCTGGCCGCAGCGGAAAAGCGCGGACTGATTCATCGCGATCTGAAACCAGCCAACATCATGCTCGCGACGGATGGCGGCCGCGCGGGCGAGCCGTCGGTAAAAGTGATCGACTTCGGACTCGCGAAAGCGGTGAGCGCGGAAGGCGAAATCGGCGCGGAAACTTTTGTGACGCGCGGCGGTTTTCACGGCACGCCGGAATTCGCCAGCCCCGAACAAATGGCGAGCGCGGAACTCGACGTGCGCTCGGATATTTACAGTCTCGGCGTCACGCTTTGGTTTTTGCTCACGGGCGAATTGCCTTTCGGCGGCGACTCGTTAGGCGAAATGCGCGACCGCCAATTGCATCGGCCGTTGCCGCTCGAACGTCTGCAAGATGCGCGTGTGCCGAAGCCGTTTGGCGAATTGCTCGCGTCGATGTTGTCGGCCGATCCGGCGCAACGGCCGGCCTCGGCCGTCGCGCTTTGCGATGCGCTCGAGCAATGCACGCAAACGCGCGCATCGTTTCGAAAGCGCTTCCTCATCGCGGCGGCGTTTGTCATCGCGGGCGCGCTGGCTTATGCCTTCATCTCGTCGCGCATTCCGACTCCGATCGCCGACAAATCGGTCGCAGTTTTGCCGCTGGAAAATTTGAGCGACGCGAAGGAAAACGCATTTTTCGCGGACGGAATTCAGGACGATTTGCTGACGAGTCTCGGCAAAATCAAAGACCTGAAAGTGATCAGCCGTTCGAGCGTTTCGCATTACAAACCCGACGGCGCGCGCGACGTGCGCACGATCGGTCGCGAGCTCGGCGTGGCGAATTTGCTTGAAGGAAGTGTGCGCCGCTCGGGCGATCGCGTGCTCGTGAACGTGAAGTTGATCGAAGCGAAAACGAATCGGCAAATTTGGAGCGAGCGCTACGACCGCAAACTTTCCGACGCGCTCACTTTGCAAGGAGAACTGGCGACGGAAATTGCCGACGCGCTGCAAGCCACGCTCGAACCAGACGAGAAGACGCGGCTGCGCGAAAAGTTGACCGGGAACGAGGAAGCTTACGTGCTTTATCTGCGCGCGCGGAGTTATGAAATGCAGCCGACGTATCTGCTGAAAGATTTCGAAACTGCAGAGACGCTTTACGCGCAGGCGATCGCGCTCGATCCGAAATTTGCGATCGCCCATGCGCGGCTCGCGGCCGTTCTGGCCTACATTTATCGGAACTCGACGCCGAGCGAGGAATTGAAAAAGCGGGCGCATGGAGAAGCGGATGAAGCGCTCCGTTTGCAGCCAGACCTCGGCGAAGGACATCTCGCGCGAGCTCTTTGTTTCTACCGAATCGAACGCGATTATTCCGCGGCCCTGGATGAGCTCGTGGTCGCGAAACGTTTTTTGCCTAACGACCCCGGAGTTGACGCGACCGTCGCCTTCATCCTGCGCCGACAAGGCAAGTGGCGGGAAGCGCTCGCGCGTCTGAACGATGCGCTTGCGCACGATCCGCGCAACGCGCAGGTGGCGCAGGATTTCGCAAACACTTATCGATTGCTCCGTGCCTGGCCGGAAGCGTTGAGCGCGGCCGATCGCGCTATCAGTCTCGCCCCGGAACTTCCCCTCCTCCTGCTGGAGAAAGGTTACCTGCAGATGTGGGCACGGGGCGATCTCGCGCCTTTGAAGACAGCGCTCGGCGCGATTCCATCAACGGTCGATCCCGATGGAGTGATCACCTGGATGCGATGGGATTCCCGCATGCTGGAACGCGATTTTGCCGGAGCGGAGCGGGCCGCCAATTCTTACGCTGGCGACACCCTGCCCTCCATCGGCGGCGCGCCGTTGCCGAAAAGTTATCTGCGCGGTTGCGCGGCGCTGGCGAGTGGTGAAACGGAACGCGCGCGCGCTTTGTTCGAATCGGCGCGAATCGGAATGGAAGCGGAGGTGCGCAAGAATCCACAAAACGCGTTGCGCCATGCGCGGCTTGGATTGCTCTATGCGTATCTGAATTTGCAAGACGAAGCGATCAGCGAAGGCCGCAAAGCCTGCGAGCTGCAATCGGAACGTAACGATGCCTTCGGAGGTGTCTCCAACAGTGCCAATCTCGCATTGATCTACGCGCACACAGGCGACGCCGGCCAAGCGTTGGAATTGATCGAACGTCTGCTGACCAAACCCGGGGCGGTTTTTTACTTTGAGAGCTCGATCACGGTGTCGGACCTTCGCTTCCGCTGGCAATGGGATCCGCTGCGCGACGATCCACGCTTTCAGAAGATCCTGTCGGAACCGGAACCCGCGACGCGTTACTAAAGCTGCTCGCGATTTTTTTCTGAAGGTTTCGAAGAATTTCTGCAATGCCGCCGCCGCATTGCGCATGGAAGAGGCGATATGCTCTCCTCATTGTTTCGGTTCCTCGCGCTGACTTTCATTTTCGTGAGCGCGGCCACAACGCAGGCCGGTAGCTACGCCGTCGCGAATTTGAATGACAGCGGGAGCGGCTCGCTCCGCGCGGCGATCATTTCGGCGAACGCAAATCCCGACGCGGATACGATCACCTTCGCTGCCGGCGCGGGCATAATCCAACTGCAAAGCGCGCTGCCGACCCTCACGACCAGCATTACGATCAGCGGTCCGGGCGCGAGCTCCGTGAGCGTGTACGGTCCCAGCGGTTCCTCATCCGCTCGTGTCTTTACAGTTGCAAGCAACAGCTCGGGCGCGGCTATTTCAGTCACGATCAGCGGACTGACGATCGCGAACGGAAACACCAACGGCGGCTTTGGCGGCGGCGCCAACATCAGCTCATCGAGCGGCGCAGTGACTTGTGTGGTTCAGGATTGCGCGATTAAAAATAACCTCGCGGGCGGCGGCGGCGGCGTCTCCACCTTTAACGCCAGCGTCACTTTGCGCCGCTGCACCTTGAGTGGAAATTCCACCAGCGGCGGATCGAATAGCGGCGGCGGTTTGATCGCGAGCGGCGGCACGGTCGCGGTGGAGAGCTGCACCTTCGTGAGCAACACTTCGAGTTTAGGCGGCGGCGTCTCGAATTCTAATTCCACGCTCACGCTGAGTAACTCCACCTTTAGCGCCAACACCGGGAGCACTCGCGGCGCGGCGCTTTACAATGATGGCACCGCGACCGTCGATAGCTGCACGATCGCGGAGAGCGCCGGCGTCGGAATTTATAATGACGGCGCCACCCTCACCGTCGGGAACACGCTCGTGAGTGCGGGAAGTTCGGGCGCGAATTTTTTCAACAGCGGATCGCTCCTAAGCAACGGCTACAACCTCAGCAGCGATGCCACCGGGCCGACGGCTATCTCGGATCGGCGCAGCGTCGCGCCGCAACTTGGCACCTTTGGCAATCACGGCGGGCCGACGCAGACCTACGAACTTCTCTCCAGCAGCCCTGCCCGCGATACCGGCAGCACCAGTTTGGCCACAGATCAAAGAGGCGTCTCGCGCCCGCAAGGGTCGGCGAAAGATGTGGGCGCATATGAAGTTGATCCGGTCTCATTCGTCGTCAATACCCTGGCGGATGAAGACGACGGCTCGAGCAATCCAATGTTCGGAACTGGCACATCGCTTCGCGAGGCGATGACGGTCGCGAACTCCAGCGCGAGCTCTGCAACCATTACCTTCGCGGCGGGTCTGAGCGGAACGATCGAGCTGAACAGCCCGCTGCCGCCGATCCGTAACTCGGTCACGATTACCGGGCCAGGCGCGAATCTGCTCAAGCTGCACCTCTCCATTGCGCTCAATGTCTTCTACATCTTCAGCGGCCTCACTGTGAATCTGAGCGGAATGACCATCGCCGATGGCCAGTATGTCCATCAGTACGGCGCGCCGTATTTTTCCGACGCGAGCGCGATCGCAAACGCCGGCAACCTCACCATCACCGCCTGCACTATTCGCGACATCCGTTCGGAAAATGGCGGCGCGATCTATAACTCGGGAGGCACGCTCACGGTGCGCCGCTGCCTTTTCGCGAACAACGAAGGGCGCGATGGCGGGGCCATTTGGACGAGCAAGCCGATCACAATCGAAAACAGCACCTTCTCGGCGAACACGGCCACCGGCAGCGGCGGCGCAATTTTCGTGACGAACAACAGCGCTATCTCGATCGACAGCGTGACCATGACTCTAAATAAGTCTAACATCTACGGCGATGGAGGCAGCGGTGGAGGCTTGTCTGCATCCAATGGGGGAAATCCCGCGATCCACGGCAGCATCATTTCCGGGAATATCCGGGCCGGCGGATATGTCAGCGACGTCGTGAGCACGGGCGGTGACTTTACCAATTCGATCATCGGCCAATACCTCTACGCCAGTTCGAATAACGTCACCGTAATTGACGACCCGAAGCTCGGCCCACTCCAGGATAATGGCGGACCAACCTCCACCCACGCGCTCCTCATCGGCAGTCCCGCGATCAATCGCAGCACCACCGCGCTGACCGTCGATCAACGCGGCGTCGCGCGCCCTTATCGCAACGCGCCCGACCTCGGCGCCTACGAATTCGATATGACCAATCCTTCGCTCGTCGTCACGACCACCGCCGATGAAGACGACGGCAACAGCGACGTGACTTACGGCAACGGCACTTCGTTGCGCGAAGCGATCAACTACGCCAACTCGAACCCTGACCTTAGCACCATCACTTTCGATGCCGCCGCTTTCAGCACGCTCAAGACGATCGGATTAAACGGAACGCCGCTCCCGACTCTGAGCACGAATGTAAACATCGTCGCGCCCAGCGCGGGCTTGATCATCAATGGCAACGGCTCCAGCCGCGTCTTCCAGATCAACGGCGGCGCCAGCGTCACGCTCACCCGCCTGATGATCGCCCAGGCCTACACCACCGGAAATGGCGGCGGCATTTACATCGATAGCACCGGCACCAACGGCGGCACGATCGTGCTCGATCGTTGCACGATTTACGGAAACCACGCCGGCTACGGCGGCGGAGTTTATTACAACAACACGCTCACCGGCGCGTCGCTCACCCTGAAAAATTGCACGCTCTACGGCAACGTCGCGGAAGGCGAAGGCGCCGGCCTTTACAACGGCGGCGGCACGGCTGCGCTTGATAGTTGCACGTTCACGAGCAACGGCACTCGCGGTCTCGTTAGTCTCGCCAACAGCAGCACGACCAAAACCGAACTGCGCAACTGCATCATCTCCGCGAACAACGGCGGCGACGTCACCATCAGCGGCGGCAACGGCAGCAACTCCTTCGTTTCCGATGGCTACAACCTCATCGGCAGCGGGAACGCGCTCGGCGCTTTTAACAGTCCGGGCGATTTGAAAAACATCGCCAACCCGCAGCTCGGAAGCTTCGGCGATAACGGCGGCGGCGTTTACACTCTTCTGCCCGCCAGCGGCAGCCCGGTGCTCGATCTTGGAAGCACCACGCTCGCGATCGATCAACGCGGCGTCGCGCGTCCGCAGGGAGCGGCCGCAGATATCGGCGCGGTCGAAGCGCCCGCCGCACCGACAGGCAGCATCAGCCTCTCGCCCGCGTCCGCCTTCACGAACACGCTCCTAACTGCCGTGACTACCGGAATCACAAACGCTGACGGCGGCACGCTCACGCTCACTTACGTTTGGAAGAAAAATGGCGTCGTTATTCCGGGACAAACCGGATCGACGCTCGATCTCTCCGTCACTGGCAACGGCGACCGCGGCGACGTCGTTCGGAGCGAAGTTACCGCGACGAATGCGAACATCCGCAGCACCACTTTCGGCGCGCAGTTAACCGTGCAGAACAGCGCGCCGATCGTGAACGCCGCGAGCTTCACCTTCACTCAAGGCCAGTCGGTCA
>CAXSCV010000108.1:0-5545 GCA_964235895.1 uncultured Chthoniobacterales bacterium
CAAGCCAGTCATGAGCGCGAATTCTTTCGCGTTTTCGCCATGCGGATAAACGCCGGCATCCGTGCCGAAGGCAATCTTCACGCCCAGTTGCACCGCGTTTCGAAACATCTCACTCCGCGCCGCCGCTGCCGCGCGCGCCTTCGCCTGCACCGCCGGCGGATAGGCATCGATTTTGCCCATGATGTATTCCGTCGCGAGCAACGTCGGCACCAGATAAGTCCCTTTCGCTTTCATGAGCGCGAGCGTGTCCTTTTTCAAAAACGAACCGTGCTCGATTGAATCAACCCCGGCGTTAATCGCGTCGCGCGCCGCCGTGTCGCCGTGACAATGCACCGCCACTTTCTTGCGCAACCGATGCGATTCATTCACCAGCATGGCGATTTCCTCCGGCGAAAATTGCGGAACATCGACTTCGTCTTTCATCGAGAGAACTCCGCCGGAAACCGCGGCCTTGATCACGGTCGCGCCGTTTTTCACCTCATAACGGATGGCCTTCCGAATCGCTTCCGGCCCATCGACAATGCCGTCGGTGTAATCCGGTTCCTTCCCGAACAGGCCGTCGCGGTAACCGTTCGTGTCGTCAAAATGTCCGCCGGTCGCGCCGATTCCTTTCGTCGCGCAAAGCATGTGCGGCCCGCGCACCAAGCCTTTGTCGATCGCGTCGTGCAACGCCACATCGAGGAAATTTCGGCTGCCCACATCACGCACTGTGGTGAAGCCGGCCATCAGCGTGCGCTCGGCCAGCGGGATCGCTTCGTAAGCGCTTAGCGGAACGCTCGTTTCCAGTTCTTCCAGACGGCGCTGATTGTAGGGCCGCGAATAATCGGAAGTCAGGTGCGTGTGCGCATCGATGAACCCAGGCGAAAGCGTCGCGTCGCCAAGATCGATCACCTGCGCGCCCTGCGGAATCGCCACATTCGCGCCGGCTTCAGTAATCTTGCCATCCTGGACCAGGACGACGCCGTTCTGCACCAGCGCGTTCGATTTTCCATCGAACATGCGCGCCGCTTTCAAAGCGATCACGTTATCAGCCAGCGCTGATTGCAGTTGAAAGGCCAGCGCGATGGCCATGAGAAAACGGAAGCGGGCGAAGTTCATGCTCGCCCATAACTAATTGCCAGATGCTCTGGCGAGTGATTTTGCTCCTCCGGATTCAGCCGTCCGTTAAATTGCGTTGGCAGGAGAACCAAACGTGAAAACATTTTGCACCGCGATCATCGGCCTTTCCTTTTCAATCTGCGCGGCTGAGTCGCAAAACACCGCGCAGCGTTCAGATCAACCATTACAAAAACTGAGCGAGGATTTCTGGAAGTGGCGCGCAGAATACGCGCCGTTCAGCGGAGATGATGTCAACCGAATCGAGCGCCCGGGCGGCGCGCGCGACTGGTCTGCGGCATCAATCGAGAAACGTCGCGCGGCTTTGGCCGGATTCGAGTCGCGCTGGAAAGCAATCGCGCCTGACGAGTGGCCGATTGCGCAGCAGGTCGATTATCGCCTGGTGGGTTCCGCGCTCGCCCGCGTGCATTGGGAATTGGAAATCAATCCACGCTGGAAACGCGATCCGAACTTTTACCTCGAGCAAACGCTGACCGCGCTGGCGGAAGCGCTGACTCCTCCTCCGCCCTTCAACGAAACACGCAGTAAAGAAATCCTCGCGCGCATCGAAAACATTCCGGCGATCCTCGAGAACGCTTCCGCCAATCTCGAGAACCCGCCGGCGCCGTTCGCCAGCGTCGCCATCCAAGCGCTGGAAAACATTCGTCCGAAATTTCGCAGCGCCGCGAAAACGTTGCAGCCGGCGACTACTCTTTCGCCGCAAACGCTGACCGACGCCATCACGCACGCGGCCGATGCGCTGGAGAAATTCCGCACGCAGTTGCAGGAGCGTCTGCCAAAGCTGCCCCAACAAACCGCACTCGGTCGCGACGCCTATCTTTTCTTCCTCAAGAACGTCGCGCTCTATCCTTATTCGCCTGAGCAAATTCTTGCGATGGGTAGGCAGGAATGGGATCGCGCCGTCGCCTTCGAGACTTATGAACGCGAACGTAATCGCGATGTGCCGGCGTTGAAATTAGCCGACAACATCGATGCCTGGATCAAGGATGCGGCAGCGAAAGAAAACCAGATTCGCCAATTCCTCGAGCAACACGGAATCCTCAGCCTCCCACCCTGGTTGCAGCATTACACCCTGCGGGCCATGCCGGAGTATTTGCACTCGTTAGACTTCACAGAGCTCGATGACTTCACCTCGCCCTCTCGATTACAGGAAAACTGCGTGCGCTACGTCGATCCGCCTTCCCCGAATCTCGCTTACTTCATGCGCGCAACTGCGCAAGATCCCCGCCCGCTTATCGTGCACGAAGGAATTCCTGGCCATTACTTCCAGCTCTGTCTTTCCTGGAAACACGAAGACCCGATCCGCCGTCATTACTACGATTCCGGGTCGAATGAAGGCATCGGCTTCTACGCCGAAGAGATGATGCTGCAGGCCGGACTCTTCGACGATAGTCCCCACACGCGCGAGATCATCTATAACTTCATGCGACTGCGCGCGCTCCGCGTAGAAGTCGACGTAAAACTCGCCCTCGGCGAATTCACCCTCGAACAAGCCGCAAAATACCTTGAGGACAGAGTGCCGATGGATGCAGCGACCGCGCGCTCAGAAGCCATCGCCTTTTCTACCGGCCCCGGCCAGGCGCTCACCTATCAAATTGGCAAACTTCAGATCACAAAATTCCTCGCCGAAGCGCGCATGCAGCAAGGCGCTGAATTTAATCTGCGCGCCTTCCACGATTTCGTCTGGAAGAACGGCAACGTGCCGATCGCCTTGCAGCGCTGGGAGTATTTGAAAGAAGAGCCTCACTAGCAGCGAATCGCGAAATGATGAGGCACCCTCTCGATTAGCGCATCGACACGACAGCGCACGAGCCGCCGGGACGAGCGGGTTGGCCGAATGAGCAAGATCGCTTAAGTTGCGACATGAACGCCCCATCCCCTTCCGCACCCGATCTCACGCAACGTCCTCCGCGCAGCCCGCGCGTCCGCCTTGGCGGCTACGTCATGCTCGCGCGCATACTCGATAAAGGGCGCGCCGACATCGCCGGCACCGCAGGCGAATACAAATACAACAATCCGATGGACCACCATTGGTTCCGCTTCACCGGCCTAACCGCCGAGGCATTGAAAGCCGAGTTACAAGCGGGCAAAGGCGACGGCGAAATCCTTGCCTGGATCGAAGCCAGCGCACCGCAAAAACGCGCTCCGTGGGAGATCCAACATTGGAGCACCTGGATGAACGAACGCGGTCCCGACAGCGACGTAGAAACCCTGGAGTTCTTCATCAAACAAGTCGGCAGCATCAGCCAAACCCGCGAAGACGTGAAGACCTGGTTCGATTATCTCGACTTGGACGATCACGTCACCTTCGGCGGGAAGGCTTAGATTTTGCGACCTCCGTAAGACTCTTTGAATGCACACAAGTTCGAAGGCACTTCGCAAATTGCCTCGAAGGAACAGGCAGTCATAGTCTGCGCTGCAGTTGAATTGTTTGCGGTTAAAGTGGCTTGCGCTCTACCTCATGTTAAATCGTGCGCTCAAAGCCTTACGCCATCATCGACACGTGGGTCGTCTACTGCGGCCACAATCTCGACCAACTGCGCAAGCTGCCCGAGGCCTGCCTCCATCTTATCTACATCGACTTGCCCTTTAACTCGAACCGCAACTACGAAGGTCGGAGCCCGACTGGCATATTCGGGGCGAGACGAAGGAGAAACGCAGCTTCGAAGACGCACGAGCCCACAAGGTCTACATTGGCCACTATGCGGCCGCGCGTTGTCGAGCTGCACCGCGTCCTCACGAAAACCGGCAGCTTCTATGATCGCTGCGACTGCCACGCCCAGCCATTACGTCAAAGGGATACTCATAAAATCTTCGGGGAATATTAGATGGCCGATGTACTGGACAGCGTAAAGCGGTCACAAGTAATGGCTGCGGTTCGGTCCAAGGGAAACAAGGCTACCGAACTGAAGCTGATTTCAATCCTCCGTGCTTCCAAAATTGCTGGCTGGCGAAGGCATCAAAGACTGCCGGGGAAACCCGATTTCGCTTTCCCTCGCGAACGAGTTGCGATTTTCGTGGACGGCTGTTTCTGGCATGGATGCCGGTGGCACTGTCGGATGCCAAAATCGCGAAGCGACTTCTGGGAGCCGAAGATCGCGAGAAACAAGGCCCGCGATCGCGAGGTTGGAAAGACTCTGCGAAAGAGAGGCTGGAAGATCATTCGCATCTGGGAGCATTCACTACGCGAGCCCTCGAAGGTGATAGGAATACTTCAGGCGCATCTTGCGTCTGGAGTGGAACGTCGGTAGAACATTCGCTAATGACGGCAATCGAATTATTCGCTGGAGGAGGCGGGCTCGCGCTTGGCTTACACAATGCCGGATTCGAGCACGTGGCCGTGGTCGAGCGCGACGGGGACTCTTGCGAAACACTACGCGAGAATTGGCTTCATGCGATGGGTTCTAATTTGGAACTCTTTAATGAGGATATCCGCAGCGTGGATTTTGGCCGGTGGCAAGATCGCGTGGATTTGGTTTCCGGCGGGCCCCCGTGTCAGCCTTTCTCCATCGGAGGCAAACATCAGGGCTACCATGACGAGCGTGATATGTTTCCTCACGCCGTTCAGGTCGTAAGGACGGTGAAGCCTAAGGCGTTCGTGTTTGAAAACGTCCGTGGGCTGCTGAGGAAATCATTCGCCAAATATTTCGGCTACGTTCTGCTTCAACTTCAATATCCCGAACTTACCCGTCGCGGCCCTCAATCGTGGTCCGACCATCTGGCGTCGCTGGAGGAGCATCACACCGGCGGCAAGCAAAAAGGTCTGCATTATCGGGTCATTTTCCAAAAGGTTAATGCCGCCGACTATGGCGTCCCGCAACACCGCGAACGAGTCGTAATTGTAGGATTTAGGGCTGACATTCAAGAACCATGGAGCTTTCCTCAGCCGACACATTCTCAAGGCGCATTAGAGGCCGCCAAGTGGCTTAACGGATCGTATTGGGATGAACATCATATTTTAAAGGGACATCGCCCATCGCCGCCTGCGGGAATCGCTGAAAGATTGAATCGCGCCGAAACGCTGCCGTTCGCGCCCAGATGGCGGACAGTAAGGGACGCTTTCGTTGGATTACCCGACCCTCAAGCTGCCGAAGCCTCGCGCATCACGAACCATAGGTTCCAATCCGGAGCCCGAAGGTATGCGGGACACACCGGCAGTGAACTTGACAGTCCGGCAAAAACATTAAAAGCCGGAGACCATGGTGTCCCCGGTGGAGAAAACATGGTGGTCTCTTCCAACAATTCGGTTAGGTACTTCACCGTCCGTGAAAGCGCGCGACTGCAAACTTTTCCTGATTGGTATGTATTCGGAAGCTCATGGACCGAGAGCATGAGGCAAATCGGAAACGCTGTTCCCGTGAAACTTGCGAGAGTTATTGGCGCGAGCGTCGCTGTTACCCTTGAGCAGCAAGGAATGCGACGGCCAAAG
>CAXSCV010000108.1:5566-8760 GCA_964235895.1 uncultured Chthoniobacterales bacterium
TAATCCACCGAATGATACCTTCGCGGCGCACAGATTTAATCCACTCGACATCCCAAAGCATCTTCTGCAGCGATTTGAGGAGAGCCCGCTCCTCGTCTTTCCCGCACCTGCCACGCCTGCTGAAACCGGGATCTACGGATTATACATCGCGACGGAGCTGGTCTATATCGGCAAGGCAACTAGCAAAAGTAATCTACGGAGGCGGTTCTCGGAACACGCGCGCAAGATTCACGCGCGACAAAATATTAAGGTTTCCCAAGTGCGGTGTCGCTTTCTCATCATCGCCGAGGAATGGGTTCATTACGCCGAACATCATTTGATCTATTACTATAAGCCGGAATGGAATGGGTCGGGTTTTGGCAGCCATATTCCCGGCGCGGGTCGACCTGGTGTGAAAGGCCCTCCGACGTGGGATCAGAGATATCCCCTCAGATAGCAAGTAACACATACGTTCGGTTTCTTCTGTTCAGAGTCGCTATGAGGAGTACGCGTAGCCCCTCTAAACTTCATCCGCCATCATTAGGGCGACGCGACACTAACGCTAAGATATGAGTCAAATTCCGCGTCTCGCTGCGAACGAGTTGTATTAGCTATTCTCGTAATCCAATGGAGTCGGCTTTGCCCACTCCGTATACGAGGTGTTGGAGCGCAGGATTCACCAATGTCGTTACTCCTGCTGGGAGGGGAGCACGGGACCTTCAAACGAAAAGCGCAAGAAGGCTGATCTCGTGTTTACGAGACTTCAAAAGCTGAAGATTACAATGCAGTGTCAAGGCTCGCTTCTGGACTGCGGCCGGTTAACGTCCCGCCTGTGCATGACCTGCCTGTGGATCGAACTCGATCCAGACGATGTCTCCGCGATCGGGAACGTAACGCGCGGGGATTTACCAGCTCTCGCGTCCAGGTCGGTCAATGGGTATTGCTTCTTTTTCAGCGGCTCGATGACGATGCGGCCTTTGCTCTCCTGCAAATAAACGGCTTGACCTTCGGCCACTGGAATTTCAGCGGCAATGGTGCGCGGAATTCGGAGCGCGAGGCTGTTACCCCATTTCTGCACGACGGCGTTTATGTATCTACATTACAGACACGCCGGCACCAGCCGCAACAAGCCGAAACCGGCCGGACATTGCACATCCGGCTATTCTGATTCGTTAGCCTCTGGTTAGGCGAATTAGCCGCCGACGGTCACGCTCGCGGGTGCACTCCATTGGCCAGCGCGATTGTCAGCTACGCGGTAGATGGCCTGGTAGGTCCATTTCGCGGGCGCGCTCGGGAAGGGTTGGGTGTCGGTGTAGCCGGGGGTGGTGTCGATCGCGAGCAGGACGAAGCCTTTGCCGTCGCCGCGGTCGACTTGCAGTTCGCATTGGTCGAGGAAGGCGCTGTAGCCTTGCCAGCCCCAGCCGATATCGACCCGGCCGCCGTTGATCGAGAGGTCGAGGACGGGCGTGAGGGTGGCGTAATCGGGGCCGAGTTGTTCGGAGCCTTCGATGCCTAAGGCGGCGCCGATCGATTCGTTGTAATCGGTGTTGGCTTTGATCTGTTTCACGAGGGCGCGGAAGCGGCTTTCGATGCCGGGCGCGACGACTGGGACAGGCGTGGGAAAAGTCGGAGCGACTGGCGCGCCGGTCGGCGGGACGCTGCCGCCCATGCGCTCAAGAGTTTTCCAGGCGGTCCACTGTTTGGCGCTGTTCGCCATTAATTCCTGCAAGGCGAGGACGTAGCTGAAGTAATCGGCATCCGCCGCTTGCGCGCTGACTTGAGCCGGCGTGAGGCCGAGCCCGGCGGCGTAGGCGCCGATCGCGTTCTTAAAGGTGATGAGTTGATGCGCGAAGCCGTCGTCGCTCGGATCGAGGTAATTGGATTTTGCCATAGTTTTATTTCGTTTTGCTGTGGTTGTGGTCTGATTTATTGCGGGGAAAGGGCGGGGGTGGATTTGGGGACCTTTTGTAGACGCGACGGAATGGTTGTGCGGGCTCGCGGAAGAGTTCCGTGGGCTCGCTGGATGGTTCGGTGGCGCGCCGGAACGATACGGTGGCGCCACGGAGGAGTTCCGGGGGATCTCTAGATGGTTCCGTGGCCGCGGCGGAACGATTCCGTGGGCCGCCGGAACCTCTGCGCCGCGCCGAGCGAACACTCCGCCGCGCCACGGGAGTGTTCCGTGGGACGCAGGAACATTCCGGCAAGGGGCTTTGCCAAGGTTTTATGAGCGCCTCCTGAGTTGACTCCGTAAAGCGTTGATCTGCTCGGCCTGCGCTTGAAGCTTTGCCTAGAGTTCTTTGATCTGGCGCTTGAGGCCGGCGGTTTCCCATTCGTGGTAAAGGGCGATGGCGGCGTTGCGATCGCTCACGTTCAGCTTCTGGAAAATGTGAGTGACGTGGGTCTCTATCGTCCGCTGGCTGCGTTGGAAACGCCCCGCGATCTCGGCATTCCCTTCACCGGCCGCCATCAGCTGCATGACATTCTGCTCCTGCACGGAGAGCGGGCGTTTGCCGCCGAAGACTTCATCGAGATCGTAACGAACGGCGTGCCGCAGTGAGACTTTCGCCGGCGCTGGTTCCCGCGTCTCGGCGACGTGCGCTGTCGTCGGCTGAGGCGCGCGAGCGCGGCGAGGTTTCCCATCCATAACGGCGCTGATTTTGAGCAGCGCGCGGCGGATGTGTCTTCCGGGCACGTACGGATGCGCAACCGAACATAAATAAAGGCCGCGAAAAGCGCGGAGACGGCGCGGCGCGAAGATCGAACGCACCGGCGATCCGACAGAAAACTTCCTCAGGACAAGTGCGGAGCGGGGCGAAATTGGACGCTGTTTGCGTCTGCGCGCTTGCTAGTTTTCTTACGGCCGGCTTTCTTGCGTTATCCTTCCACAGAACAACTTGCCCTCCCGAAATTTATGCGCTGCCTCTTCTCACTGTTTGCTCTTTTACTGGCCCTGCCGGCGCTCGCCGAAATCCAGCCGGAGTGGACGGCGCCGCTGCCTCCCTTCCGGATCGCGGACAACCTTTACTATGTCGGCAGTCAGGACCTGGCTGCTTACCTCATCACGACATCCGCCGGTAACTTCTTGATCAACGCCAACCTCGAAACCTCGCCGCCGCAGATTCGCGCGAGTGTCGAGAAGCTTGGGTCTCATTGGGCCGATATAAAAATTCTGCTTAATAGCCAGGCGCACTTTGATCACATGGCGGGCGCCGCCC
>CAXSCV010000109.1:0-8660 GCA_964235895.1 uncultured Chthoniobacterales bacterium
CCTTTCGACGTGCAGGAGGCGATCGACCTGCGCACGCAAACAGACGCGGCCGAGAAAGCGAACAGCCTCAAGACCGAAAAAGAGAAACCGCCTAACGAGCAATATTCCATCTCCGTTTCGGTGGCGCAGAAAATTCTCGAGCTGCATCAGGATGGCAAAGTTGTCGGGAGTTATCCGATCACGCCGGGCTCCAAAACATTGCCCGCGCCGATCGGCCAATGGTTCGTCCGCGGCTTTGTCTGGATGCCGACTTTTCGCTGGGACGAAGCGATCTTGCACGGGACCGAGCGCAGTAAAAATTTCTTCCAACTGCCGGCCGGACCGAACGATCCCGTGGGCATTCTTTGGATGGAACTGAACCACAAAGGCAGCGGCATCCACGGCACGGAAGTGCCGGAAACGATCGGCCGCACGACCAGCCACGGCTGCATCCGCCTCTCGAATTGGAACGCGCTCGATCTCGGAAAAAAAGTGCTGCCGGGCGTGCATGTGACCATTCGTTAGGCGAAAACAAGAGACGCGGGTCGTCGCACGCGAGAGCCAAAAGGCAGGACGAATTCGACTTCGAGTTAGTTTCGCGGGAAACGTGCGAGCTGCGCGACGAAAGTGAACCGCCCACGGCGGTCGGGTAAAGTCTAACGAGTGCCCGGACGGATTTCGGGCCGCGCCGTTGCCTAACGAGCTCTCGACAACTCGTTAGGGCGAAGGATTCGCGGATGGAGCAGGCGCTTCGGGCGCATTCGCCGGAGGAGCCACGGGCTGGGTAATTCCGACGGCCTGATCCGCTGGAGTCAGCGGTTGCGCCGACTGGATGGCTGGTTGGTTGGCGGCGGGCGTCGGATTAGTCACGGTATTGGGCGCGCCGACGGCCGCGGTGGGCGCCGGCGAAGCAATGGGTGGGGCGACGGGCGCATTGACCGGTTCCGATTTCATCAGTTGCTGCCGCAAAGCGCTGCTCGAGACGGTGCGGTGCGCATACAGAATGGAGAGAATAAAAGTGAGCGCGAAGAAAATGCCGGCCAGCCAGCCGGTGAATTTCACGAGGACGTTGGTCGTTTGCGCGCCGAAAAGATTCTCCGTCATGCCGCCGCCGAAAGCCGCGCCGAGACCTTCGCTTTTCGGCCGCTGCATCAGGATGACGAGGATCATCAAGAGAGCGACGATAACGAAGACGACCAGGAGAATATTTAACAAAATGCCCATCGGAGGACGGCCAATATGGCGAAACTCGACCGCTTGTAAACCTTCGCTGGTCCCGCTCCTTTGACCTGGAAGCTTGGGAGATTAGGAAGCAGAGGCGAAAACATCGCCGACCCGCGCGATCGCCTGCGCGACTTCCTTTTGGAATTCTAACGAGAGCGCGAGTTCTCGACCGGCGAGCGCGATTTCGCGTGCCGCATTCTCATTGCTGCGGCTCCAGTCGACGACGGCCAATAAGTCGCTCAAATCTGCGGCGACCGGAATGAAGTGGGTCCATGGTTTGAGCTTCTCGTAATACCACTGCGCGTAATTGTTCGGCGACTTCACCTTCAAGACCGTGCCGCCGGAAAGCAGTTTTCGAAACAAGCCGGCGAAGGAGCAGGCGTGCCCGTCGATGTCGATATGATAACGATATCGAATTAAATCCTGCCAGGGAGTTTCGGCTCTGAGGAGGTGCGCATCGCGCAAGATAGCCGCGTCTTCCGCTGAAATATCCAACAGCTCGGAGAAACCGACATCGAAGAGATCGGCGTATTCGCGAGCGATCTGGCACAAGCGCGCGCGTGGCATTTCCAGAATGGGCCGACTGGCTTGGCCGAGTGAACTTCCTCGCCAAAAAACCAAGGTCGAGCGCTCGCTCCACCCGGGCACATTTGCGAATTGCGTCTTCTCCAATGCGTAGCCGTTCGATCTCACAAAAAAGAAATCCGGCACAAGGACGAACTGCGGGCGGTTGCCGCAAAAGGCCAGACCCGCATCCAGTCCAGCATCATTGAAATTGACGAACGACGCACCGTGGCACGGGCGCGCGCGATCAACCGCAGCGAAAAACTTCAGCATCGAACTCCATCGATCCACCACCACACCAGTGAGATGTCCTGGTTCGAGAAATCCAAAAGTGAAGCGCGAACCACTTTCCTGACGATAAGACCAGCGACAGCTCATGGCGTGAAACGGAACGGCTTCACGAAACGCGATCTGCATTCGCGCTTCGCCGAAAAAATCGCTCAGCACGTTTTCAATCGCATTACTCTCGCGGCGGCCAAAATGAACCTCGATCGCCTGCTTCAACTTGACCGATACAGTCGGATCTTCGCGCTCCGACCGCATGGAATTCACTTCGCGGGAATTCCGCGTGCGACCTTTTGCGCGTTCCAGATTTCGTCCAGCGCCGCGAGGTCGATTTCGCCGAGCGCTTTTCCACGCGCGCGCAATTCATCTTCCAATTCATTGAAGCGACGCACGAACTTATCGGTCGCGGATTGCAGTAAAGTCTCGGCATCGAGCTTTTGTTTGCGCGCAAGATTGACCACGGAAAAAAGTAGATCGCCGATTTCTTCCGCAACCGCATCACTGTCTTGTTGCGCGAGCGCGGTCTTGGTTTCGGAGAGCTCCTCATCAATCTTCGCCACGACATCGCGGGTTTCGCTCCAATCAAAATTTACGTGCGCGGCTTTTTTCTGAATTTTTTGCGCGCGCATCAATGCGGGCAACGCCGCGGCCACGCCGGCCAGATAGTGTTCGTCCTTGTGCTTTTTCTCCTCGCGCTTGACCGAATCCCAGAGCTTCACCACCGCGCGGGCGTCGTGCGCTTTGCTTTCTCCGAAAACGTGCGGATGACGTCGAATCAATTTTGCGGTGATCTCCGCGATCACTTCATCGATGGCGAATTCGCCGCGCTCGCTCGCGATTTGCGTCTGCATCACGATGAGCAAAAGCACATCGCCCAATTCCTCGCGCAGGTTCGCGTCATCAGCCTGGCGGATCGCATCCGCCACTTCGTAGGCTTCCTCGACCAACTTCGGGATTAACGACTCGTTAGTCTGCTCGCGATCCCACGGGCAACCGCCGGGGGCGCGCAGTTGCGCCACCACTTCGCACAAGCGCGCAAATCCTTCGCTCATATTCGCCAAAGCGAGCGATGCGTGCCGAATTCGGAAATCTCGCCGCTGGTTTTTTTGCCGACGTAAATGGTAATCCCGATGACCAGTGACATGGTGCCGACAAAAAGAGAAGCGACCAGCCAGGAAGGAATATGTCCGACGCTTAACGAGCGATAAAAGGACGAGGCGTTATCGATCGGCTCGCGCGCGTGCAGGAAAATTTTCGTGACCCACGCGACCATGATGAGGATGAAAATGAAAACGTAATTGCGTTTCAAACGACGGCCGACCGCTTCCAGTTTACTGATTTTGAAACGCGGCAAAATCAGATCTTCGCAAACCAATTTCTTCCATTCGCCCTGGAGCATCTGACGATTTTCCAAAATCATTGGGACAAGAAAATGCGCTTCCAACATGCGGACGCGCGCGCGGAAAGCATCGTAGAAACGATAACGCCGCGCCTCGATCCAGAGCATGACCCAAACGATCGCGAGATTGAAAAAGAAGATGATGTGCGGCACTTCGCGGTTCGCGAAAGCGATCGTGATAATCGCCGTGCTGGAAGTGATGGCCCAGTTCGTGGTGATGTCGAGCCGCTGCCGCCAGACCATGATGCGCGAGAGTTCGCCCCGGTAAAAATGCGACATGGCATTGACGTAACCGGGATCGTACAAGCTGTGCTGCAGCGACATGGTCGCTTCGGTCGAAGCGGGTGGAGTGTTTGAGGTTGCCACAGCGGAGTCGTTAACTGGATAACTGTCTTTGCCGGCGGAATCCACCACTTCCTCGGCGATCCAACATGGCTGTCGTCCTCTCCGATATTCTCAACGAAGAACAAGTCACGCTCGAGTTGCAGGCAAAAAATCGCGATGCCGCGCTTCGCGAAATCATCGCCACCATGCAAAAGCAAATGCAGTTGGCGGAGCCGGAAAAATTCATTGGCGAAGTGCTGGCGCGCGAGCAAGTGCATTCGACCTACATGGGTAACGGGATCGCGTTTCCGCATGCGCGCACCGAGGCGGTGCAGGCAATTATTTTAGGCGCGGGCCGCAGTCGGGATGGAATTATTTTTGGCGGGAACGAAGAACGCGCGCATCTGCTCTTCGTCATCGCGGTGCCTCGACGAATGGTGAACGACTACCTTGTTTGCGTCGGCGCACTCGCGCGCGTGATGAGCGATGCGGCGAAGCGCGAGGCGCTCATGAATGCGCAGACATCGGCGGAATTCATCGAGCTGATTCGCGCCGCTTCGCTCGTCCTCGAATAACCTCTCGCGAATTTACGCGCGCGGGTTACGGCGATTTTTTCAGGAGCTGATTGCGGGCACGATCAAGCGCGCGCCGCTCGTTTGCGGTCAGGCTGTTGATCCCGGATTTCGAGATTTTTTCCAAAAGCGGATCGATCGATTCGTAAACATTTTCTGGCTCGATCACGCGCCGCGCCGGCGCGCGCGGCACAACTTGAAACTTCGGCTTCGGCTGAAATTTCGCTCTCAAGTTCGCCCACCATTCCGGCTCGTCGCCGACACCGCGCGAACGAATGTAGGCAATGGCGAACGCAACCGTCAGGAGAAAAGCGCCGAGCTGCGGCCAGGCATTTTTCGAAAGCAAATCGAGGCCGGAGAGAAGACCAAAGGCGAGCGCCATCCATTTTGCCTGGATGCGAAAGAACAATTCCACACTCGGATAAATCGCCGCGAAGGCGACGAAGATTCCGAAGTGCAGGGCGTTCGAATCGCCATAAATAATCCGGCCCGAAAGTCCCCAAATTGTCAGGAGAAACGACGGCAACAAAAGCAGCCCGGCATACAAAATAAGGAACGCGCGACGACCGACGAAGCGTTCCACTTCGCGACCGAAGAAGAAGAGGAAGTAAAGATTGAGCGCGAACCAGATCGTCGGCGGGTGCACGAAAGCATAGGTCGCAAGTTGCCAAAAATGACCGGCGCGCAAAACCTGCGCGCTATCGAAAAGCATGGCGTCGACGATGTAACCCTGATGCGTCGCGATGAGAATGCTGCCGGCGATCATGGTGAAGGCATGCAGCGCCACCAGAATGCTCGTCACGTCGACCGGATAACGGCCGACCCAGGTGACCGGTTTATAATCGTCGGCCGTCGTGACCCCGAACATGCGAGAATAAACGGCCCGCTCTTCGCGCTTGCAAGCGCTCCTCGCCGAGGCGCTGCAAAAAGAGCTTGGAGAACGCGGCTCGGCGGCGAAAATTAGCGTCCCTTTTCTCATCGGAGTCATCGCCATGGACAATCTCGCCCCTGCCATTCATCCGCCGAGCGGTCTCGGCGATTCGAAACCGACCAACCAGGAAGTGCTCGATTGGGTGCAGGAAGTTGTTCGCCTAACGACACCGGAAAATATTTTTTGGTGCGACGGCTCGGAGAAGGAAAACGATTACTTGTTAGGCGAAGCGCAAAAGCAGGGCGTGCTCGAGAAGTTGAATGAGGAGAAAGTTCCGCGCTCCTATTTGCATCGCTCAAATCCGAACGACGTCGCGCGAGTCGAGCAGTTCACCCTCATCTGCACGCCCACGAAAGAGGAGGCCGGCCCGACTAATCACTGGGCCGATCCGGCCGAGACCTATGCGAAATTAAACGCCATGCTGAAAGGCGCGATGAAAGGACGCACGATGTTTGTCGTGCCTTACATCATGGGCCCGCCGGATTCGCCGCTCGCGAAAGTTGGCTTCGAAATCACCGACTCCATCTATGTCGTGCTCTCGATGCGAATCATGACGCGCATGGGCGAGGTCGCGGTCAATCGTCTCGACGCATCGGAAACCAAAGAGCGTCCCGAAAGCGCTGGAGCCGGGGCGCCCTCGGCACGAAACGCGGAGTGGAATCGCGGCACGCATTCGCTCCTCGATGTCAATCCCGAGCGCCGCTGGATCTGCCATTTCCCGCAGGACAACGCGATCATCTCAGTCGGCTCGGGTTACGGCGGCAATGTTTTGCTCTCGAAGAAATGTCTCGCGCTCCGCATCGGCTCCTATCTCGCGCGAAAGCAAGGCTGGCTCGCCGAACACATGCTCATCCTCGGCGTAGAATCACCCGAAGGAAAAAAGCATTACGTCGCGGCGGCGTTCCCGAGCGCCTGCGGCAAAACCAATTTCGCCATGCTCATTCCGCCTAACGAGTTCAAAGGCTGGAAAATTACCACCATCGGCGACGACATCGCCTGGATGCAGATCGGGAAAGACGGTCGGCTTTACGCGGTCAATCCGGAGAACGGTTACTTCGGCGTCGTGCCGGGGACGAGTTGCAAATCGAATCCGAACGCGATGAAATCGATCGAGCACGACACGCTCTACACCAACGTCGCGCTGACCGAGGACGGCGATGTTTGGTGGGAAGGCAAAGACGGTGAGGCGCCGAAACACGCGATCGATTGGAAGGGCAATGATTGGACGCCCGATTCCAAAGAAAAAGCCGCGCATCCGAATTCGCGTTTCGCCACGCCGATGCGCAATAATCCGGTGCTCGATCCCGAGGTTGAAAAAGGCGAAGGCGTGCCGATCAGCGCGATCATTTTCGGCGGCCGACGCAGCGACACCATGCCGCTGGTTTTTCAGGCGCGCGATTGGGAACACGGCACCTACGTCGGCGCGACCATGGGTTCCGAAACGACCGCGGCCGCGACCGGCGATGTCGGCAAAGTGCGGCGCGATCCGATGGCGATGCTCCCGTTCTGCGGTTACAACATGGGCGATTACTTCAAGCATTGGCTCAAGACCGGCCCGCGCCTGAAAAATCCACCGCTTATTTTCCACGTGAATTGGTTTCGCAAAGGCGCCGATGGGAAATTCTTGTGGCCCGGATTCGGCGACAACATGCGCGTCTTGAAATGGATCATCGACCGCTGCGAAGGCCGCGGCGGCGCGGTCGAATCGCCCATCGGTTTTATCCCGCGCACCGAAGACATCGACACCAAAGGCCTCGAAAGCATCTCGAAAGAAACGATGAGCGAGTTGCTCTCAGTCAAGCCTAACGAGTGGAAGAAAGAACTCGAAACGCAGACAGAATTCTTCAACACCATTGGCGACGACATGCCTCCCGAACTCATCGCGCAACACGACCAGCTCGCGGAGAAATTCAGACAGAATTAACAGGACTATTGGGGATTTTTTTGCGTCCCGTGTGGTCATCGCGCTTGATGTGGCGCTTGTCATCCTAGGGCTGGCGAAGCGCGCCGAAAGACCCCGTAAAGTTCTTAGCCTAACGAGCCTCAAGCGCAACCAAGCATCCTGGGCAAGATCCTTCGCGTCTGCGCGGCTCAGGATGATACGTTGATAACTTCGCGCGTGGACGAACGAGCGCCGCTGCGATTCACCATTTCCGGAATTCTGTTCATTCTGTAAATCCTGTCTAAACCTCCGCTCAAGTTGCGGAGAAGTGTCGCATCTCGGATAATCTCCGGTGGCTCGAACGAAAGCGAAAAAAGAGACGGAAAGTGCGCAGGTCGAGCCGCCGCGAGCCACGGACGTGATCGAAATTCGCGGTGCCCGCCAGAACAATCTCAAGGGCATCGATCTCGACCTGCCGCTGGGAAAATTAACCGTCATCACCGGCCCGAGCGGCTCCGGAAAATCCTCGCTCGCCTTCGATACCATCTACGCGGAAGGCCAGCGGCGTTACGTCGAAACCTTCTCGCCTTACATGCGGCAATTCCTCGATCGCATGGACAAACCGCGCGTCGACGAAATCCGCGGCATCCCGCCCGCGATCGCGATCGAGCAGGCAAATGCGGTCAAGAGTTCGCGCTCCACCGTCGGCACCATGACGGAGATTAATGACTACCTGAAGTTGCTTTGGCCCCGAATCGCGCGCGCATTCTGTCCGAGCTGCGAACGCGAAATTCGTCCCGAAAGCGCGAAGTCGATCGCCGACGAAATCTTCCGGCAATTTGGCGAATCGGAAACTCCGGGGAGCGCACGCGACCCGCGTGCTGTGATCGGCGACCCGCCGACCACATCGAGCGACGTGATTTCACCAGTGACCGTGGCACGTCCTCAGAGTTCGCGGCGGGTCGCCGCGAACGGCACGCGGGTCGCGTGCGCTCCCCGGACCATGCTCATTACCTTCTGGGTTGCCGTCCCCGCAAAAACAGAAGCGGCGGAGTTCTTCAACTTCATCCAGCAACAAGGCTATCTGCGCGTATGGCTCAATGGCGAAATCGTCCGCGCCGATACCGACAAAAAAGTCGGCCGACTCGGCGCGCGCGTGCAGGTCATTCAGGATCGCATCACGATCAACGCCGAGAATCGCGCGCGCTTGGTCGAAGCACTCGAGACTGCGCTCCGCTTCGGCAAAGACCGGATAAATGTCGTGATACCGGAAAGCGGAGACGGGAAACCGGAAAGTAAGAGCAGCAACTCTCCGGTCTCCGGTTTCCGCGCTCCGCTCTCGGAAATTCCCTTCTCGACCGGCTGGCATTGCGCGCACTGCGATCTCGATATTCGCCCACCCACGCCGGGTCTGTTCAGTTTCAACAGCCCGTTAGGCGCGTGTCCGGAATGCCGCGGTTTCGGTCGCACCATCGCGGTCGATTATCAGCGCGCCATTCC
>CAXSCV010000110.1:0-8283 GCA_964235895.1 uncultured Chthoniobacterales bacterium
AGATCGCCCAAAGTCGAAGCGGGCGGTATCGATTTAGGGGAAGGCGCGACGCTCGGCGCGGATGAGCGAGCCGGCGACGGACTTGGCGAAATTTCCGGATTTTCTTTTGTAATCTTTTCCTGCGATTCCGCCGTCGCCGGTTTCGTCGCGGTCCAAACCAGAGCGAGCATTCCCAAGGCAAGTAACATTCGTTTCATAGTGATTATCTCAGTGGAGAAATATTAGGTCGCAAGTGCGCCGCATAGCCTACCACTCGTTAGGCCCTAACGAGTCCGCATGACCACGAACGATCGGGTCCGCCGCCGGCAGACTGAAAGAACCTGCGTGCCGTTTGGGTCTAACGAGTTCACGATTTTCCGATACTCGTTCACCGAAGTCACCGGCTGCTGGTTGACCTCTTCGATCACGTCGCCCCGGCGCAATTCGCCCGAATTATCATCCACGCTTGTCACGACCACGCCGCGCACCATCGACGGCACATCCAGGCGCTGCGCCAGTTCGGGCGTCAGCTCACCCACCTGCACACCCGCGAGCGGCGCTTCGTCCTGCAAATCTTCGTCACCCGGCGTGTCCGGCGCATCCGGCACGCTTTGCGCGGGAGGCTGAGGCTGGCTTCGTTGCCGTGGCGTATTCCGCGCGCTCAAATAATCGACCGGCTGCTCTTTTATCTCGGCCGCCACCTTCGACGTCTTGCCCGAGCGAACGACTTCCAGTTCCACTTTTTTGTTCAACTCCACTTGTGAAACCAGGCTGCGCAGTTCGTTAATATTTCGCACATCGTGCCCGTCGAATTTTCGAATGATATCGCCTGGTCGCAGTTGCGCCTCAGCCGCGGGCGAGCCGGGAATGATATCCTGCACCACCACGCCCTCGCTTTCCTGGTCGACCTGACCTTCAGGAAGACTGCGGGTCTGGATGCCAAGATAGCCGCGAATGATGCGGCCTTGTTTCAATAAACTCTCGAGCGCCATCTTCACCGAGTTCGATGGAATGGCGAAACCGATGCCTTGCGAACCGCCGCTGCGCGAAATGATCGCGGTGTTAATCCCGACGATCTCGCCCTGCAAATTGATCAGCGGTCCCCCGCTGTTTCCCGGATTGATCGCCGCATTCGTTTGCAGAAAATCGCCAAAACCATCGACCCGATTCGGTCGACCTTTCGAACTGATGATGCCGTCCGTAACTGTTTCGTCGAAACCAAACGGGTTGCCAATCGCGAGCACGAAGTCGCCCGCCTGGACTGAATCTGAATCGCCGAACTTGAGCGGCTTGACTCCGGGATCATCCACTTTCAAAACCGCCAGATCGACCTGCGCATCCGCGCCGACCAGCCGCGCTTTTTTCGTGCGACCATCGCTCATTTGCACTTCGATTTCGTCCACCTGATCGACGACGTGATTGTTCGTAATGATGTGTCCTTCCGCGGAAACGACCACGCCGGAACCGAGCGAATTTTGCACCATGGCCTGCTCGCTCGGATTGCGGAATTGCCGCGAGTTGCGATAGAAAAACTCGAACGGATCCATTCCCTGCCGGCGCATCGCGACCTTCTTCGAAGTCTTGATGCTGACGACTGAGGGCAGGACGCTGGAGACGAGAGCGCGCCGCTCGCGGTTCAGGGCCGCGAGCGTCGCGACGTCTTTCGGGTCGACGTTAGGCGACGAGGCGAGCGTGTATTTTTCCGGCGTGGCGCGCGCGATGAGGTTGAGCCCGCCATGTTTCAAACGGTAGTCGTAGAGACCGGAAATGCCCGCGCTGAGCAGGCCGACAAAGAGGAGGAATTTGATCAGATTTTTCATCAGCTAACGTTGGAAAAGCTACGTCCCTGTTCTTCGACAACCAACTTGCGGAAACGTTGATTTTCCGGTGCTTCCAGCAGCGGATCCCATTCGATGATCGCATTTGCCGCCGCCCGCGCGCGATGCATCAAATCCATATCGGTTTTCAAATTACCGATCTGCAACGCCGGCAAACCGCTCTGCGCCGTACCGAGCAAATCGCCCGGCCCTCGTTGATCCCAATCGGCTTCCGCCACTTCGAAACCGTTGCTCGTTTTCTCCAGCACGCCCAGCTTTGCGCTCGTCTCCGGCGATTTGTCTTCGCTCATCAAAATACAATACGACTTGTGTTTGCCGCGACCGATCCGTCCACGCAATTGATGCAGTTGCGCGAGTCCGAAGCGTTCCGCGTTCTCGATCAACATCACGGTCGCATTCGCCACATCCACGCCGACTTCGATGACCGTGGTGCTGATCAATGCGCTCGTCTCGCCGCGACGAAAACGTTCCATGATCGTCTGCTTTTCCGGCGCGGGAATTCGCCCGTGCAAAAGCTCGCAGCGAAACGGCCGCAACCGTTCTCGCCAGGTTTCGAATTCCGTCGCCGCCGCCTTCGCGTCCAGCTTTTCGCTCTCGTCGATCAACGGATAAATCACGTAAGACTGCCGTCCGGCTTCCAGTTCCTTGCGCATAAACGCGAGGACTTCGTTCATCTTTTTGCCATCGCGCACCGCGGTCACGATCCGCCCGCGGTTCGCCGGCATTTCATCGATAATCGACACATCGAGATCGCCATAAACCGTCATGGTCAGCGTGCGCGGAATCGGCGTCGCGGTCATAACCAGGACATCGGGCGCCGGTTCACGACTCGTTAGGCGAGCGCGCTGCGAGACACCAAACTTGTGCTGCTCATCGATCACGACCAAGCCAAGATTCTCAAAAGTCACGCCATCATAAAGCAGCGCATGCGTGCCAATAATAATCCGCGGCGCATCCGCCAAAAGCGTCTTCTCCGAACTCTGGGGAGCGCACGCTTCCAGCGTGCTGGTCGCGGCATTCTGCCGCGACGAACTTTGAAGAGGCGCGGCCTCATTTTCTTGCGTCCAAATCCAAGAATAATTCCCTCCAGGCCGGGCCGCGCCCGATTCCCACGGGTCGCGCAAGATATAGTTAAACTTCTCCGCGAGATCGCCATCGGAGCGAATGTAGCGGTCAAAAGTCTCCCGCTCCCAAACCGAACCTGTCGCTTTATCCAGCCGATTAATTTCCCGTGCTGAAAATGTCTTGAGCGAGCGAAGTATTTCCGTCAGCGACCAAAACGTTTGTTTGTTGTCCGCTTGTTTTTCTTTGGGCCATGGCTGGAAAAGCGCGTGCACGTGGTCCGGCATCACGCAGAGCGCGAAGAGTTCGTAACGCGACTTATGAAAGTGCCGCCAGGTATCGATGGCGATGGTGCGAGCCGCTGGAGTGAGTTGACGACGCTTCACTGTCGTTAGTGTGACCGCATAAATGGCCCATGGTTTTTCGAAATGCGGGAGCCGGCGTTTCGAATAGCGCGTTCCATTCGATAAGTCGTCGTCCAAAGAAGTTCGCGACGGCAAAATGCCATCGCCAGCACGCTGGAAGCGTGCGCTCCCCGGATTCGGCGCAACTGCTGCGGCGAAGAGCGGGAGTGGCGCGTTGTCTTCGCGGCGGCTTCCCGTTCGCAGCGCGATTTGCACGCCTAACGGTTCCAGCCATCGACGCAAGACAGCGTAATGTTGCTCCGCTAAAATTTGCGTTGGCGCCATCAGCGCCGCCTGAAAACCGGCTTCGATCGCGAGCAGAATTGCTCCGATCGCTACCACCGTTTTGCCCGAACCAACATCGCCCTGCAGCAGTCTGTTCATCGGCCGAGTCGAGGCCAACTCGCGGCGCATATCGGCCAACACGCGCGTTTGCGCGGCGGTCAGGTCGAAAGGAAGCGCGCGCAAAAAACGCTCGAGCAACTCACCGCTTCCACTATGCGATTCGCCCGCGCGCGCGGAGGCGAGCGCGCGCCGGTTCGCGATGTTCATCTGCATCGCAAAAAATTCCGCGAAGACCAAATGTTGTCGCGCCGCGGCCAGCGCTTCCCAGTTGTCTGGAAAATGAATTTGCTGGAGTGCGCTGCGCCGCGCGCCGCTTCCATGATTTCGCGGCAACAATGTCTCGACCTCGCCGTCGCTCAGATTTTCCAGCGCGTGAAAAAGGAGGCCGCGAAAGACGCGTTGGGAAAGCCCTTCAGTCGCCGGATAGATCGGTGTGATCCGCCGGAAATGAATCGAGATTTCCTCGTCGTTTTCGATGATCTCGAATTCCGGATGCTCCATGCAGAGACGCTGCCCGCGCAGTCGCGGCTTGCCGAAAACCACCAGCCGCTGGCCGGTCGCGATCATCTTTTGCACATAGTGCATGTTGAACCAGCGAAGCACGAGCGGCTGGCTGAGCGCGTTCGTTTCGTCTTCTTCCAGCGTCGCTTCGAAAATCTTTTTCCAACCGCCAAAACGACGCACGGAAGTTTTCGTCACTTCGCCGCAAAGACAGATCGGCGTTTCGCTTTCATCACGCGGAAAGCCAGCGAATTCACGACGGTCCTCATGCCGACGCGGATAGTGGCCTAACAAGTTCTCGACCGTGTCGATGCCAAGCCGTCGCAGCGGCGCAAGACGGGCGCGCGGAACCCATTCGCAATCCTCAAGTCGTTGCGAAATTTCCATCAGGGAAGCGGCGCGGAAGCGCGGAGATCCTGCACGTGCACCTGCAGGCGCTTCACGCCTTCGTATTCGTCCGTGTGAATTTGGAAGGCCACATCCCAGGGCGGCGTCGGCAATGGATCACGCGCGCCATCAAAAAAAATCGCGCGCGCATGAAAGTTTCGTTGCCGAAGCCGAAGCACGAGATGCTTCTCTTTTAAAACTCGCGGCGGAATGGACGGCTCCACTTCACGCGCGACGAAGGTTGGCTGAAGATTTCCGTTGCCAAACGGCTCGAGCAATTCGTGCCATTGCAATAAGTCGCCATTGAGTTCGGAAAGAAGCACTTCGTGATCGAGGTGGAGTCGCGCTTGCAACGCGTCGGACGAAAGCATCTGGCCGGCCGCACGACGAAACTCATTCGAGAACGCGATCAGATTTTCCTCACGAATCGTTAAGCCGGCCGCCATCTCGTGTCCGCCAAATTTCTCCAGCAGACTCGCGCAATTCCCAAGCGCTTCGACTAACGACAAACCCGCGATGCTGCGCCCACTGCCTTTGCCTGAGCCTTCGGCATCGAAGCCAATGACAATTGTCGGCCGATGATATTTTCGTGCGATTCGCGAGGCGACAATTCCGAGAACGCCCGGATGCCAACCCCGCGCGCCGACCACGATCGCTGCATCGCGCGCCGGATCGAATTCGTGCATGACCTGTTCATCCGCGGCCGCGAAAATTTCCTTTTCCACTTGTTGCCGTTCGCGGTTTTGGAGATCGAGCAGCGCGGCTAGCTCGTCCGCTTCGCGCTCGTCTTTGGTTAGCAAAAGTTGAAGCGCTTTTTCAGCAGTCGTTAGGCGACCAGCGGCATTGAGTCGCGGTCCAAGACGGAAGCCGACATCCTCCGCGGACAGCGGCGGGTGGACACCCGCAACTTCCATGAGCTTGCGAATTCCCGGCCGTTCCGAACGGGCGAGTTGGCGCAAACCGTGATGAACCAGCAAACGATTCTCGCCCTCAAGCGGCACGATGTCGGCCACGGTCGCGAGCGCAACGAGATCGAGTTGCGCTTTGAGATCGAAATTCTGGAGCGGCCGGGTTTTTAGAAGCGCGTGACAGACCTTGAAGACAACGCCGGCGCTGCAGAGATAACGAAGCCGGCATTCGCTCGACAACTTTGGATTAACCAGCGCGACGCAATCTGGCAACGCTGCTTTCGGTTCGTGATGATCGAAAACAATCACCTCCGCGCCTCGTGTGCGAAGCTCGGCGATTTCGCTCACGGAAGACGTGCCGCAATCGATCGCGATGAAGAGATGTGGATGATATTGTTGCCAGCAACGCTCCACGCTTTCGGCGCTGAGGCCGTAACCTTCCTCCATTCGCAGGGGCAGAAATAATTCCGGCGCCGCGCCGTACGCGCGCAACATTTCCGCGAGCAAAGTGAGCGAAGTCACGCCGTCCACATCGTAATCGCCGAAGAGAACGATGCGCTCTTTCGCGTCGATCGCCGCGAGAATGCGCGAGACGGCGGCGTTCATCTGCGGCAATTCGAAAGGATCGCCTAACGAGCGCAAGCGCGGCCGCAAGAAATCCTGCACCTCATCCGCGCAGCGAAATCCTTTCCGCTGAAGCAGGTTGGCGATGCAGGGAAGTCCGCAAAGTTCCGTCCACGGAATGCCGTCGTCATTCGATTGGCGCGGCGGCGTTAAGATCCAACGTCGTTCCACCGTTTATTTTATCTGCGGCGCGATTGATGACAACAAAGCCACCGACCGATCTCTCGCAGCAAACTAAAAATCAGACGCGCGGCCAGCAGCTTTTTGAAGGAGTGAACTGCTTTAGACGAGGCGTAAGGGCGCGTTGTTTGCCGGAAGAATTCCGTGTTTTTCGCATAATGAACGAAATCGCCGCAGACCTGTTTTCTCCGCTTCCGCGAACGAGAAGCGCAAACAATCTTTAAAATAATAGGCGCAGAATTCCGCCGGAAATTCCGTCTGCGCCGCGATTACCTCTTCGATCGCGCTTACGTTTTGATCGCGTCGTTCACGCAGCAAATCGGCGATCGCATGCGCACGTTTAGCTTCTGGCCGGATAAGCCAGAGCGCGAAAACGAAAGGCAATCCGGTGAGGCGTTTCCATTCCGCTCCTAGATCCCAAAACTCGTAACGACTTTCATGTTTTCGGCGAAATCGAATCGCCTGGTCGCCGATGATCAAGCGCGCGCGGCGACGATCGATGACGTCTTCCTTCGGGCGCGCGACGATGATGTTCGGTTTAAGCTGCCGCTCAGCCAGAAGGCATCGGAGCAAATTCACGGAAGTTTGCGACGCGGGATCGAGCGCAATTTCTTCGATGTCTTCCAGCGCGCCGGCATGCGCAAGGAAGACGCTGTAAACCGGTCCATCCGTGGCCACGGCGATGCCATCGGCGATCGCGTAAATTGGATTGCGCAGATATTCGAAGCTGGAAACAAACGCGACATCCAATTCGGCGGCGGCAAGTTTTCGACAGAGCGCGCTTGGATGATCCAGATCGACGGGACCGAGCCAGCCATGGACGAGCGGCTGCGCGTTGAGATATTTGACGCAACCAATCCGCAGCGAGGCGCGATCGTCTGCGCTCACGCGCAAGCCAAAACTGGCTCGTTAGGCCGCGCGCGCGTTTTATCGTCTCGCTCATGCGCACCGCCGAGATGGCGATAATAACTGTCGCGCTGCATCGGTTCGCGACCGGCCTCACGGATGACGTTTTCGAGCGCGGCGACGGTTTGGGCCTGCGGAGTTTTTGCGCCGGCCATGTGGAAGATTTTTTCTTCCATGATCGTTCCATGCAAATCGTCGACGCCGTAACTGAGAGAGAGCTGCGCGAGCGGCAGGCCCATGGAAACCCAATAGGCGGTGAGATGATCGAAGTTATCGAGATAAAGGCGGCTGACCGCGAGGTTGCGCAATTGCTCGACCGCGGAGGCGCGTTTCACGTGCGCGAGAATTTCAGTCTGCGGCTCAAAAGCGAAAGGAACGAAACCGGTGAAGCCGGCAGTCTCATCCTGCAATTCGCGAAGCTGGCGCAAATGGTCGACGCGTTGAGCGAGCGTTTCGATGTGACCGTAAAGCATGGTGGCGGTGCTGCGGCCGCCCATTTGATGCCAGGTGCGATGGACATCGAGCCATTCATCTGCGCTTTCTTTGCCGCGACAAAGTTCATCGCGCACGCCGGCATCGAAAATTTCCGCGCCGCCGCCAGTGAGAGCGCCGAGTCCGGCCTCGCGCAAAATCGCGAGCGTCTCCGGAATTGATAATTTGAAAACACGATGCGCGAGATGGCGAATCTCGATCGCGGTGAAAGCTTTGATGATGAGGTCGGGATCGAGCGCGCGAAGCTGGCGGAGAAGATCGATATACCATTCCTTCTTCAACGAAGGATGCAGGCCGCCGACCATGTGCACTTCGGTGATGCCGAGGGCGAGGGCCTCGCGCACGGTCGCGATGATGTCGTCAGTCGAGCGTTCGAAAGCGTGCGCGTCACGCTTGCGCGCGGCGAAAGCGCAGAACTGACACGAGAGGATGCAGACGTTCGAGTAGTTGATGTAACGATTGAGAATGTAGGTCGCGAACGGCCCATTTTTACGCTCGCGCACCACGCTGGCCATGATGCCGAGCGCGTTCAAATCGTTCGACGAATAAAGCTGCAACGCGTCGCTTTCATCAATGCGCTCAGCGGCTTCCACCTTCTCCGCGATGCGGCGGAGACGGGACGGAATGAGGGAATAATTCATCGGAGATTGCTGGCGA
>CAXSCV010000111.1:0-7960 GCA_964235895.1 uncultured Chthoniobacterales bacterium
TTGTAGGTCCCTTCAGTCGAACCGGAAGCTGTGCTGGCCAATTGAATCAACAAGGCCGCATTAGTTCCTAGTGCCTGCGTATTCGCGCTCGCTCCCGGCTGCGTATTACCATCAACCGTTAGAGCTTCCGTGATAGTCGGCAGGGCCGAACTGATCCGAATAGTGCAGACATGTGTCGTCGTATCGCAGTTCGGATCGCTCGCCGGTATATTGAAATTCACTGAATCGGCGCCAGACGCGGCATTCGCGCTCAAAATCGCCTGCCGGAGCGATCCCATCCCCGAATCCGCTGTATTCGTAACGATAAACGTCGCGGCCGCGGCGCCGTGCAAACAGACGAGAGTAAAGAGGGAAAAAAGGGATGATTTCATCAGGAGAAAAGGCGCGGAAAAAGGAGCAATGACGATCGATTCAATTAGCGATCGTAACATCATCAACCCCGCAGACTACAAAAAGACTCGGTTTTTGCGGATTAACTCCGCGACGCGTCCGCGAATGTGCATTCTGCGTCCCGAAACGGACCTTCAAGACCGACGCAAAAAACTGGCGATGGCTACGGCGGGCAAGCGCCAGACGAGATCAGAAGGGTCTCACTCGTGTGAAGCGGCTCCATTCCCTTCGGCGGTAGTGGAAGCGAATCTATTTTCCGGCCAGTTGGCATCGAGTCTTCTAGTTGGTGCTATAGATATTCTTCCATTCCGTCATCGGTGGCTTATATGCGCCTAACGAAATCCAAGATCGCGACCGGGAGACCTGCGCAGCTGCCGCCGCGCAGAACCGGTTGGATGGAAACTCATGAGGTACGGTGCCGCTATCCTCGCTGAAGTTCTGGTTAGCCGTTGCGTCGTTTCCAGCGGAAGCACACAGATCGACATTCTCATATGAACGTTCTTTAGCAGGAGGACGCGATCGTGGCCAGCACGCCGGCGCCTAACGAGCCACAAGAACGACACCGCGCGAGTTGAAGTTCGTGTGCTCTTAAATATAGGCATAAGGTCCGCGGTTCGCCAAATCGTCTAGTTCGGGCTGTTGTGGACCTCGCGGTGGAACATTGGTCTCTTCTGCTGCCGCGAGTAGCTCGCGAATGACGCTAGTGCGCTCAGTATCCAAAACGTGTTTACACTAGGAGCCGCAAGAAACTGCCGTACGGCTCGGTGGCTAAAGGTACTGCGCAAACGGCTGCTGGACCTTCGCAGCGTGTTTGAACTGAAAGAAATTAGAAATAGCTGCTCCTCTTTGGGGAGCTGGCCGGGCTCAGTAAACGTAGGAACGCTGGTGCTGGGATCGATTTGAACGATGGCGAAGCCATCCGCGAAAAGTGTGCGCTCGATGACCATAATAGCTTTCTTGGATGTGACGCGGTTAGTAACGAGAATCTGGATCTTACCGCCGACAATAATTGTCCCGAATGATTTGAAGTGAGCGCGAGATTCGTAGAGCAGGAAGAGGTCATTCACATCACATTCCGAAATCGAGTTTCACTGACGGTTGGTCTGTTGCGGGGTTACGCAAGCAGGAGAGATATGCGTGTTGTTTTCATGGCGTGGCGCTTAACCCTAACGGCAACAAGACGAGTGACGGCGGAGGGGAGCGTGCGTTGCTACAAGGTTGAATGTGGAAGTCATAGAAAGCTAGCAGACGGAGCCGCCAGCGGCCCCGCCACATCGCCCGGCTAGATGAAGTTTCATGACGCAAGGCGCAATACGCGAACAACTGCACCAAAGACAAAGACGCCAGCGCTGAAACCCTTTCGGGGATGCCTTGATCGGCATAACCATTATGTTCGAACTGTTCCAAGCAGCGACACCAACCCAGCGCATGCTTGCAGTGGTTTTGAAGGGGTGGCGATGGACCCGTCCCACCGCCGCCCCGCGCCCGGTTCATCGGACCCTCAACCTGGTCATTCAGGAAACCTATATCCAACACCCAATCCAGCATGGGCTCGAGTAGTGGCGTGAGACGAACGGCTCCAAATGCAATCTCAGCCCGCCATGAGACAAAGTCGGTCAGGGAGGCGACGCGCCGTGGCGAGCCACGCAGACCGCGGCAGTGTTGTTATCCTCACGGATCTCAGGCAGGACGCTGAGTGAATCAACTTTCAAAACCAGATAACTCAACTGAACGATGTTAGCAGTAAAGTTGGAAGTGAACATTCCACTCTTGGACGCTCCGGGAGCCAGCACGTCCGTCGAGGAGAATCCGATGACAATACCGCCTGCAGGGACGTTGCCGGGGTGATTATAAAGGGTAGTAGCCGAAAGGTAGGCCTGAACCGCGACACGATCCCGGCCATTCGATCCTAGTCCACCCAATTGGGCCAAGCCGGCCCCGACATTGGTAACGGTCCAGGAATACTGGACTCGATTAGCCGAGACCAGTTTCGCGCTCAACTGCGATATGACCAGGTCCGGAGCCCGCCATTTGGGTCCGGCTTTTAATTTCTGCGGCTGATCTTTAGCGAGAACGCTGCCAATGAAGCTGAGGCAGATGAGGCCGACAATTCCACACTGCGCGATCGCACGGGAACGGGATGACTGAGGTTTCGATTTCATGGATTACCTCCTGAGTTGGTTTTACTAGATCAGGCGACCTGTTTTCTTCAGACCACCTTTACTTGTTAGGTCATTCCTTTCGTGAGGGGATGTCAAGCGGTTTAAGGACCCGGTCAGAGTTGTAGCCCGGACGACCATCCCGACAGCACGAGCGCGGAGTAGCTAGACTACGGGACGCTGCCCGGGTCGAATGGGCAAAGGAACAGCTCATTCAAGCGGTTATAAGGAGTAAACGGGACGGAAAACAAACAAGTTTTCCTTGAAGTCGCAGGCGGAACGGCGGGATGGGCGATGTGGCCGGTGAGCAGCACGATTTCGCTGAGGGCGATCTAGTAGGTGAGGTGTTCGGCGAGCGGGCGGAATACACCGGGAGCGTTGTCGAGAAGGCGCGCTAGAAATCTGGCGCGCCCTTTTTTCTGGGGGCGGGCGGGCTTCTGGGCTTAGGGGACGCGAGTTGCGAGCTGGTGGGGAGTTACAAGCTGGAAGCTTGTGCTACGAGGGAACTCGCAAGCTGGAAGCTCGGCCACACACGGGAGTTACAGCTGGGAGCTGGCGCCACGATGGATCACAGGCTGGAAAGCCTGTGTTCCGGATTGTGTGAAGACGCGCTGGGGACTGGAAACTAGGGCCGCGCGCGCATCCGATGTTTCCAAGGGCGGCGTTCTGGCTAGGTTGCTCGCTTCGCTCATGAGTCATTTCGAAATTCTCGGACTGCCGATGGATGAACTGGAGGCGTTTCTGGTAGGGACGCATCCGGATCCGTTCCGCATTCTGGGACCGCATCGGGTGGGTGAGAATTTGGTGATCCGCATTTTTCGCCCAGATGCGCAGGAGGTGGCGATCGCTACCGGCGAGAGCGGTGAAATGGTGGAGGCGGATCGGCTGCGCGAGGAGGGATTTTTTCAGGCGGTGCTGCCCGGTGCGAGGCGCGATCTCGATTACCAGCTTCGCGTGACCGGTTGGGATGGGACGGAGCAGACTGTGCGCGATCCGTATTCCTACGGGACGATCATGGGCGAGGTGGATTTGCACCTGTTCGCGGAAGGAAATCATCATCGCATTTACGATAAGTTCGGGGCGCAACTGCGGACGATCGGGGGGGTGGATGGCGTTTACTTCGCGGTCTGGGCGCCGAATGCGCAGCGGGTCTCGGTGGTGGGCGATTTCAATGGCTGGGATGGCCGGGTGCATCCGATGCGGCGTTTGTTAGGCAGCGGTGTATGGGAGATTTTTTTGCCGGGCGTGCGGGAAGGTGCGCACTATAAATTCGAGATCCGGGGCGCGTTTGGGCAGCTTCTTTTAAAGAGCGATCCGTTCGCGTTTTTCAATCAGTGGGGCAAGGAGACCTCGTCGCTGGTTTACAATCTGCATCGCTACCAATGGGCGGACGCGGAATGGATGGAGTCGCGCCGGACGCGGGATTGGAATAAGCGGCCGGTCAGCATTTACGAAGTGCATCTGGGCTCGTGGCGACGGAAGGCGGAGGAGGCGGGACGGTCGCTAAGTTATCTGGAACTCTCGGAGACGCTGCTGCCTTATGTGCTGGAGATGGGTTACACGCACCTCGAGCTGATGCCGGTAGCGGAGCATCCGTTCGAGGGTTCGTGGGGTTATCAGGTGACGAATTATTACGCGCCGACTTCGCGTTTCGGCACGCCGGATGAGTTCCGGCATTTCGTGAATAAGTGTCATCAGGTCGGCATCGGCGTGATTATGGATTGGGTGCCGGCGCATTTCCCCAAAGATGCGCACGCCTTGGCGGAATTTGATGGGACCGATCTCTACGAACACGCCGATCCGCGACAGGGCGAGCATCAGGATTGGGGCACCCTCATTTTTAATTTCGGGCGGAACGAGGTGCGAAATTTTCTCACGGGTAACGCGCTCTTTTGGCTGGAGCAATACCACATCGACGGCCTGCGAGTGGATGCGGTGGCGTCGATGTTATATCTGGATTACTCGCGGCAGCCGGGTCAGTGGATCCCGAACGCGTTCGGCGGTCGGGAAAATCTGGAGGCGGTGCATTTCTTAAAGCGGACGAACGAGATTTGTTACGAACGTTTTCCGGGCATCATCACGATCGCGGAGGAATCAACCGCCTGGCCGAGCGTTTCGCGTCCGACTTATCTCGGCGGACTGGGATTCGGCATGAAATGGAACATGGGCTGGATGCACGATTTCCTGCATTACATGGCGCTCGATCCGATCTTTCGCCGCTTCCATCACAACAGCATCACCTTCTCGATCATGTATGCTTTCAGCGAGCATTTCGTGCTCGTGCTGAGTCATGATGAAGTGGTCCACGGGAAGGGCTCGCTCATCGGGAAAATGCCGGGCGACGAATGGCAAAAGTTCGCGAATCTGCGGCTCTTCTTCGCCTGGATGTACGGACATCCGGGCAAGAAATTGCTCTTCATGGGTGGAGAATTCGGGCAGGTGCGCGAGTGGAATCACGATCGCGAATTGGATTGGGATTTGCTGGAATTCCCGAAGCACGATGGGCTGCGCCGATTGGTGCAGCATCTGAATTACACTTACAAAAGCGAACCCGCCCTGTGGGATTTGGACGACACTTACGAAGGCTTCGAGTGGATCGATTTCCACGATGCGGACAACAGCGTGGTTGCGTTTCTGCGCCGCTCGCAGACGGGCGAGACGATTGTCTTCGTGGTCAACGCGACGCCGCAGGTGCGTCATGGTTATCGCATCGGCGTGCCGGGAGCGGGCTTCTATCGCGAGATCATTAATACCGACGCGGAGACTTATGGCGGGAGTAATATTGGCAACATGGGCGGGCTGGAAGCCGCGGCCGCGGAATGGCAGGGCCGCACGCATTCGCTCATGATCGAATTGCCGCCGCTCGCGACCGTGGCCTTTAAATGGGAGCCGCGCGAGATGGAGATTGAAGCGGTGGCGACGCGCACTGCGGACGAGTCCGCGGCACGTCGCGAGGGCGCGCCGGCTCCAGTGCTTCCTTGATCGAGCAGCGCGAAAGGCGCGCTGGAGCCGGCCCGCCCTCGGGCCGCCCGCGGAATAAACGCCACGGCTCAAGAGCATTGCGCTTGACCAAGCTCGCGCCGCTTCGCTTTGATTGATCACCACCTCATGAACAAAAAATCTCTCGGCGCTTTCACCCTGATCGAGCTGCTCGTCGTCATCTCGATCATCGCCATCCTGGCCGCGCTCGCGGTTCCTGCCCTAACGAGTGCTTTAACCAAAGGCCAGATGACCGGCACGATGAACAATGCGCGCCAGCTTTACCTGGCCGGCTTCCAAATGGCGACCGACGGCGCGGCCAATTCGGACGCGAATTATTCCTGGCCGGGCGACAACACAACCACGCTGACCACCCTGGCGGACTACTGCACGAAGCTGGTGCAAAACGATTACCTGAAGGCGGGCGATTTGCAGAAAATCCTGAACGCACCGGGTGCGAATTGCACGGTCACTTCCACCGGCGGCGACACCCCGACGGTTTCGCTCGCTGGCAAGAGTGCGTTGAAAGTTTACAAAGTGAAAGACACCGACGCCTCGAACACGATCTTTAGTGTGAGCGCGAATTACATTTACAATACCGCGCTCGTCGCGACCTCGGCGCCGTATGGCGACAAGGGTTTCGTGGTCATGCGGAAGGGCGGCGACGCCTCCATTTTCCGAAAAAATCAAGCGACCGTGGCCGGTTGGTCTAACGACGGCGCAAAATTCCAATCAGGTATCGGCCGCGCGCCGGGCGATACGGAAGGAACGGCCACGACGGGCGATTCTGGTTTTGCCCTAACGAATCCTTCGGGATAGTCACTCGACCACCCGCGAGTCGAGCGTGCCGTCGCTCACGCGCGTTTTGATGTGATCGCCGGGCGCGATTTGCGTGATCGATTTGATGACGGCGCCGTCGCTCCTGGTCGTGATGCTGTAGCCGCGGCGCAAAGTCGCTTCCGGGCCGAGCACGCGCAGAATTCCTTCGACCTTCGCGAAACGTTGGCGCGCTTTTTCAATTTGCAGGCCCGGTAACAAAGTAAAACGCCGCCGCAATTCCCCCACCCGCTCGCGCCGCGCGGCCAGCTCGCGCGCGGGACTGTGTGTTTGCAACTTCTGTGCGACGGCGGCGACGCGCGCGCGCGAATCGACGATCGCGCGCCGGAGATAACGCGGCAACGCCTCGACCGCGAGGTCGAGCGTTTGTTGCGCGTTGCGAATGCGCAAACGCAGCTCGCGCGCGAGCGTTCGTTCCGAAAGAAAACGCAAACGCGTCTGGCTTTGCGAAATGAAATTGCGGAGATGCCGCGCCAAACCCGCCGACAACTCCGCCACCCGCCGGCGCAAGTCGTTCACATCCGGGACGATCAATTCCGCGGCGACGCTCGGCGTTGGCGCGCGCAGGTCGGCCACGAAATCGGCAATCGTGAAATCAATCTCATGCCCGACCGCGCTGACCACAGGAATCGACGAATCAAAAATCGCGCGTGCCACGATCTCTTCGTTGAATTCCCAAAGATCTTCCATGCTTCCGCCGCCGCGCGTCAGCACCACCAGATCGAGCGGACGCCAGCACTCGTTAGGCCGAGTCAATTCGCGCAGCGCGACTGCAATCTCCGCCGCCGCGCCGCTCCCCTGAACACGCACGGGATTGATCAAAATTTCCAAGCCGGGCGCGCGGCGCTGCAGGATATTGAGAATGTCGCGAATGGCTGCGCCGCTTGAAGAAGTAACGATGCCGATGCGCCTCGGGAATTTCGGCAGCGGACGTTTGCGCGCGGAATCGAAAAGACCTTCGGCATCGAGTTTGCGCTTGAGCGCTTCGAACTTCGCCTGCAACAAACCGAGCCCGCGCGGCTGCAGAATTTGCACGCTGAGCTGATATTGCCCGCGCGCCTCGAAAACCGAAACCTGTCCGCAAACCTGCACCTGCGCACCGTCGCGCAACGCTGGAGCCGGGCCGCCCTCGGGCCGAGCAGCAAAGGTGTTCCGAAAAATCACACAGGCGATGGCCGCCCGCTGATCCTTCAGCGTGAAATATTGGTGTCCGGACGGATGCAGTTTGTAATTCGAGATCTCGCCCTGCACCCAGACCGCGCCGAATCGCGTCTCGAGCAAACCGCGGATCGAGCGAGTCAATTCCGCGACCGTGAGAATCTTCGAGGTCGATTGCGAAAAGAAATCGTTCTGCAAAATCTTACGCGCCGAAGAGTTCGCTCTGCGCGCCGGCCGGCGGTTTCAGCCCAAGCTTTTTGTAAGCATTCGGCAGGGCCACGCGGCCTTGCGGCGTGCGTTTGATGAAACCTTCCATGATCAAATAAGGCTCGTTCACTTCTTCGAGCGTGCCCGCTTCTTCGCCGATGGCCACGGCTAACGAGTTCAAGCCAACCGGTCCGCCATTAAACTTATGGATGAGCGCTTCGATGATGCGC
>CAXSCV010000112.1:0-7921 GCA_964235895.1 uncultured Chthoniobacterales bacterium
CGGAAACAGTAACGAAGGCGGGAGATACTCGATCGCTCTGACCGGCTCGCAGTTTTAGGTCCGGGATGCTGGGACAATTCAGGCGAGCTGGTGATGTATTAGGAAGGTTTGCAGGTTTTGCAGGATTCTTTGGTCAACTTCGGTTTGCGTTTCCTGGGCGGCGGTGAGCTGGCGTTTGGTTATAGCTAACGAGTGGTCGCCGCCTTCCACGATGTGTAGCTCGTTCGTGGCGCGCATGTCGCGGCGGACTTCTTCGAGTAAGGGTAAGGGACATAAGGCGTCCCGCGTTCCCTGGATGAATAGGATGGGCGCGGTCATTTCGCGGAGGACTTTGTCGCGCAGCCTGGTTGGGTCGCCGCCGCCGCAGAGCGGATAACCAAAGCAAATGACGGCTGCGACTTTTTCCTGGAGCGAGAGGTGGCAACCGATGCGGCCACCCATGCTTTTGCCGACGAGAACGATGGGGGCGTTCGTCTGCTGGCGTAGTTCTTCGAGGGCGGCGCGGTGGGCGGCGATGAGTTTCGGTAAGGGATCGGGGCGGCGCGCGTGTGCGATCATGTAAGGGTAATCAAGGGTGCGGACGAGTCCGAGTTGGCCTAACAAGTCGCGCCAATGCTGCATCCATGGATGGGAAGAGGGCGCGCCGGCGCCGGGAGCTAGGAGAAAGGCGGGCTGGGGCATGGAAGGGTGGAAGGGGTTTGGAAGGGAGTTGGTTTTTGGGAATGGCTCGCGCGGGGAAATGGGACACGCACGCTAGAAGCGTGCACCACACCGAAAGCGTGCACCGCGCTGGAAGCATGTGCCATACAAGAAGCGTGCACCACACGGGAAGCGTGTTCCACTCGGTTAAGGACATGGATGTTTCTAACAGGATTTTGGCGGCAGCGTCAAAGGGCTGGCCTTGGCGCGTCCGGCTCGATATGCTGCGCGTAACGTTCGGCAGCAATACACTGTATGAACATTCCAACCGAGCCGATCGGGAGTATTCCGCGTCCGTTGCGGTTAATCGAAGCGTTTGCGCGGCATGAGCCGGGCGATTCGGCGCTGGCGCCGATCTGCGAGGAGGCGATCTGCGATACGCTGCGGGAATTCGAGGCGACGGGCTCGCCGGTGGTGACGGATGGCGAGCAGTGGAAGTATCATAACTTCGGCACTTACTCGGTGGATGGCCTAACGAATATGGCGCCGGATGGTTTCCTGCTGCCGTTTGTCAATCACAGCCGGCGCTGGCCACGCCTAACGAGTGGTCCGTTTCGCTACAAGCGTTATGCGGATCAGTTTCTGGAATTCGCGCAACGTCATACCAGCCTGCCGGTGAAGCAGGCGGTGATCGCGCCCTCGGCGATCAGCCTGATGTATCCCGCGGGAGGCTTGCCGGATTATTCGCGCGAAGAGTTTCTCGATGATGCGCTGAACGAGCACGAGAAGGAGCTGCGTCGCTGCCTGGAAAAGGGCGCGCACAAGGTGCAAATCGATTTCACGGAAGGCCGGCTGGCGGTGAAGATCGACCCATCTGGGACGTTGCTGAATAGCTTTATCGATTTGAATAATCTCGCGCTTTTGCGTTTCAACGCCGAAGAACAGGCGCGGCTCGGCATTCATACTTGCCCCGGGGCCGATCGCGATTCCACTCATAGCGCCGATGTTGATTACGCCGATTTGTTGCCGCTGCTTTTCGAATTGCGCGCGGGAAATTTTTACATCGCGCTGGCGGGCGAGCGGGATCGCGTGCGCGTGTTGAAGATTATTCGCGAGCACATGAAGGCGGACCAACGCATTTTCGTGGGCGTGATTAATCCGATCGATCCGCGGATCGAAACGCCGGAGGAAGTGCGCGATCGCCTCCTGGAAGCGGCGCGTTTCATTCCGCTCGAGCAACTTGGTTCGACAGATGATTGCGGTTTCTCGCCTTTCAGTGACGACACTTCGACCAGTCGCGAAACGGCCTTTGCCAAAATCCGCGCGCGCGTGCTCGGCACGGCGCTGGCGGAGGAATTGCTCGGAAAGGATTAGGGTTTTGGAGACGCAACAGAACGAGCAGGAGCTGTTGCATTCGGTCGCGTTACAGACTTCGCAAAGCATCATGCATCTGCGCCAGCGCGCGGAGCAGCAATTGCGGGAAGCGAAGGAGGCGCTGGAGGCGAAGACGGAGGAACTGGCGCATTCGCTGGCGGTCACGCGCGCTACGCTGGAGGCGACGACGGACGGTATTCTGGTGGTGGATGAGCAGGGCCGGGTGACGGATTTCAACGAGCAATTCGTGCGCATTTGGGTCATCCCGCGAGAAACGCTGGCCACCGGAGAGCGCGGGCCGCTGCTGAAAATCGCGGTCACCGTGATCCAGAATCCGGAGCAATTTCTCGCGCGCACCGATGAGATTTACGAGAAGTCGCCCGCGGAAAGTGTCGATCGGCTGGAGTTTCTCGATGGGCGCATTTTCGAGCGTTATTCGAAATTGCAACGCGTGGGCGAGCGCGTGCTCGGTCGTGTCTGGAGTTATCGCGACATCACGGAACGCGCGCGCGCCGAGGAAACTTTGCGCGATGAAGCGCGGCTGCTCGAGTTGTTGAACAAGACCGGCGCGGCCATCGCGGCGCAGCTCGATTTGCAGAACGTGGTGCAGATCGTGACCGATGCGGCGACTGAATTGACCGGCGCGAAGTTCGGCGCGTTTTTTTATTCGCGTCTCGGTGAATCCGGCGAGACGACGATGCTTTACACGCTCTCGGGCGCGCCGCGGGAAGCCTTCGAGCATTTCGATTATCCGCGCACAGCCGGTCTCTTCGCGGAGACTTTCCGCGGCAAAGGGCCGATTCGTTCCGACGATATTTCGCAGGACGCGCGGTATGCAGAGCTCGCCCAAAATGCCGGCTTGGCGACGAATGCTCTTCCGGTGCGGAGTTATCTCGCGATGCCGGTCATCTCCAGCTCGGGCGAAGTGATCGGCGGTTTATTTTTCGGTCACCCCGCGCCGGCGGTCTTCACGGAACGCGCCGATCGTTTTGTCATCGGCGTGGCCGCGCAAGCTGCGATCGCAATCGACAACGCGCGACTTTACGAAGCGGCGCAAAAGGAAATCGCCGAGCGCCGGCGCGCGGAAGCGGAGCGCGAATTATTACTCGTTAGCGAAAAAGAAGCGCGCGAACGGGCCGAGCGCGAGACGCGGATGAAGGATGAATTTCTGGCCACGCTTTCCCACGAATTGCGCACGCCGCTCAACGCCATTCTTGGTTGGGCGAATATTCTGCGGTCCAGTTCGAGTGCGGAAGACATCGCGGAAGGCGTGGAAGTGATCGAACGAAACGCGCGTGCGCAGGCTGCGATCATCGAAGACTTGCTCGATATGAGCCGCATCATTTCGGGCAAAGTGCGGCTGGAAGTGCGCCGGATGGATTTGCTCGCGATCATCAAAACCGCGATCGAATCGGTTAGTCCGATGGCCGCGGCCAAAGGCATCGCAATCGCTTCGACGCTCGATGAAGGCGCGGAATGGATCTCTGGCGATCCCGCGCGCGTGCAACAGATCCTTTGGAATCTGCTGACGAACGCGCTCAAGTTCACGCCGAAAGGCGGCAGCGTGGAGATCGCGGTCGAGCGGGTGGAATCGAATATTGCGATTCGTGTGAGCGATACTGGAGTTGGGATTGCGCCGGATTTTTTGCCGCACGTTTTCGATCGCTTTCGCCAGGCGGATGCGTCGACTACGCGACATCACGGCGGGCTGGGACTCGGGCTCGCGATCGTAAAAAATCTGGTCGAATTGCACGGCGGCTCTGTCAGCGCCAAAAGCGCGGGGACGAATCAGGGCGCGACTTTCACCATCATCCTGCCGATCGTTGTTGCCTTCGATCCTTCGATCGAGCAGACGGCCACGACCACGGCCAGCGCAACCGAAATGCCGACGAATCGCGCTGACCTGACAGGTCTGCGCGTGCTGGTTGTCGATGACGAACCTGACGCGCGCGAGATGGTCAAACGCATTCTGAGCGATCGCGGCGCAGCAGTTGAAACAGCCGCGTCATCGGCCGAAGCGTTACACGCATTACCACTCGTTAGGCCAGATGTTTTCATCACCGATATCGGCATGCCGGATGAAGACGGTTACGCGGTCATCCGAAAAGTGCGCGAGCTTAGCCCGAGCGCGGGGGGAGCGGTGCCGGCCATCGCGCTGACGGCGTTCGCGCGCGCGGAAGATCGCACGCGCGCGCTGACCAGCGGATTCCAAAAGCATTTATCCAAACCGGTCGACCCAGCCGAGCTGGTCTCGATCGTTGCGCATCTGGCCGGTCGCGCCAGCCACGCGGAAGCGCATCCGGAGTTCGATTACGAATAGCGAGCACGTGAGCGAGGATCCGTGGCCAAGGACGCAGGAAGGTCTAACGAGTCCTTTAGACGGGCCGCATAATCGCTCGCAAAAGCTCGCGTCTTTTGCACCTTTTCGTGCGGCGCGTTCTCTGACAACGTGACCGCGCGTGCTGGCCAAGATTTATTCCGCTGCAGTTTATGGCATCGACGCTTACGAAGTTGAAATCGAAGTCAACGGCGCGGGCGGTAGTCCGAAGATTGTCATCGTCGGTTTGCCGGACACGGCGGTGAAAGAAAGCCAGGATCGTGTCACCACAGCGATCAGTAACAGCGGTTATTTTTGGCCGCGCGGACGGACGACGATCAATCTCGCGCCGGCCGACATTAAGAAAGAAGGACCGAGCTTCGATTTGCCGATCGCGCTCGGGATGATCGCGGTCAGCGAGGAGCTCGATGGGTCGATGTTCGACCGTTTTAGTTTTGTCGGCGAGCTGGCTTTGAACGGCGCGGTCCGTCCGGTCAAAGGCGTTTTGCCGGTGGCGATCGAAGCACGCAAACGCGGCAAGCAGGCGTTGGTCGTGCCGGAAGCGAACGCGCGCGAAGCATCAATGGTCGCGGGCATCGACATCTTCGGCGTGCAAAATTTGCGGCAAACCTTCGAGTTCATCCGCGGCGAAAAGCAACTGCAGCCGACGCGCGGCGATCTGACGGATTTCTTCGCCAACCATCAAAAATTCGAAGTCGATTTCAGCGACGTAAAAGGCCAGGGACACGTCAAGCGTGCGATCGAAGTCGCAGTCGCGGGCGGACATAATTTGCTGATGATCGGGCCGCCCGGCTCGGGCAAGTCGATGCTTTCGAAGCGCATCGCCACGATCATTCCGCCGATGTCACTCGAGGAAGCGATCGAGAGTACGAAAATTCACAGCATCACCGGTATGTTGAATGGCGATGAAGCGTTCGTTTCAACGCGGCCGTTTCGCTCGCCGCACCACACAATCTCCGACATCGGTTTGTTAGGCGGCTCGGCCATGCCAACGCCGGGAGAAGTGAGCCTGGCGCATCACGGCGTGCTTTTTCTCGATGAGCTGCCGGAGTTCAAACGTTCGACGCTCGAGGTCATGCGGCAGCCGCTGGAAGACGGTAAGGTGACGATTTCGCGCGCGGCGGGCAGCCTGACTTTTCCCTCGGAGTTCATGTTGGTGGCGGCGATGAATCCTTGTCCGTGCGGATACTTTGGCGATCTGAAACGCGAATGCCGTTGCGGACCGGTGCAGGTGCAGCGTTATCGGCAACGCATCTCCGGGCCATTGCTCGATCGCATCGATCTGCACATCGAGGTGCCGGCGGTGGAATACAAAGATATCTCGAGCACGCGCACGGAAGAGGGTTCGGCCGCAATTCGTGAACGGGTGATGCGTGCGCGCGAGCGGCAACAGGCACGTTTTAATTCCGAGACGAAAACGAATTGCAACGCGCGCATGGGACCGCGTCAGATCAAACAACACTGCTCGTTAGGCGAGGAGTCGCAGGAATTGATTCGCATCGCCATGACGGAACTCAATCTAAGCGCGCGCGCTTACGACCGCATCCTGAAGGTGTCGCGCACGGTGGCCGATCTGGCCGCGGCCGATGAAATCACGCCCGAGCATGTGAGCGAAGCCATTCAATATCGGACGTTCGATCGCACGCTTTGGGTTTGATTTGAGAGAGAAATGAAAAAGGAGAAGATCGAGAACGAAGCGCCGCTGCTCTGGCCGGAGATAAAAATCGAGAGCTGGGCTGAGTTACAAGAAGCGATCGATCCGCTCGCGGTTCGCTGCGTTTTTCGCGGGCAAGGTTCGATCGATTGGCCACTGATATCATCGTTCAATCGCATCGTTCCCTGCACCGACGAAAAGGTCGCTTTGCAATGGGAGGAGCACACCATCCTGCGCTTCCGGAGCGAGGCGCACAGCTATCTCCCGCCGACGGTGATGCCGCCGAATTATTTCAAACTAACCGCGCTCGATACGTATCTCGAGTGGCTCATGCTCATGCAACATTACGGAGCGCCCACGCGTTTGCTCGATTGGAGCCAGTCGCCCTACGTCGCGACGTATTTCGCGGTGATTGATTGTCGCGCGGACGATGCCGCCATTTGGTATTTTGAATCGGCCGCGGTCGAGAAAGTGGTGCGCGCGCATTACGGAAAGAAGCCGGACGAATATTTGGATTACGCTGATTTTTCCGCCGACGAAATCCGCCGGCCGGGAGACGCTCCGATGCTCTACACCGCGATGAAGAAATTCCGGACGGCGCGCGAAGTTGCGCAGCAGGGCGTGTTCACCTTCAGCAATCGGCTCACGGAAAATCCGCAACGGGTCATTCCGCAAATTTGCGCGGATGGCGCGTTCGGGCGCGTCGTAATTCCGCAGCGCTTGAAAACGGAATTTTGTTTTCGCCTCGGGCTTATGAATGTGACCGCAGCCGCGCTCTTCCCAGGAGTGGACGGTGTTTGCTCGTCGATCCGCGATACGCTTCGGCTGGCAGCGGCGGCGTTGCCAACGAGTGCAAATACGCCCGTACCACCGCCCAGCGCGTTCTCGCAGGCGGAGTGATTTATTGAGCGCCGCGATTTTTGTAACCGCGTCGAATATTGCGCGGTCACGTGATCAAAGGCTCGCGGCTGCGTTTTCATAAAACGCGTGCGATCATCCTCGGCTCGCATGGATTTCTCGCGCAAGATACAAAAGCTAATCACGGGAGACGCCTTCAAAAGCGCGGTCCGTCACACGCGCGATGCCTATCCGCGAAGGTCGCTGGAGACGGACGCCGCGCGCATCACGCAGACTGTGCGAACGGATCAATTCCAGGAAATCCGCGAGCGCTTCGCCGTGCCGGATCCCGGTGACGCCTGGCCGAAGTATCTTGATATCGAACGTTGGATGGCGACGAATCTGCAACGCGTGCGCGATCTCGGACTCGACCTCGGCGGACACAAGCGCGTGCTCGATCTCGGTTGCGGGACCGGTTACTTCCTCTACATCTGCCGATACTTTGGGCACGAAATTCTCGGGCTCGATCTCGATATGCCGGGCTTCTCCGACATGCTCGCGCTGCTCGGCATTCCGCGGGTGGTTTGGCGGATCGAGCCCTTCGTTCCCCTGCCCGATCTCGGGCAAAAATTCGACGTCATCACCGCCCACATGATTTGTTTTAACGGTCACAAATCCGACAAGCTTTGGGGCAGCGCGGAATGGCAATTTTTCCTCGACGATCTGAAGCGACATCTGAAACCGCGCGGCACGGTGTTGTTCGATTTAAATCGGGAACTCGACGGCACGAACTATACGCCGGAACTGAAGGCATACTTTGAAGCGCGCGGCGCGGAAGTGTTTACGCAACGGGTTCGGTTCCGTCCGCAACGAAGGCACTGTGACGGACGCGTGGTCAGGCGTGCCCAGCCATTCGCGCCTACGTCTGTGCCGTCGCGCTCGCGGTAAATTTCCGAGGGGCCGATCGGCTCTTCCTCGTTTGCCGCGTCCCATTGTCATTATGCGCCGCGGAGACGGGCAAAGGACCTCGGCCGGGCTCCTTCGCTTTCTCCAGTTTCCAGGTTAACCAAGGGACTGTT
>CAXSCV010000113.1:0-1275 GCA_964235895.1 uncultured Chthoniobacterales bacterium
CGACGGTCACGGGTATGTGATCACGCTCGCGCCGGGCGAGACCACGCCCGCGCCCTGGGTGAACGTGCTCGCGAATCCGTCGTTAGGCACGGTCGTCTCGGAAACGGGCAGCGCTTACAGTTGGTTCGAGAACGCGCACGAATTCCGGCTCACGCCCTGGCATAACGATCCCGTCCGCGACACCACTGGTGAAGCGTTTTACATCCGCGACGAGGAGACCGGACAATTCTGGTCGCCCACGCCCGGGCTCGCGCGCGGCACGACGCCTTACGTCATTCGCCACGGTTTCGGCTACAGCGTTTTCGAGCACACCGAGAACGGCATCGCTTCCGAACTCTGGATTTACGTGGCGATCGACGCGCCGGTGAAGCTCGCGGTCTTCAAAATGCGCAACCTCTCGGGCGAGTCGCGCCGGATTTCGCTCACCGGTTATTGGGAATGGGTGCTCGGCGATTTGCGCCACAAGACGCTGCTCAATGTGCAAACCGAAGTGGACCTGAAAACCGGCGCGCTGCTCGCGCGGAATTTTTACAACACGGAATTTCCCGATCGCATCGTTTTTCTTGACGTGAACGAGCCGACGCGTTCGCTCACCGGCGATCGCCGCGAATTCCTCGGGCGCAACGGCACGCTCGCACAACCGGCCGCGCTTCGCCGCACGCGTCTCTCCGGCAAAGCTGGCGCCGGTCTCGATCCGTGCGGCGCGTTGCAAGTGACGTTCGATCTCGCCGACGGCCAGGAACGCGAGACGACTTTTCGGCTGGGCGTCGGCCGCAGTCTCAGCGAGGTGCACGATCTGGTGCAGCGTTTCCGCGGCGCCGATGCCAGCCGGGTGGCGCGCGCGGCGATGCACGAATTTTGGAATCGAACGTTAGGCGCGATCAATGTCGACACGCCCGACCAGGCAGTGAACGCGATGGCGAACGGCTGGCTGCTTTATCAAACGATCGGCTGCCGGCTTTGGGGACGCAGCGGTTTTTATCAATCGGGAGGCGCGTACGGATTTCGCGATCAACTGCAGGACGTGATGGCGCTCGTGCACGCCGAGCCGGCGCTCACGCGCGAACAGCTTTTGCGCGCGGCCGGCCGGCAATTTCGCGAAGGCGACGTGCAACATTGGTGGCATCCGCCTTCCGGCCGCGGCGTGCGCACGCATTTTTCCGACGACTATCTTTGGCTGCCGTATGTCACCTGTCGTTATGTGAATTGCGTGGCCGATCGCGGCGTGCTCGACGAGCAGATTCCGTTTCTCGAGGCGCGGCCGGTCATGCCGGA
>CAXSCV010000113.1:1285-7643 GCA_964235895.1 uncultured Chthoniobacterales bacterium
GAATCGGCCACGCTCTACGAACATTGCGTGCGCGCGATCCGGCATGGGCTGCGTTTTGGCGCGCACGGTTTGCCCTTGATGGGCGTCGGCGATTGGAATGACGGGATGAATCTCGTCGGCGACAAAGGCCGCGGCGAAAGCGTTTGGCTGGCGTTTTTTCTCTACGACGTGCTCACGCAATTCGCTGCGCTGGCGCGCGGTCGAGAGGACATCGAGCTCGCCGATCTCTGTCTTAGCGAAGCGAAGAAATTGCAGCAGAACATCGAGAAAAACGCGTGGGACGGCGAGTGGTATCGGCGCGCCTATTTCGACGATGGAACACCGCTCGGCTCGAAGGCCAACGCAGAATGTCAGATCGATTCCTTGCCGCAAAGCTGGTCCGTCATCAGCGGCGCAGGCGCTCCCGCGCGCTCGCGCCAGGCGATGGAAGAAGTCAATGAGCGACTCGTTAGGCGCGACGCAAAGCTGGTGCAGCTCTTCGATCCGACGTTCGATAAATCTGCGCTCAACCCGGGTTACATCAAAGGCTACATCCCCGGTGTGCGCGAGAACGGTGGCCAATACACCCATGGCGCGATCTGGACTGCAATGGCCTTCGCGCTCCTCGGCGAAAACGCACGCGCTTGGGAGATCTTCAACCTCCTCAACCCAATCCACCACAGCGCGACCGCCGCCGAAATCGCGACCTACAAAGTCGAGCCCTACGTCATCGCCGCCGATGTTTACGCCGTACCTCCACACGTCGGTCGCGGTGGCTGGACTTGGTACACAGGATCATCCGGCTGGATGTATCGCCTACTCGTTGAAACGTTGCTTGGCGTAAAACTGGAAGGCGAACAGTTACGCCTACTACCACGTTTCCCTGCCGCGTGGACCAGTTACAAAATCCACTACCGCTATCGGCGCACGGTCTATCACATCACCCTGACCCGAACCGACAACTTAGCCGCGCAAACCCTCCAACTTGACGGCGAAGTCCTACAAAGAGACACCATTCCCCTGATCGACGATCAACGAGAACATTTCGTAGAAGTCCAGACTACCTAACAAACTGAGGATGAACAATGAGTGAAGCAAAATTTTCCTGCGATTGCGCGGACTCGGCAAAGGCTTTTCCCCATTACTGGGAACATACGGTGGGGAGTGGTCATGCTACATTGGCCTTGCGCGCGGATTGGCAAGCTCAGCTGCGACGGTGCCGGAAGGAACTCGGTTTTCGGCATGTGCGTTTCCACGGGATTCTCGACGACGACATGGGGACGTTCCTGATCGAGAGCGACCAGCCGCTCTACTCGTTCTTTAATACCGATCAGATCTTCGACTTCCTTCTCTCGATCGATATGAAGCCGCTGGTCGAGCTGAGTTTTATGCCGAGCGGTCTCTCATCCGGGAGTAAGACGGCATTTCATTATAATGCCAACGTCACTCCGCCGCGCGACTACGATGCCTGGGCTACACTTATCGCCAAACTGGCGGAGCATTGGGTGGAACGCTACGGGCTGAAAGAAGTGAGTCAGTGGTTCTTCGAGGTTTGGAATGAGCCTAACTTGAAAGCCTTCGGTAACGGCAAGCAGTCGGATTACTTCAAACTTTACCAATACACCTCACACGCGTTGAAAAGCGTCGATGTTTCGCTCCAAGTCGGCGGTCCAGTCACAGCGAAGAATGCCTGGATACCTGACTTCCTGGACTTTTGCGGGAAACAAAAATTGCCCGTCGATTTTGTCAGCACGCACCACTATCCAACCGACGCCTTCGGTAGCCCCGGTGATGACACCGAGACACAGTTAGCCAAGAGCAAACGTAGTATTCTGCGCGAAGAAGCCGCCAAGGCGAAAAAGCAGGCAAAAGGCAAGCCGCTTTTCTATACCGAGTGGAGTTCGTCCTCAAATCCCCGCGATAAGATGCATGACGAGCCTTACGCGGCTGCCTTCATCGTCAAGACTATCATGGAAGCACAGGGATTGGTCGAGTGTTACAGTTATTGGACCTTCTCCGATATCTTCGAAGAGAATTACTTTCCTTCAGAACCTTTTCAGGGCGGTTTTGGTCTTCTGACCATTAACGGCATCGCCAAGCCGGCTTATCGCGCTTACGAATTATTGCACGATCTCGGCGAGGAGGCGCTAACTGTCCGCGGTCACCACGAGACGGTGGATGCCTGGGTAGTGAGGAATAAGAAAGCGGTTACTATCCTAATCACAAACTTCGCGCTCCCACGTCATCCTATAAAGATAGAGAACGTTCAGATTACTCTAAAAACTCTGGCGAAGGCACCGGCGAAAGCGCGGCTTCGTCGCATCGATCACGACCACGCGAATGCCCGGCGTCGTTGGGAAGAAATCGGGTCGCCGGAATATCTCTCGGGCGAAATATTAGGCGCGCTCAAAAAAGCCTCGAAGATGGTTACTGAGAAGCTGGAATTCGATTACCAGTCGCATCGGCTAGACCTCACCATCGCGGTGCCGCCACTGGGGATCGCAGCGATCAAGTTAAAACTCTAACGCCGTGCCGAGCGACGAATCCATCCTCGATCATCTGCAGCGAGCTGCGTTCGACTACTTCTTGCTGCGGGCCAACCCGCAAAACGGACTGGTTCCCGATACTTCGCGCGCGGGCTCGCCAGCCAGCATCGCCGCAGTCGGCTTTGCTCTTTCCTGTTATCCCGGCGCGGTAGAACGCGACTGGATCACACACAGCGAAGCGCTTTCACGTTCACTCGTTACTCTGCGCTTCTTCGTCAATGGACCGCCGGGCGCTACTTTCGAGACGATCGGTCACCGCGGATTTTGCTATCACTTTCTCGACACTAAGACCGGTCATCGCGCCTGGAAGTGCGAAGTCTCCTTTATCGACACCGCGTTGCTTCTGATGGGAATGCTCGTCGCGAGCAGTTACTTTCAGGGAAAAGGGAAAGAGGAAAAAGAACTCCGCGATCTGGTCGAGCAATTTTACCGACGGATTGAGTGGAATTGGGCGCTCAACAAAGGCCACGCCATGGCCATGGCGTGGCAGCCAGGAGAGGGCTTCGCGTCGGATCGCTGGCAGGGTTACAACGAAGGGATACTCCTGTACTTGTTAGGCATGGCTTCTCCGACTGATCCCCTAACTCAAGAAAACTATCAGGCGTGGACCGAGACCTACGAATGGCGGACACTTTACGGCAAGAGTTTCCTCTACGCCGGTCCGCTTTTCACGCATCACTTTCCGCAAGCCTTTATCGATTTCCGCGGCATTCGGGATGAATTCATGCGCGAACACAAATGCGATTACTTTGAGAACACTCGACGCGCCGCTTTCATCCAACAGCAATACGCAATCGAGAACAAGCGCGGCTTCACCGGTTACGGCGAAAACTGTTGGGGACTTAGCGCCGGAGATGGGCCGAGTAATCGCCTCGTCAAGGTAGGCAAGAAACGCTATCGAACCCTCGGTTACGCAGCGCGCGGCGTACCGGACGGTCCGGATGACGGCACACTTATGCCCTCGGCCGCGATTGCCTCGCTGCCTTTCACGCCAGCCCTAGCTCTGAAAAACTTTCGACATCTCATGCACACCTATCCGCGTGTCATCTTGAACTATCACATGCCAAGCGGTTTCAACCCCAGCCTGCTCAACGACAGAGGGGAGATGTGGATTTCAGATGGCTACTACGGTCTCGATCAAGGCATCATGGTCCTCATGATCGAAAACTTTCGCACAGAACTCATCTGGAATTTACTGCGCAAAAATCCCTCTATCATTCAGGGCCTGCGCCGCGCCGGTTTCAAAGGTGGCTGGCTGTGAAGACAAACGTTCTGGGCCTGACACGACGAAACCGGCGGTCGGCGCTGGCGTGTCCAGGAGCAACGAATGATTTCCCCAGAAAACAAATCGGACACTTCGCCTAACCAAACGGAATCATCATGAAGAATTCGGGTAAACCAAGAGTTATCGTCATTACCGGAGCCGCTGCAGGAGTCGGCCGCGCGACCGCGCGCATGTTTGCGGAAACCGAAGGCGCGCACATCGGGCTCCTCGCGCGCGGGAAGGAAGCGCTCGAAGGCGCGCAACGCGATGTCGAGCGGCTCGGTGGTAAAGCGATTATTCTGCAATGCGACGTGGCCGATGCCGACGCGGTTGAGGCTGCGGCGGAACGGGTCGAGCGCGAGCTCGGGCCGATCGACGTCTGGGTTAACGTCGCGATGACCAGCGTCTTCGCGTTCATCAAAGACACGGAGCCTAACGAGTTCAAACGCGTCACCGAAGTCTGCTATCTCGGCTACGTCAACGGCACACTTGCCGCGCTCAAACGCATGATGCCGCGCGATCGCGGACACATCGTGCAAGTCGGCAGCGCGCTCGCGTATCGCGGCATTCCGTTGCAGGCGGCTTACTGCGCGAGCAAGCATGCCATTCAGGGCTTCATGGATTCGCTCCAAGCAGAATTGATTCACCAAAAGAGCAGCATCGTGCCGGTGATGGTGCAGATGCCGGCGCTAAATACGCCGCAATTCGACTGGTGCAAAAATAAGTTGCCTAACAAGTCGCAACCGGTCCCGCCGATCTACCAACCGGAAGTCGCGGCGCGCGCGATCGTCTTCGCTTCGAAAAATAAACGGCGCGAAATTTACGTCGGGCTGCCGACCGTGATCGCGATCATCGGGAACAAAATGTTCCCGCGACTCGGCGATCTCTACCTCGGCCGCACCGGCGTGAAAGGCCAGATGACGAACGAAAAGGCCGACCACAGCAAACCGGACAATCTCTACGAACCGGTCGGCGGCGATCCCGGCGCGCACGGCCGTTTTGACGAGCGCGCGCATCCGCACAGCCCGCAGCTTTGGACCGATCTGCATCGCAACTGGATCGCTGGTGGTTTGCTCGCGGTGATCGCGGCGGTTTTCGGCGCGATGTTTTTGCGGAGAGACTCATGAGCAGAGCGCGCGAGCTGAGCGAAGAATTGCGGCACGGCGAGGGGAAATTTCTCGCCTGTCGCCGCGGCGTGGTCGCGCTCTCGCTGACCACGATTTCATCGATGGGACTGATCGCGCTTTATCAGATGGGAATCTTGCGGCGACTGCCCGAGCCGCCGCTGGCGCTCTTCAACACGCGCAAAGTAAATGCGTCGCCGGAAGCCTACAGCAAACTTAACTTGCCCGACGCGGTCCTCGGTCTCGGCAGTTACGCCGCGACGCTCGGGCTCGCCGCGATGGGCGGCGAAGATCGCGCGGAAACGCAGCCATGGATTCCGCTCGCGCTCGTCGGCAAGGCGCTCGTCGATGCGGCGCAAGCGGGAAAATTGACGCACGATTCGTGGACGAAACATGGCGCGTTTTGCATTTACAGTTTGGTTGCCGCGACCGCGACGTTCGCCACCTTGCCGCTGGTTTTTCCTGAAGCTTGGGCGGCCACAAAGTCTTGGAAACTCCGTTGCGGCAAGCGGGGACTTCGCCGTGGCCTCGTTAGGCGGCGTCGTTAGGCCCAATTCGTCAAGTCGCGCTTCTCGGAATTCAGAACGCTCGTCATCTCTGAGACGAGATAATCGGGCGGGGTGCAAATCTTGAATCTCGCGATCGGCCTGGCGAAAGCCTGCGTGGTCGAGGTATTGCGACAAAACGGCGATCCACGCCGATAACGAGGTATCCAACGCCTCGTTAGGCCAAAACCGCGCATCGGCCTGTCGAGAACTGGCATCGCGCCGAGATGGCGCCGTTGATGATTCGGCGATTCGAAAAGCAAGGTCGATGGCGGCGTCGCGATCATCCCACTGATTGAGCATGCTGAATCCGGCAGTGCGCGGGTCGAGCGGGAGGCGACCGCATTATCGTCGTGCACGACACCGGGGTAGCGCACGCGTCTCACGTGCTGGCGACGTTGTCATACAGTCGCGAGACGAATTCGCCAGCCCCACAACGTGCCGCTACCCACGCGATTGCATTCGTTAGGCAACAATGATCGCGCTCGAAGTCGTTTTCCTTCCGACGAGGACTGGCGATCAAAAAGCGCGGAGTGGTGAACGGCGCGATCGCCAGAAGAAACGTCTCGCCTAAAATAGCGGCTTGGGCGCGACGCGAAACTCGATAGCGTGCGCGTGGTCAAATTGGAGGCGGAATAATCTTCCGACCGGCCATCTCATAGGACGCGCCGCTGCATGCAGCGCTCAATGAAACAAATTGGCCGAAAAACCTGGGCGATCGCGGAGGGTTACATTCCGATTGAGAGCACTGGACCGGCGCCTACCCTAACGAGTCATGAAGCGTGCTGCATCTTAAACGCGGGCGAGACCGACGCGAAGGTCGCGATCACGATTTTTTTCGAGTATCGCGAACCGGCGGGCCCATTTCACTTCGTGGTAGGCGCGCGACGCACCTCGCAT
>CAXSCV010000114.1:0-7635 GCA_964235895.1 uncultured Chthoniobacterales bacterium
CTAGGCGTGAAGATCGCGTTCGGCACGGATGCGGGCGTTTATCCGCATGGCGAAAACGCGAAAGAATTCGCGCTCATGACTGGCTTGGGAATGGCGCCGATCGATGCGTTGAAAGCGGGAACTTCCGTGGCGGCGGATTTGCTCGGAGTCGCAGCGACGACCGGGACATTAGAGAAAGGAAAAGTCGCTGACATCGTGGCCATCCCGGGCGATCCGACGCAGGACATCACCGGGACCGAGCGTGTTTCGTTCGTCATGAAAGACGGGAAGATCGAGAAAAACGCCGCGCGCTAAACTCGAAACGCGCTGCGGCAGATTGCGGTTGCGAAACGCCGGGCCGTGGCTTGCGTATGCGCCATGCGCAGCATTTTCCGTTTTCTCATCGTCCTCGTGGCCGCGGTAGCGTGCTCCGCGCGCGGGCAGGCACTTCCTGAATTTCGCCCCGCGGTTTTGGGGTCCGGTCCCGAATCTTTGATCAATCGCATCGACGCGGATGCGCTGATTAAGAAAGGTCAGAAGGATGGCGCGATCATGTTTTGTTCGCAGGTGGACAAATCGGGCCAGGTTCTCGCGAGCTGGACTTATCGCAAGACCGCAGACACCGACGCGCTGGAAGAAGAGCTGACTAACACGTTAAAGGGCGTGCGTTTTCCGCCGGCGATTTACGAACATCAGCCGGTCGGCGTGCTACTTTTCGCCAGTGTGTTTTTCTCGGCGGCGAACACGCCGCACGTTCACATTTATTTGAATCAGGACGGTAACGAGCTTCGGGCAAAATCCGACTTCATCGCGCCGCAGCCTGTCTTTGGCGCCGACTCGAAGTTCACAGGTTTGCATGGACCGACGACCGAAATGCCGGTGCTGGTCACGGCCATTGTCGATCTTGGCCTGAAGGTGGACGACAAGGGAAACCTGCAGGAATTACATGTGCTTGAGGAAAGCCCGCCCTTGCTCGGCTTCGGAAACTCCGCGGAAGAAAACTTTCGGGGCGCGAAATTTATTCCGGCATTTCGTTCCGGTGCGCCCGATGAGAGCACCACGTCAGTTCCCATCTGCTACAAACTCGGCGCCGCCGAATGACGCCGCCGCGGTTGGCGGCTGAGGTTACCGGCAGCCGCCTCCGTCGCGTTAAACTTGGCCCCACCTTTTTCCGAGGCGATACGCTGGAATGCGCGCGGGAGTTGATCGGCGCGGAATTGATCTGGGATGAATGCGCCGGAATCGTCGTTGAAACGGAGGCCTATCTCTCGTTAGGCGACGAGGCCTGTCACACTTTTTTTCGGCCGAGCACGCGCGCATTCGTCGATCGCAACAAAGCGGGCGCCTGTTACATTTATTTTAATTACGGCGTGCATTGGATGCTGAACGTGCTCGTGAAAGGCGGCCCGCGCGATGGCCTTATTCTCATCCGTGCGCTTGAGCCGAGTGGCGGAATTCGGTTGATGGAAAAACGCCGCGGAACGAATGATCGACGTCGCCTTTGCTCCGGTCCCGGCAAGCTTACGCAAGCGCTCGACATCACGAATCGTCATCACGAAATCGACTTGAGCCGCGACCCGCAACATCACTTTCGCAGTCGCTCGAAAATCGACGTGCAGGTCGTGGCCGATGCGCGAATTGGCATTAGCCGCGCAAAAGATTTTCCGTGGCGTTTCACCTTGCGCGATAGCGCGTTTATCAGCCGTCCCTTCACAGGTGAGCGGAGCGTGCCGCGCAGTTGACGCAGATCGCGCTCCACCGAACTTGCGTGCTCATGGTTGCCTCGAAAAAAGAACGCGTGCTTCTCGGCATGAGCGGCGGCGTCGATTCCAGCGTCGCCGGTTATTTGCTGCGCGAACAAGGTTACGAGGTCGTGGGCGTGACCATGAAGGTCTGGCCGCAGGATTGCATCTCGCGCGCCGAGGATAAATGCTGCGGACCGCAGGCGGTGGCCGATGCGCGGAACGTGGCGCACTCGTTAGGCATTCCGCATTACGTGGTCGATGAAGCGGATCAATTCGAGAAGCTGGTGATCGATTATTTCTCAAGTGAATACCAGGCCGGGCGCACGCCGAATCCGTGCGTCATGTGCAACGAGAAACTCAAGTTCGGTAATCTTTGGAACAAAGCGCAGGCGCTCGGTTGCGCTTATATCGCGACCGGGCATTACGCGATTATCGAGCAGCGCGCCGATCGCGCGGTCCTTCGTAAAGGCGTCGATCCGCGGAAGGATCAATCCTATTTTCTCTTCAGTTTGCGACAGCCACAATTACGGCGCGCGCTCACTCCGCTCGGCGGCATGGCCAAAAGCGAGATTCGCGAAATCGCTCGCTCGTTAGGCCTGAAGGTCGCCGAGAAAGTCGACAGCCAGGAAATTTGTTTCGTGCCGGGAAACGACTACAAGGCGTTCCTTCGTTCCCACCTTGGCGAGACGGAATTTCATCGCGGCGGCATCTACGACCTCGAAGGAAACTTTCTCGCCGAACATGCGGGCATTGAGATGTTCACCATCGGGCAGCGCAAAGGATTGCCCGGCGGTTCGGCGCAGCCGCGTTACGTGGTCGACATCGATCCCGCGAGCAACCGCATCATCGTCGGTAGCGCGGAAGATTTGGTTTCGGAAGAATTCGAAATCGACCGGGTGAATTGGGTCGGGCGCGAATTGCCTAACGAGTCCTTGGAAGTGAAGGTAAAGATTCGCTACAGCCATCCCGGTACCCGCGCCACGCTTTTTCCACTGCCCGACGGTTGCGCGCGGATCCAATTGCATGAGCCGCAAAAAGCGGTCACGCCGGGACAAGCCGCGGTTTTTTATCAAGGCGACGAAGTGGTCGGCGGCGGATGGATTTGTCGGCAAGTCGCGCTCGCTCCGGCTTAAGGCCGGCTCAGTTGCGATCTCTTCTGCCGCGCCTAACGAGAGGAAATAGTCACGTCGGAAATGACGCGATATTTTTGCCAATCCTGCGCCACGAAATGCCACCACTCCGTCCGCATGCCGTAGAATCCGGCCCGCGCCATGGCCCGTTGCAGCGTGAACAAATGACCCCGGATGGCTGCGTCGTTCCCGGTGTAACGCAGCATGGCCGGCGTAAAATCATCGAAGTCCGTCGGCATCGTCACTTCGCGGCCGTCCTCGTAAACCAGCGTCGCATCGATCGCCACGCCCCAGGTGTGAAGTGAACCGCGCCCGTCGGCCGGATCGGCCACGTAAGTATTATTGCGCGAGACCTGCCAGAGCTGTTCATGGGCGGCTTTCGGCCGATAGGCATCCCAGATTTTTAAACGATACCCGCGCACCTGCAGATACGCCTGCGCGGTGATCAAACGTTGCGCGACCGATGGCCTAACGAGTGCCGGCATGTCCGCCGAATAGATTGGCCGCTGCAAAACATTGTTCGCCGTCGCGTAACGCAACTCGACCGCGATCGTCGGATCGACCGCCTGGATATTCACCAATTCCGGTTCCGCGGCAAAACTGCTCCACGCCACGCCCGAGAACGCCGCGAGAAGCAAAATGAAATGACGAAGCGATGGACGGCTCAAAACTCAGGGGGGCTAAAATGATAGCGCACGGCCGGGGCCGATCGCCACCTTTATTGACCTGCCAAAGCAGGCGCGGGAGTTGTCTTTGCAATGCGGCGCAAAAGAAGTCGAGCACTATTCTCCGGCACATTGCAGCGCACTTCCACGCTCGTCTCGTCGGTCGCGATTTCCGGCTGATCGGCGAAAAGTAGGAATTCGGAATCTTCCAGCCGCAGCCAGCGTTGCGGATTTTCGCGAAGCGACTTGGCGAATTCCTCGGCCGCTTTGGCGGTTTTCATTTTGATAATCAACCGCGCCTTTACCGGATTTTCCAAACGCAAACCGAGTCCGAAAATCTGCGCGGAGGCGAGCAACTCGCGGCTAAAGATCGGCAGGAAAAATTGATCGAGATCCGTCGGATCGCTCGAGATGAGACGCAGCGTTGTTTCCTGATCGAGCGCCTGAAAACGATCAAAGAGATTGCCGGTGATTTTGAGATCCTGCTTGATCCCGAGCCGGACGCCGACCAGCTCGTCCACTTCGGAAACCGTGCCGATCGCGAGCGTTCGTTGTCCGACTCGCGCCAGGGCAAAATCCGGCCGCGCCCAAACGCCCAATCCACTGATCGTGTGCTCGACGAAATTTTTATCCTTCTCGACCGCGCCGATAACCGGGGCGACGTCGGCCTTCGCTTGCACGAGCACAAACTCGCGCACGCGGCCCGCGCTGGCAGTCGTTAGGGCGCGCGTGATTCGCACCGAATCTCGCGCGAGATTAAGCACCGGCGTGCGTTGCGCATTCGCGGTCAAAGCGGACCAGATCATCTGCCATTCCGCGGGCGAATCTTTTTCCCAGCGCTTGCTCAAATCTTCGCGCTGCAATTGCTGCGTGTTCACGGAAAGGATCGCTTCCGTTTCCTGCGGCAACCATTCGCGTTTGGCGGGCGATTTGAAAACCAGCGGCAGAATGATCGCGAGCAAAACCAAGACCGAGAGCACGCTGAAATAAAATTTCCGCAGCTCTTGTTTGTCGATCTGCGCCGAAAGAAGCGCGAGCTCGGTTTTGTATTGCGTGTGACGCTCGACGCCGGAGCGGTGACGATGAACTTCCTCGAGCAGATGCGGCGCATTTGGCGGAGCAATTCCCTGCGATGCGAGATGCCGGCCGATGTTCAGATAGGCGGGATTTTTTCGTTCCTCGACCGTTTGATGATGCGTGCGCGCTTCCTTTAATGCTTCCTGCTGCGCGCGGCTGCTTTCATTCAACGAACGATCCCGCCCTTCAAATTCGCTCCGCACGTTCGCGATTTTCTTTTCGATTTCCGCGAGCGCGGATTCCTGAAGCGAGAGTTTGTCTTTCGCCTGCCGGCAAGCCTCCGCGCTGCCGAGGCGCGCGCGCGAAATTTCCGCGCGTTGTTCCGGCAATTGCGCACGCTTCGCGCTCAAGCCCGCGGTCTGCGCTTCCACATCCGCGGGCGGCGGAACGAGCGCTTGCACCTCCGAAATTTTTCTGAGCAATTCCTGATCGGCCGCGTCGTTATCCTGCAAGCGGCGCTCGACCCCGGAGAGCTCGCGGTCGCAAAGATCGGCCGCAGATTTCGCTTCGTTGCGCTGTTGTAAAATCGGCTTCTTCTCGATCTCGAGCGCGCTCAACGCTTCGCTTTGCGCCTTGGCATTTTCCTGCCGCTGCTCGTCGATTTGTTTGATCCCGGCTTCGATCTGCGTGATCCGCACCGCGACTTCGCGTTGTTCCTGCTCGAGCTTTTTCAGCGCGACGATTTCGTTGCGCACTTCTGGAAAGTTGACCGCTTGCGAGCAGCCTTCGCGACCGAGCGCGATCTCGCTCCTCTGCAGGACGCGCTTCTCGTGGCGCAGGGCCATGCGCGTGCGCTGCCGGCGAACTTTGAGGCCGAGCTCGCGCAAGCCTGTGCGGATGAAACTCACAGGAAGAATCTTAAGCGATTGCCGCGCGCGCGCATCTCAAACGAAAGCGGCCGCAACGAAATCGGCCAGCAATTTTCCTTTGCTGGTCAAAACAAAACGGTCGCCCGCTTCGCGCAACAAACCGAGTTCGGCGAATTCTTTTCGCTCGTTAGGCCACGGCAACAACCAGCTCGCCGGCACACCCCATTTTGTGCGCAAGGAAAGCGCGATTTGTTCCGCGCGTTTGATTTCCGGCGTGAGCGGCTCGGTGGAAACAATGGCGGATTCTCCGGCGAAAATGCGATCGCTGTAGTTGCGATAATCGGCCACGTTTTGCCAGCGTCCTTCGCCCACGGTGGAGAAAGCGCTCGGCCCGAAGCCGAGATAATCTTCGCCGGCCCAGTAACCGCGATTGTGCGCGGATTCGAAGCCGGGCTTCGCGTAATTGGAGATCTCGTATTGCCGATAACCAGCCGCTTCCAAAACGCGCATGGTTGTTTCAAAAAAACGCGCATCGGTTTCCACATCCGCGCGATATTCGCCGCGGGTTTGGCGCGCGAAAAACTCCGTGTCTTCCTCGTAAGTCAGGCAATAAGCGGAGACGTGATCGGGCGCGAGCGCGACCGCGCATTGCAACGTCTCGCGCCATTGCGCCAGCGTCTGGCCTGGGAGCCCGAACATAAGATCGAGATTCAGATTGTTCATTCCGGCCGCGCGCAGAATGCGAAAAGATTCCTCTGCCTGCGCGGCATTGTGTTCGCGGCCGAGCAGGAGAAGAAGCGAGTCGTCCCAGGATTGCACGCCCAGGCTCACGCGCGTGACGCCAACTTTTTGCAGGAGCGCGGCTTTGCCCGGCGAGACGCTGCCGGGATTCGCTTCCATCGTCCATTCCCTCAAGCGAGAGAGATCGAGCTGGTCGCGAAAATTGCCTAACAAGTAATCGAGTTGCGCGCTGGAAAGCGCGGTCGGCGTGCCGCCGCCAAAAAAAATCGTCTCCGCTTCGATCACAAAATCTTCCCGCGCGTTTTGCAATTCGCGCAGCATCGCTTCGCAAAATCGCTGCGTCCGCGCGGGATCGGCGCGTTCTTTATAGAAGGCGCAATACGGACAAATCCGTGCGCAAAAGGGAATGTGCGCGTAAAGATGGCGGACGGGAGAGGGGCGCGAGCGGGCCGCTGGCGGTTCGCTTCGATTGGCGAGGTGAAAATTCGCGCCGCTACACTCCGTTGCCACCGGCCTACTATCTTGTTGATCCGATTTTTAGCGCTTCTTTTTTTCTGCGGTAGTTGCACCGCTTTCGCGCAGCAGGCGCAGCCGAAAGCCGCGCCCAACGCGACGCCGAGCAGCACGCCTTCGGTGGTTTATTCCATCCGTAATCCGGCGGCGATCGAGCATTACAAAGTGAACTCGGCCATCGTCCGCACGATGGTCGATCGTCTGGTCATGGCCGTGACGAATCAACCGGATGTGGCCAAAGCCTGGTCGTCGTTAGTCGCGCCGACGGACAAGGTCGGCATCAAGATTTCCGCCGCGGGTGGCCAGCTTTTCGCGACACATCACGCGATCGTGAATGCGATTGTCGATGGATTAGTCGCGGCCGGTCACGCACGCGGCAGCATTGTTGTTTGGGATCGCGAACTGAGCGAATTGAAGGCGGCGGGATACCGGCCGGGCGATGAGGGTTATCAAATCGCGGCGATCGAGCCGCGCACCGGCTACGATCCGAAAGCAACTTTTAGCGCGCCGCTTCTGGGCAAACTCATCTGGGGCGATCTCTCCTATGTCCCGCAGCACGGGGAAAGCCCGCTCGTTTCCGATTCCGTCAACACGAGCAACCTCAGTCATTTCGCAAAAATCCTGACCAGTCAGGTCACAAAAATCATCAACGTGCCGGTGATGAGCGACAGCGGTTCCGCCGGACTGGCGGGTTGTCTTTATAATGTGACGCTGCCGGACGTCGATAATTGGCGCCGCTTCACGCAATACGGTTCGGTCAGCGCCTACAGCATGGCGGATCTTTACGCGGATCCGATGATCAGCAAAAAAGTCGTGCTCAATCTGATGGACGGTTTGCTTGCGGGCTATGCCGACGGCCCGGAATTGCATCCGAATTTCGCGGTCCATCAAGGCCGTTTGCTCGCCAGCCGAGACCCGGTGGCGATCGATGCCGTCGCGCTCCGGACGCTCGAACACTTGCGCGTGCCGGCGAAAT
>CAXSCV010000115.1:0-7567 GCA_964235895.1 uncultured Chthoniobacterales bacterium
GCAGCATTTCACCCAGCGCTCGACCAAAGGTCTGCGTGGATTTCTTGATGAGATCGTGCTCGACCAGGAACGCGAGGAGGAAAAGCAGGACGACATCGAAACGAAACGCGGCGTGACTTTGATCACCATGCACGCGGCCAAAGGACTGGAGTTTCGCCATGTATATCTCATCGGCCTCGAGGAAGGTTTGCTCCCGCACGATCGTTCGAAAGCGGAAGGCGGCCTCGATGAAGAACGCCGATTGCTTTACGTCGGCATCACGCGCGCGCGCCGCACGTTGACCATGACGCATTGCCGCGATCGAATGAAATTTGGCAGCGCGAGCGCTTGTTATCCCAGTTCGTTCATTAAAGAGCTCGCGCCGGAATTCATCGAGCGCGTCGACTTAAAAAAACTTCTCAGCACGCCCGTGCCGGAGAGCACGGGCAAAAGTCGTTTCGCACAAATGCGCGAGACGCTCGCCGGAAGACCTGCTTCCGGCGTATCTCGGCCGACGGGCTTTTAGTCTCTCGAATCCAGCGGACGAGGATGTCCGCACGCAACGACGAACTGAAAGCCTCTCTTTCTACTGCCGCACAACCTCGCTTTTCGAATCGCCGAAAAACGGTCGCATCTGCTCGTATTTTTTTGCGCCGATGCCTTTCACGTTGCGCAGATCGTCCGCGGTTTTGAACGGACGCGCCCCGATAATCCGCGCAGCCAGGACCGGCCCGATTCCCTTTAAATTCATCAACTCCTCCGCCGTTGCCGCGTTGACATCAAGCCCGTGCGCCACCGGCGGCGATGCCTTCGCGGGTGCGGCTTCCTGCGGTTTTAGGACGGGCGTTTCCGCGAGCAAACGATCCGGATGAAAGAAAGCATCGAACGAATCCAAACCGGTCCGCGCCGGTTGTTTCGTTAGGCGCACCGACATCCGACCGAAGGCCGCGCCCCAGCCGCCGACCTTTTCCTGCCGCGCCTCCATTTCCAGCCTGCGCAACTTTTCCCATTCGCGTTCCGGCGCGCTCAAACCCACCGGCGTAGCCGCGCTGCCATGCACCCGCGCCAGGCCGTTCGCGACCAACAACTCCGCCAGATCGCCTTCACTCGTTTCCACGAAAGCGTAGAAGCGTTCACGTTTGCTGCGACCGAGCGCGTCCTGCAGACAGGTCCGCACCGTGAAGGGCTGCGAGAGTTTTTCCTCCACAAAGCGCTTCGCGTTCCGGCCAAGCTCCAGCGTTTGTCCATTCGTTAGGCGAAAATATTTCGCCTGCTCGCCTACGCGCTGCGGAAAGGAGAGTTCCGTTTCCGGCGCGTCCGCGAAATAGAGACGAAAGATGTATTCCTTGCCTAACGCGCGCACATGAAAACTGTCGCCGTCGTTCGACTCGTTAGGGATTTCGCGACAACCTTTCATCACTTGCCATGGCCCGTGCGCTTGCGCGTTCGCGGCGAGAACGATTGAAACCGCGAGAAAAAACGCGGCCCGCCTAACGAGTCGTGGACGGCGCGGCTTCACGCCACCACTTCGAACTGCGTCATCGCCCGGAAGACTTCGTAGCGCTGGTCGATTTCCTTTTTCGTCAGCGTCCGCAGTCGTTCCAGACTGAACGCCTCGACATTGAAACTCGCCAGCACGCTTCCATAGATCATCGCGCGCCGGAAAGCGCTGAAGTTCAACTCGCCTTTGCTCGCCGCCAAATAACCCGCCATCCCGCCGGCAAAAGTGTCCCCCGCCCCGGTCGGATCGTGGATGTCTTCCAGCGGATACGCACCGCAACTGAAGAATTCGTTCTCGCCAAAAAGCAGCGCACCGTGTTCGCCCTTTTTGATCGCGACATACTTCGGCCCGGCTTTTCGAATCTTCCGGCCCGCCTTGATCAGGCTCGTTTCCTTCGTCATCTCCCGCGCTTCGCTGTCGTTTAAAATCAGAAGATCGACCCGCGGCAGGAGCGCATCCAGATCGGTCCGCGCGGTCGCGATCCACAAATCCATCGTATCGGCCACGACGAAGCGCGGTTTCTCCATTTGATCGAGCACGTGCGATTGCAAAGCGGGCGCGATGTTGGCCAGGAGAACGAAATCGGTCGCGCGATAGGAGTCCGGCAAAGTCGGGCGGAAATGCTCGAAGACATTCAGCGCGACCGAGCGCGTCTCGCGCGTATTCATGTCCCAGGCATATTCGCCGGACCAACGAAACGTTTTCCCCTCCACCCGCTGCACACCGGCGTCGTCGATCTTGCGCGATTTCCAAAAGGCGAATTCCGATTCCGGAAAATCATCGCCAACCACGCCGACAAGATTCACCGGCGAGAAAAAACTCGCGCCCAGCGCCGCATACGAAGCCGAACCGCCGAGCTGATCGGCATGTTCCTCCACGGGAGTTTTGACAGTATCGAGCGCGATGGAACCGACAATGAGGACGGACATAATTTGAAAAGCTGAAACGGAGTCGAAAGTCAGAAGGTGAGGGTCTGAGAGGTCGAAATCGACATCCGAACCCGTTTTCTTACAGCGTCACGCGCAATCGGCAACATTTCTCGCGCCCGAGCTCGTCTTCGTCTCTTCCCTAATCGCTGCTTCGAGGCCAGACGAATCCAAGTCCTTGTCAGCGCGTTCTCGACTTCCTCTTAGCCGCCTCTCGCCACCTTCAGGCGAGCAAAAGTAAGTGCGAGACACTCCTGTTGTGTGACGACAGTGGCAGCAGAACGCCAGAGCTTCGATTTGAAAAACCGCGCTACTTACTTTCTGGCATGTCTTTGATCCACGCCCGGATCGTTGCCCCCATCGTCGAAGCCATCGGCGGCCCTGAGTTGCAAAGTACAACGCGCGTATAGCGCCCGGTCGGGTCGATGGAGAGATTCGAGTTCACTCCTGGCGCGCCCCCTTGAATACCGTAGGACGTTAGCTTAACCGAATCCGCCAGCGGCGGCGCATTCGGTGGTGCGGGCATGAGTCTTCGGATAACGTTGATTGATTCGGGCTTGATTAATTTCCCGGCATCGACGGCTTCGACCAAACGGTAGAGATCGCTCGCCGTAGCTTGGAGACCGCCGGCAGGAGAGCCGCGCCGAGGATGAATATTCGTTACGTCTTCCTTATCTTCGTAGCTGTGGGCCACAAAAGAAGGTAAATGTGCCCGATCGAAAAAGCCCGCATGAGTCATGCCGGCTGGTTCGAGGATATGTCCCTGGATATAGTCCCGGTAATTTTCGCCGCTAACCGCTTCAATGATCAGCCCGAGCACGATGTAGCCGGAGTTAGAGTAACGATTACTGGATCCGGGCGCGAATTCCAGCGGCTTATCGGCGAAGAACGGCAGAAAATCCTTTAAGTCCATCACGGCATCCAACTTCATCGCCGGGCCAGTCTCTGGAGTAAGGATATCGAAGAAATCAGCAATCCCGCTGCTGTGAAGTAGTAGCTCCCGAATAGTTACCTTCGCCGCCACCTCCTTGTTAGGATAATCGGGAAGGTATTTTGCGACGGTTTCGTCGAGGGCCAGCTTCCCCTTCTCCGCCAGTTGCATGACCGCTATTTGAGTAAACAATTTTCCGATCGATCCTACATCGTAAGCGGTCTCGGGCGTGTTCGGCGTGCCAGTCTCGCGGTTCGCTTCGCCCCAAGCGTTATCGACCAGGACCTTTCCATCTGCTGCCAGAAAGATGCTTCCGGCAAACCGGCCGTTCGTAGCAAGTGCATCCGCCAGTTTCTTGATTGCGCTGGCTAGCTCTTGCTCATTCTTTGGCTGAGCGATCGCTTTTGCCTCAGGATATGGCTCAGGCGGGCCGCCCGGGCCGAGGATTCGCTTGGCTGGTCCGCCAGCGGGATCTTGCTTAATGAGGAGCTGACCGGGCTGACTCGCAGGTCCAGTAGGTGGTTGCCCTATCGCGGGTGAACCTCCTTGCTCTCGCGGAGCATCCTGGGCAGGGAGAACAGCCCCCAAACAAAAGATTAGGAATGCGAGGAGAGTTAGTTTCATGACCGCAATTTTGTCCATATGATTATTAACGACGCCTGATGCTTTATTTGTCTACTAAGGGATCTTCAAAAACTCCTCGCGCGGGTGGGTGCCTTTCCCATTCTGAAAAATCGGTTTCGCTAAGGCTTTCATGCACGCGAGCCCATTTCGCCGCGCGTAGCGGCAAGAACGAGGCCAGGTTCGACCAGGAGATTAATTACGAAATGCGCCGCGATACACGGCGCGAGGCTTCGGCCCGCGAGAAGGAAGACGACGCCGAGCATCACCCCGAGGAATCCGGTGGCGAGGGTGGCGCCGATGGCGGCACGGAAGCTCCTTCCCATCAACCCCCATATCCCATGAATCGCACCGAAGAGCAGGCCGGCGCCCAGGACTTGCACGACAGCGCCCTGACCTTGTTCCATCAGCCAGTTCATCGTCCAGCGCCGGAACATAACTTCCTCCAGCACACTCGAGGCAATGGCGAGCGCGATCGCAAGTAACTTAAGAGAGCTAGGACGAAACAGATTCTCGCGCACTGACGGGAGACGAAGAGCCAGAGCTACAAAGATAATTGTCGCAAAGACCGCCGCGACCCAGCCGGCGAGTTCTCCGCTCATCCCGGGCGCAAACCCGAGATAGCGGATGAAACGCCAGCTGTTCGCCTGGAGATTCATCACAACCCAGCCGCCTTCCAGCGCGGTGATGATAGCGAGGATGATCCCGCTTTTGCGTTCAGCGGTCATCGGCTTTGGGTATCAGTCGACCCGAAATTGTGACGGCCCATCTCTTCACGGGCGTAACCATTGTGCTCATGCCCGGCCAGTGTCGCCTGGGCGCAGCTCGGCGTATTGGAAAAATGTGAACTCACCCGCGCAACGGCAGATGATTGCGCTGTACGATGTGACTGGCGAAAAGATCGGCGGGCGTCACGGAAGTGAACGCGCGGAAATCATTGATCAGATGCGCCTGATCATAGTAGCCGCTGGCCGCCGCCGCGTCCGCCCAATCCACTTCGCCACACGAAGGCAGGGAAGCCATCGTCTTCTGAAAACGGCGGATGCGCTGGAAAAGTTTCGGTGTCAATCCTACCTGCTCGCCAAAAACTCGACTGAACCGGCGCTCACTCAATCCGGTCGTCTCTCGCACCGCCGCGACCGAAAGAAACGAATCTTGCTCAAATGCGCGCATGGCATACCGAACCGCGCGATGGAGCGGCAAAGATCGCTCCAATCGCCGCAGAAGAAATCTCTCGAGCAGAAGAAACTTCGCGGACGGCGTGCAGGCGGCGATTAACTCTTCTCGCAGAACGTCCCCGGGCGCGATCACATCCAAGGGAACCTGCGCGTCTTTGAATTCGTCCGCAGGTACCGAAAGCATCCGGAAGACTCCGCCCGGGCGAAAGAGCACCCCAAGAACCGCACCGGCCCTCGGCATGATGGCATACGGCGACGAGCGCGGACCGCAAAAGATACTTCCACCGAGCGTGGTTAGCTTATCGCTCTTAATCTCCTGGTAAACGCCAACGCGATTTTCGGACAAGTTGAAGACCAGATGAGCGCAACCATCGGGCAGAATCGCCTCCCGCGGCGCGGCGTGTATCTCCGTAGCTCCTCGTGCGCTATACCAGAATAGCTCCACCACCTCACTCAGAGGCGAGACGGGAAAATGTTTGAGAATTTCCACTAGTTAGGCCGCACAAGACTTCGCGATTTATGTTCCGAGGGCTACCCGAGCTCATGTGATCATCGTTCTTTTCGGCCCTAAGAAAAATGGAAATCAGAGTCGTAGCTCGTTCCATCCGATGAAAAACGTCCCCAGTTAAGCACGTTGACGGTCGCCGCAACTTCGTTCCGCCAGTCGGCGCTATAATCCCTGAGAAAAATGTCTCGATCGTATTTCCAGTAGCCGCCCTCGGGCAGGCTTCCGAATTAAACGAAGGTTGATTGCGGACCCCGCGCGCGCAGTGGTCAATACGCGGTTTGTCTGCGTACGCAGCATCGGACAAACCCGACGACCGACACTGCTTACGCCCGTTGCGCGCGGCGGCGACGTGCGCCCGCGACGACCAATACGCTCCCGAGAAGAAGCGATGCCAAGGTAGTAGGCTCGGGAATTGGGGCGAGTCCGTAAAATTGCCCCGTTGTCCCCGTGACAGCCGGTCCTGCCGTAGCGCTGCCGTTGGCCTGATTAAGGGTATCGACCCGGATGTCGGGAGAATCCTGTCCACCGTAAAGAGTCCCATTCAAAAATAACATGGCTCCGAGCCCGGCGCCACCAGTGAGGCCGACCAGGGTGGCCGCGCCATTGGTCGTGTTGAGGGTGTAGATGTTGTTACCGGAGGCAAAATAAAGTGAGCTTCCATTATTAGAAAGAGAGCGGAACCCTGCGAGGCCGACGCCAATAGGTCCGATAAGGCTGGCGGCTCCGGTAGAAGGGCTGATGGAGTAGAGATTGGCACTGGTGCTGACCGCGAAGAGGCCGGCCGAAGTAGAACCAAAGTCGTCGTAGGTGATCCCGGAGTTACCTAGGAAAGTGAGGCTGCCATTCGTAGGATTGACGCGGTAGAGCGCACTTCCATTATTGTAGGAAACGCCGTAGAGATTGGAATTGTTCAGGGCCAGACCGGCCAGAGTAAGGCCGGAATTGCCTTGCAAGGAAAAGGCGCCCGTGTTGAGGTTGATTGTCCCGAAATCGCCCGTGTTAGTGGCCATGTAAGCGAAAGCGGGCAGAACGGGAGCGCCCGCTTGCGCTGACGACACAACGCTTAGAGCTGCGGTGAAAACAAGGACAGCGGCGAGGAAGAATTTTTTCATAAAGGGAATGTTGAGACGATAGATTACTCCGAGGCCCGGAGTTTGTTTCGAAAGGCGAAGCGCTGTCAACAACGGAAAAGGCGGAAGTGTTAAGGAACGAGCGTAAAAGCTAAAGTAGAAAGTGGCCCCACGTCATTGTTCCGACAGTCTATTAAAAGAATTGGGGCTCGTTTAATGGGACAAGGGTTGGCGCTCTTTCTCCGAGGGCTGGAAAGCCCTGCCGCTCCTTCACTCGATACGGAATCTTGAGCCGCGTTTGTAAGCCGTTCAATTCCTCCTTCCCGAGGATAGAATCAGAGGATAACCTTCGCGCATGGCTAACGTCGCGCGCGACTGCAAATCCACCGTCATCCCCGGCATGCGCTACCGCGATTGCCTGGCCGCGATCGACTGGCTCTGCCACGTCCTCGGCTTTGAAAAGCAGGCCGTTTACATGGGCGAGGGCGACCAGGTCATGCACGCCCAGCTCACCTTCGGCAACGGCATGATCATGCTTGGGTCCGCCGACAACCAAACGCCTTACAACTCCTACAGCGCGCTCCCCACGGAAATCGACGGCCGCGAAACCCGCAGCGTCTCGCTGATGGTGACCGATTGCGATGCCCTCTACGCCCGCGCCAAATCCGCCGGCGCGGAGATGATCTTCGACCTGGAGGAGAAAGATTACGGCGGCAAAGCCTTCACCTGCCGCGACCCCGAAGGATACCTCTGGAACATCGGCACCTATAATCCTTGGGAAACCGCCTAGTAGCGAGTAAGTCCGTAGATCCACCTAGGGATCGGGGAGCGCACGCGACTCGCGTGCTGGTGA
>CAXSCV010000116.1:0-6836 GCA_964235895.1 uncultured Chthoniobacterales bacterium
GCGCGGCATCACTAAGAGAAGACGGCATCGGGAGTGCATCTTCCCTGAGCAATTCGCGCACCCGCGCGCCGGCGCGATATAACTAAAAGAGTGCGTGCGGTTCCGTTTTCGCCGTCGACGCGGGCAAAAACTTTCCCAGCGGCTTCACCAGATTCCCCGGCAACGGCCGAACGCGATCGTAAATGCGATCGGCGATCGGCTTCGCGACCAGATAACCAGCGGCGAACATTTCCATCCGCGCGTCGAGATTATCGATGTAATTGAGCGCCATCGCTTCCGGCGTTTTCGGCGAAACCGGCGAACCGAATTGCGGCTCGCCGTGATGCGCGCCGATGAGATGCAGCAGATGCAAACGCACGTCCTCGGAAGCCGGCGTCAGGCTAGTCCAGTCCTTGGCCGTGTCAGATGCTTGCAGTTTTCGCCAGAGCGAATTCACCAACTCGATGCCGATGGAAATATGTCCCATTAATTCGCCGCGCTCATCGAAGCCCATGGTGAAACCACTTTCGGGAAGACTGTTTTCCCAAAGCTTTCCCGAGTCGTGAAAAAGAATGCCGGCGAGCAGCAGATCGAGATTTAACTGCGGATAAAGCGGCGCGATTTCGCGCGCGACCCGCATCATTTGCGCGGTGTGTTCGACGAGGCCGCCGCGACGAGCATGATGATAACTGCGCGCTCCCGCCGTTCGCCGAAACCGATCGCCCAGCTCAGTGAGAAACAATTCGCCTAACGAACGCAGTCGTGGATCGCCAACGTTCTTAATTGAGCTGGTAATGAAATCCCAATCCGCATTTTGTTTCGCGCGCAGCTCCGGCGGGCCAGCCAGCAAATCGGAAATTTCCTGACTCGTTAGGCGACGCGTTGTCCAGCGTTGCGCTTCCAAACCAAATTGCTGGTGTTGCGCAAAATCGCCGCTCACTTCGATGAAATCCGAAGTCTGCAGCGAGTCGCACGCTTTGTAATCGGGATGATCGCTCCAGACGCGCAACGTCATACGATCGCAGGCATCGGCCAGCGCCATCTCGCAATACGGCTTGCCGTCGCGCGTCGCTTTCGCCTCGGCCGCGCTGACCTGCACATGCAGACGCGCGCTCACGCTTCCGTTTTGCGCGCGCCTGCGGACTTCGCTGATCGTGAGCAATTCCATCGGCTCAACCTAACGCGGGGGCGCCGGCATTTGCAGCAAGAGATTCGGCGCGGCGCCACCCGTGCCCATGAACCAGCTCGGATATTGTCCGTTCCAGTGTTCAACCCGCGCGCGTTCCACTTCGAGCGCGCGCAGTTGGTAGAGCAACGGATTCTGCTGCGCTTCCGCGAGAGCATGCGTGACTTCGCGGATCGATTGCGCCTCCGCGTCGGCCGCAATTTTCTTTGCGTCCGCTTCGCCGGCGGCGATGCGACGCGCGCGTTCCGCGATGGCGTTGGCTTCGAGGGTGACGCGGTCGTTGTCGCGCTGTTGCGCGTCCCATTTTGCTTCGTTCACCACCTTGAGCTGTTGCGCGATGATCGTGTTATCGATCGCTTTTTGGATCTCGCCGTTCTCGTAAGTCATGCCGCCGAACATACCGACGGTCGTGATCACTACGCCGCGTTGCGCGAAGAAGATTGTAATGTCGCTTCGGACCGCATCGGAGATTTCCTGCTTCCGCGTGCGCAACGCATCCAATGGATATTTCGCCGCGACTTCCGCGGACACTTGTTGGATGCGGCCGTGCACTTCGCTGTCCATCACGTCGGCGAGCGAGCCGCTCGGATACCAATAGAGGAACTTCGCGGCCTGCTCTTCCGGGATGAACGCGGTGCAGGTAAAACCCATGCTGAACCCGACGCTGTCCGAGCTTTCGATCCAGATGGCCTGGTTCTTCGCGGTGCTGCCGGTCGCAGCTTCCGCGGTCCATTCTCTGGTCACGGGCGAGCGATTCACTTTGATCAAACGCACCGTCGCGATCCAATGCCCATCATTCGTTAGGCGACCTTCCTGCGACCAGCGATGGGTGATTTGCACGCGCTTCGCCGCCACTTTCAGATCGCGCAGATATTCCTCGGATTGGAATTTCGCCTGCACCGTGCTGTCGCCTTCCAGCGGAATCAGAAACCCCGTTTCCGAGGTGTTAATCTCCGAATATTCCGGCGTGTCGAACGGCCGAATGCACGAGGTCAGCGCGAGCGAGATCGCGCCGAGCAGGATCAAGTTTGGCCAATCCCGCCGCGCGCGTTGCGGCCGCGCGATCAGCCACCAGGCCGCCCCGATCGCGACGATCACGACCAGCGCGTCGCCCAGATCCTTGAAGGTCTCGAACAACCGAAGTCGCCGAAACGCCTCGTCGTTTCCATTCACCTGAGCGACCGCGACCCGCGCCGCGATCTCCGGTTGCACTGCACCTAACCAGGCCCGCTCGATCGCCACCGCGAACGAGACGAGCAACACAAACACCGCCAATTTTTTGACGACGCTCATGACCACTCCTTCTAAAGCCTTGCGGCTTTTTCGGGCCCGCGCTTCGTGCGGGAAGGCGGACCTTTTTTGAGTCTCGGGAATCGCTCCCTGCTCTCGGTGTAAACGCTGACGAGGTTAGCTGTCGGACTGGAGCCACCAAGTGCTCCTGACGCCGCTGCGTCACACGCCCCGATTCGCTTGCGCGAAAAATTTGGGTCCCCCGCTGACCGGCATCAGGCCGGCCATTAAGCACTAACAAAGAACTGGATAATTAGACATCGACGCGCGCGTTGCTGTTCACGAAATCGCCGCGATTTCGCCTAACGAGACATGCGTCGCGCACTTACGGTTTGGCAATGCCGATCACGCCGCAGGCCAAGCGACCACCGGCGTCGCCGGTCGGCTGCGTTTTCAAATCGTCCGCTTTTTCGTGCACGATGACCGCGTGGCCGATGATCGATTCGTTGCCGGAAAGTTTTAGGATTTTGTCGGTTAATTCCAGACGCGCTTTGCCAGACGCATCCGCTTCGATGTTGCCGAGATCACCTTCATGGCGATCCGCGGAATCCGGCGCGCCGTGCTGATGTTTTTCGGGATTGAAATGACCGCCGGCGGAAGTGGCGTCGGGCGCGGAGCAGTCGCCGAATTCATGAATATGAAAACCATGTTTGCCCGGCGTCAGACCGCTGAGGTCCGCGACCACTTTCACTTCGTCGCCGGTTTTGGTGAACGTGACCGTGCCCATGACTTTGCTGTTCGCGGTCGGATGCAAAACAGCGATCGCTTTTTGCGGGCCGCTTTCGTCATTTGCGCGGGCGAGGGGCGCACCCACGGATAACAAAGCCAGACCGATTAGAACGGAAGCGGAGAGAGAGCCGAAGTTCGTTTTCATGCACGAAGATACACTCGCGCAGGCGAAGAAGTAAACGGCCGCGCCATCAGCGCGCTATCCATCGCGCTCGCGTTTGCGCGCCATTTCTTTTTCGATTTTGCCGAGCGGCAAACAGTTCACCACATCGGCTTTTGTCAGCCAGCCTTTGCGCGCCACGCCGAGGCCGAACCATAACTCCTGCAACCGATCGACCGCGTGCGCGTCGGGATTGATCACGCACTTTACTCCCTTCTCTTTCGCGAGCGGCCACCACCGCCAATCGAGATCAAGCCGCTTCGGCGCGGCATTGATTTCGACCCACGTTCCGGTCGCGGCCGCCGCTTCGATGATCGCGGGAATATCGACCGCGTACGGTGCGCGCTTTAACAAAAGCCGGCCAGTCGGATGCGCCAGAAAGGTCACGTACGGATTGCTGATCGCGCGGATGATGCGCTCGGTCATTTCCGCTTCCGGAATGGTGAACGCCGAATGCACAGACGCGACCACGAAGTCGAGTTGCGCGAGAATTTCATCGGGAAAATCGAGCGAGCCGTCGCGCAGAATATCGCATTCCACGCCGCTAAAAATGCGGAAGTCTTTCCGGTCCGCGTTCAACGCTTTGATCTGCGCCATTTGCACGCGCAGTCGCGCTTCATCGAGGCCGCGCGCCTGGATCGAACTCCGGCTGTGATCGGCGATGCCGAGGTATTGCAACCCGAGTTCCTCGGCGGCGTTGGCCATCTCTTCGAGCGAACTGCGGCCGTCGCTTGCAGTCGTATGGCAATGAAATGTGCCGCGCAGATTTTCCTTCTCGATCAACCGCGGCAAACGATGCTCGGCTGCGGCTTCGAATTCGCCGCAATTCTCGCGCAACTCCGGCGGAATATAATCCAGGCCTAACGAGTGATAGAGATCGGCTTCCTCGCGAACTTCGGGAATCGGTTGCGCGGTGCGCTTGCGTTTCGCGGCCGGATCGATCGGCGCGGGCGCGAGACGATATTCGTTCAAGGTCCAGCCGCGTTGCAGCGCGCGGTTTCGCACGACGATGTTGTGCTCCTTGCTGCCGGTAAAATAATTGAGCGCGAAGGGATACTCGTTAGGCGCGACCACCCGCAGGTCGCATTGAATACCAGAGCGCAAGCGCACACTCGTTTTGGTTGCGCCTTGCGCGATGATCGATTCGACCAGCGGATGCCTGACGAAGAATTGCGTAATCGCATCCGGCGCTTTCGTTGCGACGATGAAATCGAGATCGCGCACGATTTCTTTTCGCCGCCGATAACTTCCCGCGATGCAAACATGCAACGCGTCATCGTGCGCGCGCAGATCGTTTTGCAAGGTTTCCGCGTCGCTCGCGATTTGCCCGAGTTGAAAGGAACCGGCGTGTTTCACGCGATCGGCAATAGCGCGGTAAAGTTTCTCCTGCGTCGTCTTGCCGAAGCCGGGCAGCTCGGCCACGCGATCGGTTTCGCAGGCCTCTTTCAACTGCGCGATCGAGCTGACTTTCAGTTGATCGTAAAGCGCTTTGACTTTCTTCGCGCCGAGTCCGGGCAGTGAAAATAATTCGAGAATGTCCGCCGGAAATTCCGCGCGTAACGTTTCGAAATATTCCGAGCGTCCATGCTCGGCCAGCTCGATCACGACGCTGGCGATGCCTTTCCCAACGCCGGGAATTTTCGCGAGCGTCTCCGGATTTTGCAGATCGGAAACGTTCCCGCCCCAAGCTTCGATGGAGCGCGCGGCGTTCGTGTATGCGCGAATCTTAAAGACGTTTTCGCCGCCCTTCAGCTCGAGGAGCGTGGCGATCTTTTCCAGCGTGTCCGAGATCGCGAGCTTATCCATGCGTCACCGTCAGCGAAGAATTCGGCGTCGTCGATTTTTTGGCCCACGTATGGTAATTTCGTGAAATGAAATCGCGAATCGTAGCGTTGTTGTTGCTCACGCTGGCCAACGCGCACGCGATCATTCTTTATCGCACGGGCGATCCTTCCGAGAACACGACCGCGCCGACCGGTCCCGGCTATGCTGACAGCGGCTGGCAATATGAAGGATTTTGGGGCGTGGTTTTGGGCACGCCGATCGCGCCGCATTTTTTCATTTCGGCCGCGCATGTGGGAAATGCCGGCGACGGATTTTTCACGTTTCAAAACGTGAGCTATCACGTGATTGAAGATCATTACGATCCGCAGAGCGATCTGGTCATCTGGAAAGTGGAACAAACTTTTCCGACTTTCGCGCCGCTTTATTCGCGCACCGATGAAGTGGGCTTGCGCACCATTTTGATCGGTCGCGGCACGCAACGCGGCTCACCGATTATGATCGGTAACGCTCTGAAAGGCTGGAACTGGGGCGATTACGATTTTCAAATGCGTTGGGGCGAAAATATTATTTCGGCCATCCTCCCGTTAGGCGCTGGGAACGAACTGCTCGCGGCAAATTTCGATCAGAACGGATTGCCTAACGAGTGCCATCTCTCGACCTTCGATTCCGGCGGCGCCTCTTTCATCGAGGATGGGACGACCTGGAAACTGGCCGGGATCAACTACGCGGTCGACGGGCCCTATTACACCGACGCGCAGGGCAACGGCGGATTCAATGCCTCGCTCTTTGATTCCACCGGCTTCTATTATTTCGACGGAAGCTCTTATGTGCCGGTGCCCGGTCCGGCGCCACAACCGAGCGCACTTTATCCGACGCGCATTTCGACCAAGCTCCCGTGGATTTGCGCGACCATCGCCGAACCGCTGCCGGGCGTGGAAGGAAGCTTTGCCACGATCACTTACACGCGGCTCAAATTTCCCGCGAGCGATCTGGTTTATTCGGTTGAGCAATCATCGGATTTGGTTTCGTGGCAAGCAGTCGTGACGACGGACGACGTCACTCCGATCAATGATTTTGCGGCAACCGTGAAAGAAAAAGTCGCGCGCCCAACGAGCGGCGTTTTGTTCCTGCGCTTACAAATTAGCCGGCCGCCAAATGGCGTCGCGCGCTACAAGCGTCCGCGGCGTTTGTAGAATTCCAGCCGCGCCATGATGGCGTCGACGTACTTGCGCGTGCCGGGGAAATCGATGTTCGCGCGAAACGTTTCCGAAGGCATCGGCGTCACATCATCGCCGCCGGCCCAACGCTGCGCGCGGCTTGCGCCGGCATTGTATTCCGCGAGCGCGAAAGGCATCGGGTCGGCCTGCGTTTTCCAATGCTGGACCGCGCGCGCCAGATACCACGAGCCCGCGCGCAAGTTTGTTTTCGGATCGAAAAGTTCTTCGGCGCGAAAATTGTTCACGTGCGTTTCCTTGGCCCACTCGCTCGCCGCCCGCTCGGTCACCTGCATCAAACCACGCTCGCCCGCGCTCCCAAATTTCTGCGGATCGAATCGGCTTTCGCGCCACACGACCGCTTTCACCAGCATCGGATCGAGCCCGTTTTCCATCGCGACGTTGCGAATCAATTCGTCGTATTGCTTGAAGCGCGCGGGGCTGAGCCACTCGTAAAGCGTGTAGGCGGTATCGCCTGAACGCATCGCCAGAA
>CAXSCV010000117.1:0-6472 GCA_964235895.1 uncultured Chthoniobacterales bacterium
CGCATTCTCGCCTTGCGCAGCAACGCCGCGGTGGCCGCGGAGTTGACGCACTGGTTTTCCATCGGCGCGAGCGCGGGCGCCATCTACACGCAGAACCAACTGCACGCGCCTTACGTTTTTCAAAGCCAGCCGGCTCTGCGCGGATTCAAAACATTGCTCGACCTCGACGTCGACGGCGTTGGCGCCGGTTTTGATTTCGGCACGCAAATTCGGCCGAGCGCCAAGTTCACCTTCGGCTTGAGTTATCGGCCGTCGACCACGCTGCACTCCGACGGCGACGCGGTCGGCAATGCCAGCGCGCAATTGCAGTCGTTAGGCGGCGTCTTCGCCACGGTCGATCCGAACTTTCATTACGACGCTTCCGTCCGCACGAAATTGCCGCAAATCGCCGCCGGCGCTTTCGAATGGCAGGCCCTTCCGCAAATTCGCCTCATCGGCGGAATCGATTGGATTAATTGGAGCGACGCCTTCGATCGCCTGATCATCGACCTCGATCACGGCAGCAATCCCGCGGTCAACGGCGTGGTCGGCTCCAGCGCCATGACCGACATCGCGCCGCTCAATTGGCGCGACCAGTTCGTATACCGCGCAGGAATCGAATTCGCCGCCACCGAACATTTCGCCGTCCGCGGCGGTTACAGTTATGCACGGAGCGCCCTGTCCTCCGACACGCTCACACCCCTGACCGCCGCCATCTTCGAGCACAAGGTCTCGTTAGGCGGCGGATATCGCAGCGGTCGCTATCACACCGATGTCGCGTTCCTTTGGGCGCTGCCAAAAACTCAACACGTCGATCGCAGCGCACTCCTCGACGGCGAATACTCCGCCACATCCATCCGCGTCACCCAGTACTCGTTAGACTGGTCCGCCGGGGTCGATTTCTAGACGCGGCTGACTCGCGTATTCATTTCTTCGTCAGGTACGAGCGCAGCTCACCCTTAGCCTCCAGCTCGACAAGCTTTTCGATCTCCGGAACACGCAGCTGCGGCGCGTTCTTCTGCATTCGGTGATAACTTTCGATCAATTGGCGATCGCCCGAATAAGAATCATCCCCACCTTTCCCGCGGATCAATTGCGCGCGGGCATTTCCAACCACGAACGCGCCCAACAGAATGCGTTCCTGTAAGCGACTTAATTGTTTCGCGTTCATGAAAGGCACGGCGCGCGGAGTGATTCGCACGACCACGTTCGGCGAAGCATCGACAAAGCGAAAAACCGCTCCGACAGCGCCCTGCGCTTCTTCCGACATTGGATCGGCCTGTCGAAAAAAGTCGGCAGCTTTAAGCGCCATTTCTTTCGTTGGCTTAGGCTCCGCGCTCGCCGTCGCGACGAGCAAGAGCGCGGCGAACGGTGGGATAATAAATTTCGGTAGGAAAAGCATTGGTTCTATCTCCGCCAGACTAAAGCGTTTAGAAAGCGCTCGATCTCAAATTCCGCCCGCGTCGAGTGATCTCGCGTGTAAGTCACGCGATACGCCACCCAACGTGGTCCATCTGGAAAAATGAGACTTTGGGATTTGTAGGGGCCGCGAATATCTCCGCGAAAAACTTCCGCGAAATTGAAGACGGCCTTTTCTCCCCGATGAGTCACGCCACCGGGCCGGATCGTGATTGGACTCTCCGAAAGCAATTTCGCATCGGGATGCAGCGCCTTGATTTCATTTTCGCGAAAACGCAGCTCCGCGGTCGTCGACTTCCGCTGCATCGGATAACTATAAACGTCGAGCACGATCAGTTGGCCCGCCTCATACTTGACCGACACATCCTGCCCGGCGGCATCGTATTGAATCCCGCCCGTCCGCCGAAACGCGCCGACCTGCGCCGGGCAAACAAAACCGCTCGCCACCATGACCAGCGCGTTATCAGCCGTCGAAGCCAGGCCCGCCTTGCCCGCCGGGCCAGTCGTCTGACAAGCCGTGACAAAAAGAGCCCCGGCCAAAAGAAGAACGCATCGCAAAACCCGCGGAGATAAAATTTTCACAACGCTCTTCAAAGCAGTTTGCGCCGCAGAAAGGAAGCGCCTTTCGCTCCTCCAACTTGCCAGATCGACGATTCTGTCTCCCACGAACGCTGCGCGAAGCGTAAACAAGACAAAAGATCAGTGATCGCCACTGAGCGGAGCTCGCCTGGTGTTCGTAAGTAATTGGCGAGGTTGGCACACGACTCGCTTAAAAAGGCGCTTATGTCCGACCTGAACGATCCCTTAAAAGATAGCTACATCGGCCAGGTTGCCGATGCCATTGCTCCTTACACCGCCGAGCTGACAGCGAAAGGCTTCGACCCTGCCAGTCGCTTGGAACAACTTAGCGGGGCGGGCAAACTCATCGAAGGCGCTGTAAAAGCTCGCAAAGCGGCGGAAAAGAGTGCCAGTGACGCGATTAGCAACGAGCAAGGAGTGCGCGGGCAGTTTTACAAATTGTCCACCGACACCGTCAGCCTTGTCGAAGGCCTTCTGAGCAAGGACCATGAGCTGACCACCAAGCTGCGCGGCTTGCGCGCAAAACTAGTCGGCAACCAGAATCCTGGCGTCGCCTCAGCGGCTAGCGGCAAACCTTCGACCGCGTCGGCAAAGTAGGCATTTCGCCAAGGCGTGGAGGACTAGGTCCTGCGCTGACGACTTGGATTGCCTGTTAAACTCCTGCGGCCGCCTGACTCGGTGAACAGGTCTTCCGCTATCCTAAACTGGTTGTTTTCGGCGCAACGTATCCCTTTCCGCCGACGACTTGCGTCCTCCCGCTGACGACGGCGGTATTTCGAAGAAAAACGCAGGTCGTTTGGCAAGCGACCTGGTTTTTGAGGTCCTCTTCGCTAGGAGTAGCGGCCATGAGAAGCTGCTAATTGTCAAGCTGGTATGCTTCAACCAATCCGACGCCAGTCTCGCCATGGGCGCCTCTCATGATCACGGTATAGCCGCCCGGGGCAAGTGTTGTCACAATCACTGATTCCCGAACATCCGTCGGTTGAAACCCATCTGGTATTTGAGGCACGTTGGCCGCGTCCCTCCAGTTATCGTTCGTCTCGATACTCCCATCCGGCTTATGCAACTCCAGTAATGGATCACTAATCCTCCCACTTACTGGCACGCCGTTCACGTTGAGCGACGGCCCAATGCCGCGCAGCATCACTCTCTTGGAGGAACCCGGCGCACCAGTTACAATGAAGCCGCCGATCATCACGCTATCTCCCGCCTGCACCAGACCGCGCGTCGAGATATTAGCCAGTTTGGCCGAAGACGCCCCATCAAGGTCGTAAGCTTCCACCAAGCCGACACCGGTCTCACCGTGCGCGCCTTTCATCAGCACCGTGTAACCGCCCGGAGGAAGTGTTGCCACAATGACCGATTCCCGGCTATCGGTCGGCCGGAAGTCTGCTGGTATCTCGGAGGCGTTAGCTGCCTCGGCCCAGTTATCATTAGTAACTATCGTCCCATCCGGTTGGTGCAGTTCCAGCAGCGGATCAGACAGTCGCCCTGGAACCGGCACCCCATTCACGTTTAATGAAGGTGCAATACCCCGTAACATTACTTTCTTAGGCACACCACTAGGGCCATTGATAATGAATCCTCCAATTAATACATTGTCGCCTGCTCCAATGTTCAGCCGGGTCGAAATATTCCCGAACTGAGACGGGGTAGCTGTGGGCGAAGGACTTGGGCTAGGAGAAGGAGTCGGGGTTGGACTTGGAGTCGGCGTGGGTGGAGGGGTCGGGGTCGGCGCCGTTACGGTCAAAGTCCCGCCGGACCCGCCGCATCCTCCGATCACGTCGCCATTATAGTCATCCCCGTGATAACTGGTGACAAATCTGTAGGTGCCGGTCGAAGATGGGGTGAAGGGCGCGGAGGTATAGGTGCCGTTTCCGCTTACCGTTACGATGGAGGTAAACGTGGGATTGCCACTACAGTCTGCTTCGTGCGGGCTGTAAGCCTGGAAGAAAATCTCTCCCGTCGGATTCGTTCCGCTCAGATTAGCCGAAGCTATCGTTGCCTGACCTAAGGTAATAGTCGCAGGGTTCACCGTAGCGCTAAATGCGGGAGCAGCAGGCTGAGGGATAGAGGTCGTTGTATACGAGGCCACGTTATTTTGCGGAGTTTCATCTTGAAAGAAACTGTTCCCAACGGAGCTATTTACCGTGAGCGAGCCTTCGGACAGCACATGGGCCGTAATATAAACCTGGTGGCTGGTTCCCACGGGGATGTCGTCAAAGGATACGCTAATGGAATTGCCGGACGCGGCTGAACCGCAAGCTTGGTCGCAAGAGACAGATTCGTAGGCCTCACCCGCGGGGAGGTCAGCACTAAAGTTAAGATCAGTTTCCTCTGGACCATTGTTAGTTATAGTAGCGATGTAGGCGACATAGCGACCGACGGGGATCGGATCCTTGTTAGCGGCTAGCATCAATGCCAGGTCGGCCCCTCCCGGCGGTGTCGCCCCGTTCATGACACTGAAGTTATCCAATAAGTCCGTCCCGCCGTCTTTTTGGGCATAAAAACCGGGATAAAGCTGGGTGGCTTGTGTAATAGCAGTGCTATTCAGAGTCGCGACCCCCACGATTCGTCTCGCCGCCGGTGTTTGGCCATCGGTGCCGTAGTCCTGAAGAAAGACCTTAAACTTGAGGGCGCCAGAGGTGTCTCCCGTAACCGTCAAATCCAGGGTAAATCGATACCAGTGACCATCGAGGCGATCAATTAAGACGTTCGTGCCAATTTGGTTATCGGATCCGACGCTGCAAATCACGGACATTTTTCCCGACCCGTCATTTACTTCCTGGATATGAGCGCCGGCCTCAAGACCTTCGTTCGGGTTTGCCGGCGAAGATGAGACCGTCGTGGAAGTCGCGAAACCAACTCGAATCGGAACTCGGACGTTGTTGTAATCTCTCAGCGCCCGGCTGTAGCGGAAGAAGACCGAGGTTGAGACGGTCTGACCTGCGCCACTGGAAATCGGCGTCTTAAAGATCGCGGTATCGGAGGCATTGTTAGTGAGGACGTCGACCGCGCCGCCGGTGATTCCGCCACTCGCTACTTGAGCGAAGTTTCCCGTGGTTCCGTTGATCATGAAGTTGTTCGCGAGGTCGCTGGCCGTGTCGAAATCAACGGATTGGGCCGATAGCGTCCCGGTCGTCGCCCAGCCAACGACCGCCAGAGAGGCCGAAACCAGGCACAAAACGAAGGCGCGCGCTCCGGGAAGGGTGCGAAGCTGCGGGCCGTGGAATCGGGAATCAGGAAGAGGCTTCATGACGATGTGGGGGGAGGTTCGATGGGGGGAGGTTACAAGGTGGTCAAATATTATAGCGGTTAGAGGTTTAGTGGAGAATTTGGACGCGCGTCTAGCTTAATTACAGCACTTCACTAAAAACTCCGCCCCGAGGAAATCGCGCGCGCATCTCGCCGGAATTTCAGGCACCCTGAGGGTGAGTCGCGCGCTGCTTCGGCATTTACCTGTGGCGCGAGCTTCCCAGCTTGCGCGTTTGGTTCGGGGAGCAAGAAAAGCGCAAGCTGGGAAGCTCGCGCCACGAAAGCGCATGGAGTCGTTAATGTTTCCGACGCGGCGACGCGCCGACGCGCGGAGGCGCTGCGCCGACGCGGGTCGGCTTGCCAGCAGGGTAATCTGCGGGAACGTCATCCCCGATGTTTGAGTTAATCGCGACCGATCCCTCTTCGAAGGCGCGGCGGGGGCGGTTGACGACGGCGCACGGGGCGATCGAGACGCCAGCGTTTATGCCGGTGGGGACGCAGGGGTCGGTCAAGGCGGTTTCGCCGCGGGAGCTGCGGGAGATGCGGGCGCAGATTATTCTCGGGAATACTTATCATCTGTTCGTTAGGCCGGGGATGGAGGCGATGCGGCATTTTGGCGGGCTGCATCAGTTCATGAATTGGAGTGGGCCGATCCTGACCGATTCGGGCGGGTATCAAATTTTCTCGCTGGCCAAGCTGCGCAAGATCACGGAGGAAGGCGTGCGCTTTCAGAATCATCTCGATGGAATGCCGACGTTTATTTCGCCGGAGATCGCGATGGAGATTCAGCGCTCGTTAGGCAGCGATATCGCGATGGTGCTGGATGAGTGCCCGCCTTATCCGTGCGAGCGGGATTATGCGGCGCGGAGCCTGGAGATGACGACTCGCTGGGCGGGGCGGTGTAAGGAGAAAGCGGAGAGCGGAAACCGGAGACCGGAAAGCTGGGACCTTTCCGGTTTCCGCGCTCCGGTTTCCGGTCTTGGCCAGCTCGTCTTCGGTATCGTCCAAGGCGGGACTTTTGCGGATCTGCGGCGGGCGAGCGCGGAGGCGACGGTGGCGACCGGGTTCGATGGTTATGCGATCGGCGGGGTGAGCGTGGGTGAGCCGGAATCGGAGATGATGCTGGCGGTGGAAAACTCGGAGCCGTTTTTGCCTGAGGACAAGCCGCGCTATTGCATGGGGCTGGGGACGCCGCCGCAGATGATCGAGCTGATCGCGCGCGGGGTGGATATGTTCGATT
>CAXSCV010000118.1:0-6468 GCA_964235895.1 uncultured Chthoniobacterales bacterium
GCGCTCCGGACGCTCGAACAATTGCGCGTGCCGGCGAAATTGCCGCCGATCGGTGAGTTGGCCGCACATGTGCCGATCGCGGCGCAGATGGGTTTGGGCAAAGCCGATCCGGCGTTGATCAAAGTGAAAGAGCTCGGGCCGTGAGCGGACGCGGCGCGAACTCAATTTCGAAATTGCGCACGTCGGTTTTGCGATCGGTTTCGCGCTCGTTTTATCTTTCGATTCGCTTGCTGCCGGCGAAATTGCGCGATCCGATTGCGCTCGCTTATTTGTTAGCGCGCGCCACCGACACGATCGCGGACACGGTGGAAATCAGCGCCGCGGTGCGGATGGAAGAGTTAGCGCGGCTGGCGGCACTCATTCAAAGCGACGAAAAATCTGCGGCGATTTCTTTTGCGTCCTTCGCCGCGAAACAGAGCGACCAAGCCGAGCGAAAGTTGATTGAAGAACTGCCCGATTGTCTGGCCTGGCTGCGTTCGATGCCAACGGAAGATCGCGCGGACATCCGCAACGTTCTGGCCAGGATCAACGAAGGCCAAATGCTCGATCTGCAACGTTTCGCCGACCCGGCGCGCATCGTCGCTTTGCCGGCCGCGGCCGACCTCGAGCGTTACACTTATCTGGTCGCTGGGTGTGTCGGAGAATTTTGGACGGACGTTTGTTTCCGGCATTTGCCAAACTTCAGCGACCGCTCGCCCGAGGAAATGCACTCGTTAGGCCGCGACTACGGGCAAGGTTTGCAGTTGGTCAATATTCTCCGCGACGCCGGCGGCGATCTGCGCGCGGGCCGTTCGTATTTGCCGGCGGAAGAATTGCACTCGTTAGGCATGAACGCCGGGCAAGCGCTGGCTGCTCCGCAGCGTCTCGAGCCGCTCCTGCAAAAATGGCGGGCGCGCGCGGAGCAGGGGATGAAGGCCGGCCTCGATTATGCCTGTGCCATCCGCTCCTGGCGCATCCGTCTCGCCACCGTGCTGCCCGCTTTGCTCGGCATCCGCACCCTCGCGCTTTTGCGCGCGGCCGGTTCCCGCGCGCTCGCCGAAAAAATAAAAATGCCGCGGAGCGAAGTGCGTCGGATTATTTTCCAATGCCTCCGCACTCTGGCCGCTCCGGCCACGCTCCGCGCGCTCTTTGCCCGGCTCGCGCCGGATGCGCCTAACGACCAGTCGTGCTGACCGCCAGCTTCACCGAATCGCACGTCCCGCCGATGTAGTAGAGCGACACTCCGCCGGTCGCGTAGACCGGATACAAAGTGTAAGGCACGCCTTTGCGCCGGACCGGATTTTGCCGATCGATTCGCAGCCCGCGCGTGAAGGTGTGATCCATCACTGAGACGTAATTCCGCCGATCGAGAATGGTCGTGTCGTCATCGGCGCGACCGACCGCGAGATAAGTCGCGACATGGGTGAATGAGCCGGCCGTATTGATCAGCACCGCGTCTTCGCGCCCTTCATCGAGGCGCGTCGCGCCATTGAAAGCGAGTTCGCAATCGGGCCCACCCCATTGGCTCAGATTAATCGGATGCCCGACCGAGACATCGACCACGTGAAAATCCTCCGGCCACTCGGCTTGCTCGCCGCCCGCAGAATTTTTCGCGGCCGTCGCAAACGAATGCGCGCGCCCGGCCTTCGCCTGTTCGAAGGAATCGGCGTCCTGCGGAGCGAGGACATTGTGGGAATTGCGCAGAGCCTGGAGCAGCGAATCGTTCGCTCCCTGCGCGCGCAATGTGGATTCCTGCGCGGCCGTGAGCGGACGAATCAATTTCCGTTGCGCGACATCGTGAATGATGGAGGGCTCGCTTTCGCGCGCGCGGACGAGCAGTGAAACTTCGCTAAAATCGATCGGCGCGGACAAGGCCGGCAGAGCGAGAACAGTCGCAGCGGCTAGGGACACAAGGAGGCAGATGTGCCGAGGATGGAGGGTGATCATCCGCGACTTTTACCAAATCGGAAGGCGTTCTGACAATCAGAGAAATTCCAGTCATTTTATTAGACCTGATTTTCTTGGACATGCGTCGAACAATGGGCACCGCGGGACCCGACGCGGCTCCGGCGTGATCGTGCCTGCTCGCTCCGAGAATCCAACCTCAGGGCTGGTCGGAGTTCTTCTTTTGGAAACGATTGCGGCCGGATCCTTCTTCGAAGGCTTCGAAGTTTGCCGCATTCTTTTTGTAATATTTTTGATGGTGCTCCTCGGCCGGATAGAACTTCATCGCGGGCAGGATCTCGGTGACGATCGCTTTACTAAACTTGCCTGATTTTGCCAGCTTCTCTTTGGAAGCTTGCGCGTCTCGTTCTTCTTCAGCGTTCCCAAAAAAGATGGCTGCTTTGTAGCTGGGGCCGATATCGGTAAACTGCCCATCAGCCTGCGTTGGATCGATTTGTTTCCAATAAATATCGAGCAACTTATCGTAAGATATCTTCGTTGGATCGTAACTTACTTCGAGTGATTCGCGGTATTTCGTCTGTTCTGTTCCAACTAGCTCGTAAGTAGGATTTGGTTCTGTTCCGCCACAATAACCGACCACGGTGTCGATGACGCCGGGAGCTTTATCGAAAGCCGGTTGAATGCACCAGAAGCAGCCACCCGCGAACACTGCGGTCTTCAAGCCGGGTTGCGGTTTGTCTTCGGCAGAGGTGCGCGGCGTGCTGATCACGCTAAAGAAAAGTGCGGTAAGGATGACTGCGATACGTGTGATCATGTTCGGTAAGGTGCTTCGGAGTTCCACCCGCCGCAAGGGCGCCGGGCGATGAAAATTCCCGCCCCCGATAATGGTGGCAGTCCTAGCTTTCTGGTTAGAGAGGAGAGCAAGGCTTTTATTCCCGGCGTTTCCTGAGCGAGCAGATATTATGAGGACGTTTGTTCGCTAGTAGAAAAGACCTGGTTCCTGCGCTTCTTCATTTCCTCGGCAATCTTACGGCCGTCGCCGCCTTGTGCGTGTAACTGTTGAATGATCTTGTCGTAACTCTTCTCGTCTCGGTTCTGGCTTAACTTAAAGACATTCTCCAGCTCTTCGATTGCTACTTCGAAACCAACAATCGCCTTAATCAATGAGTTAACATAACTGTCCGGGAGATGACGGAAAAGGGCGGGGGAGTTATCGTCGTTTTCGAAATGCGCAGTGGTTTGCTCAAGGATACTACGCAGCTCCGGCTCGCCGAGAAATCTTAGCTTCCCGCGGGCGTGCACGCTAATGTAATTCCAGGTAGAACCCATTTGCGGATTCGAATACCAGCGCGCGCTGACATAAGTATGCGGGCCGGAAAAGACGCAAAGGACTTGGTTGTTTTCCTGGAATGTTTTTGCGTGGTCCGTTTGCCGCATCATGTGCCCACGTAGGAAGAGTTTTCCATCCTCGCGTTCGTCGATAAGAAACGGCACTTGCGTCGCGACCGGCCCATTCGAGCCGGCGCCAATCAACATGCCGAACGGATGTTGCCGGATAAATTCGACGACAGTCTTGTGCTCCTTCTCTTTGAAGTAGGGCAAGTCGTACATGAATTCAGTTTTGCCGCGGATCGGACAGAGGCCAAGAGCTTCCCTCCGTTTCGCCCATAATTGTTCCGTGCGTTCGGCCAGCCGATTCACTACGCTCTCGCCGCGCATCGCGTTCCATGAAAATAGTTTTTCTCCTTTTCCTCAGTCTTTTCTCCGCCAGATCGCTCTTTGGCTACGGTCAGGTCGGGCATCAGATCGTCGGCGCGATCGCCGATGAAAAACTGGCCGGCACGCCGACCGGGAAAAAAATCACCGAGATGCTCGACGGTTTCACCTTGCAAAAAGCGGCCGTCATTGCCGACGAAATCAAAGGTTGGGACAAGCCAGGCGCAGACAGTCCGAACATCTTTCATTACACCTCGCGGCCGCGGATCGACGAGCAACTGCGCGCGTTCTGGAAGGCGAACCAGCCGACCGACGATCCGCATTCGGCGATGCCTTCGCATCATTGGTTCCATTACACCGATGTGCCGATTTTGAATCCGGAGAAATACGGCGATGGCAAAACGGGCCGCTCGCAATGGGACATCGTGCACATGATGCGTTACTGCATCGCCGTCTTGCGTGGCGAGGAGCCGGAGGAAAACGCGCGCAAAATTACCAAGCCAATCGCGATCATCTTGTTGGCGCATTACGTGGGCGATATTCATCAGCCGCTGCATGTCGGAGCGGAATATTTCGATGCCAGCGGCAACCCGGTCGATCCCGACAAAGGCGCGGCCGGCCTCGAGGACCGGGGCGGAGGAACGATCAGTTTGCAGATCGGAGGCGATCGGAAAAAGCTCCACGGGTTTTGGGATAACGACGCAGTCGCAGCGCTCTTGCCGGATGTTTCGGATGACAAAACAAAACAGGACCGCCGCGCGGGCAACGACGCCGCGACGACCTCGTTGGTCCATCAACTCGCGACACAGGAACCGAAGAATTGGCGCGAGCCGGCTTCGATGTCGCCTAACGAGTATCCGGAAGCGTGGGCCAACGACATTTTGCCGGTGGCGCGCGAAGCGCACGAGCGGCTTCGCTTCCAAAACATGCGCGTGACCCAGCAGGAAGGGCAGAGCATGGCGAGCGGCGTCGCCACCGAGAAACCAGCGGCCGACAAACATTCCTATCGCGACTGGGCGTCCGGTGTGGTGCGCGAGGAATTACACAAAGCCGGGTGGCGTTTGGCTGATTTGCTCGAGAAAATTTTGCAAGCGCCCGCGGGAAAAGCGGCGGCCGCTCCAGCGCCATCTTTGGCCGCGAATCCGGCGCCGAACAGTTCGCTTTTACCGAGCGCAACTCCGGCGCCTGCTGCTCCCTCGCCATCGAAGTTCACGACCATCACGCGGCCGATTACGATTAAAGTTTCCTACGGCGCGATTCAGATTCCGGTCGGGACGAAGTTGCCCTACAGTGCGCGAAACGCCGACACCGTGCGGCTGCGTTATCAAACCTCGGAATACGATGTCCCGATCACCTCGACCGACTTGCAATAACCGGAGATAAATGAAACGACATCTCGCGATCATCTTTACGATTGTTCCTGTGCTTCTGCCGGGCGTGTTGCGCGCGCAGCAAGAGATCACGCAAGAGGAATTAGTGCGGCGCACGCAGGAACTTTACGACGCGGTCGTGCCGGGAAATCAGGAGCCGTGCAAAAAATATTACGCGGACGATTGCCTTTTTGCCGACGAGAAAGGCCGGCAGATGGACAAGGCCAAACTGGTCGCGGACGTCGTCGCGATGCCGAAGGGATATTCGGGGACGATCAAAGTCGTTAGGCCGATGAGTCGCATCATCGGCGACACGGCGATTTTGAGTTACGACACGGAAGAAACTGAAATCGTTTTCGGCCAACATCTGACTGCGCGCTATCACGGGACCGACACCTGGCTCCGGCGCAACGGCGTCTGGCAAATCGTGGCCAGCCAAACCATGCGCTACTACGAAGACCCGGCAGTCGGGCGGGCCGATCCGTTGAAGTTCGGCGAGTTCGCGGGCGTGTATGAATTAGCGGAAGGACAGATGCGGAAAGTCTTCGTCGAAGACGGAAATCTCTTTCTCGAACGCAACGGCAAGCGCGAACAACTTTACCCCGAGTCGCCCGAGATCTTTTTTCGCAAAGGTGTGGAAGGCCGGATTTTGTTTCGCGCCGAGGCGCACGGGAAAGTCGAAGGATTGATCGATCGCCGGAACAACGAAGACATCGTCTGGCAAAAAAAGAGTGGCGGCTAGCACTCGTTAGGCCGAGCGCGGCGCGGCCCAACCCTGCGAGCCGCGATAACTTCGCGCCGCGCCCAAACCCAGCTTTTCGACCTCGGGATCGTATTCGCGTTCCTTAATCCAGAGCTTCAGATCGTCACCGAAACAGGTCGAATCGCAGCGGTAGCAGGCCGGCACTTCGTCGCCGTAACCGGCGTAAGTGACCACGCGAGTGCCGAGCGGTTTCGCTCCTAACTGCGTCGAAACATGACGCGTATATTTTTTGAAAAGCGCGGGCGAAAGCGGCACCGCGGCATCGATCTTGTAACCCTGAAACATATTTTCTTCGAAGGGATTGAAGATATAGAACGCGTCGTAATCCGTGAAATCGACGTCGACGATATTCGCGTGAAGAAAATCAACATTCGCGAGATGCATCTCGGCCGCGGACTCGCGCGCGGCCGCGACTAAATCGGCCCGCTGTTCCACGCCGGTGAAATGCCCAGCGCTCAACGACGCGGCCACCAGACAAAACTTTCCCGGCCCGCAGCCGATATCCAAAACGCGCGTGCCCGGCGCATTGACCAGCAGCCGCGCGGCCGCAGCCGCGACCGAAACCGGCGTCCAGTGAAGCGAGGAAAGTTCGCGGATTTTTGCCGAGTAAATTTGATCGAAGCGATCGTCTTCGACCGAAGTGACTTCGCCGTCGTCGATCTCTTCCTCCTCGTGCAGCACGGCGAAAGTTAATCACGAAAGCCCATTTTTGCGGCATGCGAAATTACGGATGGG
>CAXSCV010000119.1:0-6435 GCA_964235895.1 uncultured Chthoniobacterales bacterium
GGCAAATCGCGAAACACTCGACGCTCAACTCGCGCAAACTAAGACGCGTTTCGGCAAGGGCCCGATTCCGTTGCCGCCGCATTGGGGCGGATTTCGCGTACTGCCGGCGACGATCGAATTCTGGCAAGGCCGGACGAATCGCATGCACGATCGTTTCCGTTACATGCGGCGAGGAGACGACAATTGGGAAATCGAACGCCTTTCGCCCTAACGAGTGGTTTGCGGACGGCGCTAAATACGAAGTCTGTCATCCTGAGCCGCGCAGACGGCGAAGGATCTCGCACAGGGTCCTTGGCTGTATCAAATGTCACGCTCAACCAAGCACCCTGTGCGAGGTCCTTCGGCGCGCTTCGCCGCCTCAGGATGACACCGCGGCATCGGTCCGGAGTCGGACGCCATGGTCGCGAATTTTGCCGGCCTGCCAGCGCACGGTAAGATCGCTTCGTGGACGAAGCACCAAAGCGAATGCGCATGGAATTGCAGCGCGGCGACATCACAAGGCTCGCGGTGGATGCGATCGTGAATGCGGCGAACACTTCGTTGCTCGGCGGCGGCGGGGTCGATGGCGCGATTCATCGCGCAGCCGGTCCGGAGTTGCTCGCGGAATGCCGCACCCTCGGCGGTTGTGGGCCCGGCGAAGCGAAGCTGACTGCCGGCTACAATCTGCCGGCGCGCTTTGTCATTCACACGGTGGGGCCGGTTTGGTCGGGCGGTGAACGCGGCGAAGATGAAGTGCTCGCGCGGTGTTATCAGAACTCGTTAGGCCTGGCGGTGCAGCACAAATTGAAGACGATCGCATTCCCCGCGATTAGCTGCGGCGCCTATGGTTATCCGCTCGCGGAGGCGACGGAAATTGCGGTCGGAACGACGGCGCGCTTCTTGCGTTCGGACGCCACGATCGACCGCGTGCAGTTCGTGGTCGCGAGCCAAGAAATCCTATCGATTTATCACGCGGCGATGCGCGCGTTGTCGTCATGACTTCGCGGCGGGAGCTGCCGATCTTCGAACTAGAAGACGCCATCGTTTCGGCGCTTAGGAAACAGCCGCGCTTGATTCTTCAGGCGCCGACCGGCTCCGGCAAATCGACGCAAGTGCCGCAGATGTTGCTCGATCACGACTTGTTAGGCGAAGGCGAAGTCGTGGTCATGCAGCCGCGCCGGATCGCCGCGCGCCTGCTCGCGGCGCGCGTGGCGACCGAACGCAACGCGCGTCTCGGCGAGGAAGTCGGTTATCAGATTCGCTTCGAAAATGTGGTCTCGAAACAGACGCGGATCCGTTTCGGGACCGAAGGAATTTTGCTGCGGCAACTGGTGCAGGATCCGCAGTTGCGGCGCATCTCCGCGATTCTCTTCGACGAATTTCACGAGCGCCATCTTTACGGCGACATCACGCTCGCGCGCGCGTTGTGTTTACAGGAAAGCGCGCGGCCCGACCTGAAAATTGTCGTCATGTCGGCGACGCTCGAAACCGGCGCGCTGCAGAAATTTCTCGAGCCGTGCAAGTTGCTCACTTCGGCGGGCCGGCAGCATCCGGTGGCGATCGAATATTTATCGAAACCGGTCCGCGCGGAAAATTATCCGATCTGGGATTTGGTGGCGGATGAGTTGGAAAATCTCGCGGCAACCACAGACGGTGACGTGCTCATTTTCATGCCGGGAAAATATGAGATTACCCGCACACTCTCAGCAATCCACGCGTCGCGCGTGAGCAATCAATTTGTCGCGCTCCCACTTTACGGCGAGCTGCCGCCTAACGAGCAAGATGCGGCGCTGGCGCGTTACGAAAAACGCAAGGCGATCATCGCGACCAATGTCGCGGAAACTTCGCTGACCATCGAAGGCGTGCGCGTGGTCATCGATAGTGGGTTGGCGCGGATCGCGCGTTTCGATGCGCGGCGCGGGATCAACACTTTGCTCGTGGAAAAAATCAGCCGCGCCTCGGCTGATCAACGCGCCGGACGGGCGGGACGCACCGCACCGGGCCGGTGTCTGCGTTTGTGGACGGAACGCGAACACCTTGAGCGCGCGGCGCAGGAGTTACCGGAAGTGAAGCGGCTCGATCTCGCGGAAGTGGTGCTGACTTTGAAGGCGAGCGGCGTGGAGAACGTCGCGGAGTTTCGCTGGTTGGAATCGCCGGACCCGCGCGCGCTGGAGCGGGCCGAGCAGTTGTTAGGCGATCTTGGCGCGCTCGCGGCCGGCGATGGAAAAATCACCAAACTCGGGCAACGCATGTTGGCGTTCCCGGTGCATCCGCGTTACGCGCGGATGTTGCTAGCGGCACAGGAGCATCGCTGCGTGCGAGCGATCGCGCTCATCGCCGCAGTCACGCAGGGCCGCAATCTGTTGCGGCGCGCGGAGGGAAAACAAGCGCGGGAGGACCGCGACGACTTGTTAGGCGCGGATGACGATTCCGATCTTTTTATTCTGACGCGTGCGTTTCGTTTCGCAGAGAAAAACAACTTCGATCCGCGGCGTTGCGCGCAACTTTCCGTGAACGCCACGGCGGCGCGGGAGGCGGCACAATTGTGGGAGCAATTTCTCGCAATCGCGCGCGACGAAGGTCTCGATGTAACGAAGCGCGCAGCGGAGCCGGGCGCGATTCAGCGTTGTGTGCTGGCAGGATTTCCCGACCAAGTGGCGGCGCGTTTGGATGAAGGAACTTTGCGTTGCGCGCTGGTGCACGGACGTCGCGGCGTGCTCGCGCGCGAGAGCGTGGTGCATCGTGCGCGCCTGCTGGTGGCGTCGGAAATTCGCGAGATCGAGAGCAGCGATAAGGAACGGCAAGTGTTGCTCACGCTGGCGACGCGCATCGAAGAAAATTGGCTGCGCGAATTATTTCCCGACGCCTTTCACGATGACGTGGAAGTGGCTTTCGATCCCGGATTGCGGCGCGTAACCGGGCGGCGCAAAACAGTTTTTCATGACCTCGTCTTGCGCAGCGAACCGGCGGAGGTTCCCGCAAATGAAGCGGCTGCTTTGCTCGCGGCGGAAGTGATCGCGGGCAGGTGTCCGCTGAAGAACTGGGACAACGCGATCGAGCAATGGATCGTGCGGGTGAATTTCGTTGCGACCACGTTTCCGGAATTGGAAATGCCGGCGATCGGCGAAGCGGAAAAGTCGCTCATGATCGAGGAAGTTTGCCGAGGCGCGACCAGCTACAAAGAGATCAAGGATCGCGATGTCTGGCCGGCGGTGAAATCCTGGCTAACGAGTCAGCAAGCGCGTCTGGTCGAACAACTCGCGCCGGAACGGATCGCGTTGCCTAACGAACGCAAGGCGAAGATCACTTATCACGCGAACTCCGCGCCGACAGTAGCTGCGCGCATCCAGGATTTATACGGCGTGGAGCGGAACCTGACGATCGGTCGCGGACGCGTGCCGTTGGTCATGCAAGTGCTCGCGCCGAATCATCGACCGATACAAATCACCAGCGATCTGGAAGGTTTTTGGCGCGAGGCGTATCCGAAAATTAAGAAGGAAGTGCAGCGCAAATATCCGAAGCACGAGTGGCGCTGAGGCCGACGTAGCTCCAGCAACTTCGGCGGCACGGTTCCGGCTACGTTTTTAGCCGTGGGTTTTGTCTGCTCGTGAAAACGGAAATCATTGATCCGCTCCTGACCGCGATGATTCAGAGCGCCGAGGGCGTGTCTGATTTGCTCTTCGCGGTCGGGAAACCGCCGGTGGTCGAGCAGCACGGTTCGCTCGAGGAATTTCCGATCGATACCGGCAAGCTGACGATGGAAGAGATCCACGCGATCTCAGTTCATTTGATGCAAGGCGACGAGCGTTTGATCAATGATCTCGCGCGGCTCGGCTCGTGCGATTGCAGTTACGCGCTCGGAACGATCGCGCGCTTTCGCGTGAACATTTTCAAGCAAAACGGCCGGCAGGCGATCGTGATGCGCAAATTGCAGACGGAAATTCCGACGCTCGATGCGCTCGGGTTGCCGCCAATTTTCCGCGAGATGATCAAGGAAAAGAACGGGATCATTTTCGTCACAGGCGCGACCGGCAGTGGCAAAACCACCACGCTGGCGGCGATGTTGAACGAGCTGAATCTGAGCTCGCAGATTCACATTCTAACGCTGGAAGATCCGATCGAATTTCTGCACCCGCACAAACGCGCGCTCTTCAATCAACGCGAGCTCGGAAAAGATTTTCCCGATTTCGCGAGCGGGTTGCGCGCGGCTTTGCGGCAGGCGCCGAAAGCCATCCTGGTCGGTGAAATTCGCGACCGCGCGACGATGGAGATCGCGATGACCGCGTCGGAAACGGGACACATCGTTTTCACGACCATGCACACGATCAGCGCCGGACAGACGATCAATCGCATCCTCGGAATGTTCGCGAAAGATGAGGAGCAGCAATTGCGTCAGCGGCTGGCGGACACGGTTCGATATGTCGTTAGTCAACGGCTCGTTTCGAAGATCGGCGGCGGGCGTTTGCTCATGACCGAAATCATGGGGAGCAGCCTGCGCACGCGCGAATCATTGCTCTACGGCGAAGGGGAAAATCGCACCTTCCAGGAAATCATCGAAGCGGGCAGCACGCTCGGCTGGCACAGCTTCGATCAGGCGTTGCTCGCGGCCTACAAGGAAGACCTGATTACGGACGAGACGGCGCTGATTTTCTGTGCGCACAAAAACAAGATGCGGCGCGATCTCGATATGGTGAAAAAACTGCGCGACCAACTTTACGAAGAGCCGTCTGGATTGCGGATGGATCTGCCCGAACCGGCGGCAATTCTTCGGAGGTAGGAGAACGAAATTATGAATGAATTAAGCAAGCTGTCCGATCCGCACGAAGACGCGGCCGATGAGGCAAAGAATTCGGCGAATCGAACATTTCGGGAAAATTTGAATCACAAACTGCGCACGCCGCTGAATGCAATCATCGGATTTTCCGAGCTGATGGCGATGCAACCGGCGGGCAAGCGCGGCGACCAGGACGTGCAGCAAATTCTAAAATCGGCGCGCGAACTTCTTGCGATTATCGAAACGGAATTGGCCGAGCCGGGCGAAAAAGCGCGGGAGAAATTTGCCGTCGTTCCGTCATGTCCGGATTGCTGCGACGTTCTTTACGTAGAAGACGACGCCATCAATTTCGCGCTGGTCGAGCGCATCCTGGAATATCGTCCGGGCCTGAAAGTGAAGCATGCGCCGCGCGGAAAGATCGGCGTGGAAATGGCGGAATTTCACCAGCCGAAAATGGTGTTGCTCGATCTAAATCTTCCCGACATGCACGGCGCGGATGTCTTGCAGCAACTTCTGCTGAATCCATCCACGGCCGAAATCCCGGTCGTGATTTTGAGCGCGAACGCAACGCCAAGCGAAATCGAACGCCTGCTCACCGCAGGCGCGAAAAATTACCTGACGAAACCTTTCGACATCGATCCGTTCCTCGCGGTGGTCGATGAGTTCGCCGAGGTCAAGCGCCTCGAAACCGCCTAACGAGTTATATTCCGGTGCGCATGCCGCGATCAAAATCGCGCGGTCCGGTTACTCCCGAGACGCGATGCCAGGCGGCCTTCACTGCGGGTTGCGCGCGGTCCCACGGAATCGCGGGATTGGCGTCGTTCTTCTCGTAGTCGCGCGCGAGATCGACTTCGATCTCGTCGTATTTTTTGCCGACGTATTTCATCACACCTTCATAACCGGTGCGATAAGCGGGCGCATAATGTTCGAAGTTCGATTCTTTGTCGGCCCACGGTTGTTCGCCGTGTTTTTCGCGCCAGTAACTTTCTTCAACTGTCGGGTTCATCGCTTCGGCCACGCCGTGTCCGCTGATGGCCCCGGCAATTCCGCCGACGACCGCGCCGACCGCCGCGCCGATCGGTCCGCCAATAACGGCGCCGATCGCTGCTCCCGTTAAACCGCCACCAGCTGTGCCGACACCGGTGCCGACCGGATGAGAACCGGATTCGCCGGTTAACGGATCGGCATTCGCGCCCGGTCGCGTTTCTTTATTCATCGCTTCGGCGTTGCTCGCCCCCAAGTCGTTTTCTTTGCCTTTATCGTCCATAATTTTTCTCCGTGTTGTTCAAATAATGGATCGCTTCTCACGGGCGGGGCGGTCGCCAATTCCGAGCGCGCAAAGCGAGAGGCGCAAATGAGCCGCGAGGTGCGAATCATCTATAATATGATCAACCCGAATGGCGACGAATTTACGCACGATCCGCTCACTGGCTCCAAGCCGGGCGACGAACAAATTTCTTCCGCAGCGCGACGGTTCCAGGAGGCTTCCGATAAAGTCTCCACCACAGCGAGCGACACCTGGCGCGAAACAAAAGTGCGCGCGAACACCGCGCGCGAACGAACGGAATTTTTCCTGCGCGAAAATCCGGTGCCGACCGTGATTGGCGCGCTGGCGGTCGGGCTGGCGATCGGTTTGGCGATTCGCTACTCGTCGGAATCGCGCGAGCGCGAAGTGGAAGTGA
>CAXSCV010000120.1:0-5640 GCA_964235895.1 uncultured Chthoniobacterales bacterium
GTCGTCGCTGATGGCAACCAATTTTCAGACGAGCGCGTAAGCGCAAACACTCGCCAGCGCCATCAGCGATTTGGTTCAGGTCCACCCAATGCCCTGAAGCGTCGCGCGAGATTTTACATTGGCCGCCGACAGTGCGCTTCCTAAGTTCAGCCCCATGCCGTGGCTGAATCGTTATCGCCTTTGGATAATCGCGGCCGTCTGCGCCTTTTGCACCGCCGTCGTTTTGCTTGGTCATTTTTTCCCGGGCATTCCTTTTCTCTCGAACGTCTGGTTAGGCGAACAGCGCTTCCAGGACATCATGCAACGCGAGGGTCGCAAGACCGCGCCGCATCCCGAGCTCGTCTTCCTCGGCATTGACCAAAGCACGCTCGAGCTTCCGCCTTTCGAACCGGGAGAGCTGGCGAACAATCGCGCCCTGCAGCTGATGACCGAGCGTCCGTTTCCCTGGTCACGGGAAGTTTGGGCGCTCCTGCTCGATCGTCTCTTCGCCGCCGGCGCGCGCGCGGTCATGTTCGATATGATTTTCAGTCCGGCGAATGATGGCGACCCCGCGTTTCACGCCGCGCTTGATCGTTATCGCGATCGCGTAGTCATCGGCGCGAACTTCGATTTCGCGAATAATATGCAGGCCGTCCTGCCGAATACGCAGCTCATTCCGCCACCGCAACTCGCGGACGATCGCGTCGGCTACGTCATCTTTTTTGCCGATGACATCGACCAAAAAGTGCGCGTCGTGCGTTACACGATTTCCGATTACCAACTTGCCGGCCACGCGCCGAACCCGAACCAGGAAATTTTCGAATCTCTCAGCGCGCGCGGCCTAACGAAGATCGGCCACGCCCAGGATGTGCCGCGCGATCTCGCTTTGCACCGCATCCGTTTCGGGAACGTGGACGCGTATCCGCCGCGCCCACTGTATGAGGTCTTCGATCCTGAATTGTGGCGCGCGAATTACGCGGACGGAAAATTCTTCCGGGATAAAATTGTCATCATCGGCGCCTCCTCACAGATCGCGCACGACGTCGTGAATACGCCGATGACCTCGAGTTTGCCGGGCCCGGCCTTGCATTTGCACGCGTTCGCCGCCGCGCTCGATCACGAATTTCTCACGGCCACTTCGCGCCGGACAAACTTCGCGCTTGTCGGTGGAGCCGGCTTGCTCGCCTGGCTCTTAATTGGATTTTGGCGACGACCGCTCGCCTGCATTTTGCTTCTCCTGGCCACGACCGCCGCCTATCTCGGCCTCTCTCGCTTCCTCTACGATCAACGCGGCCTTTTCATTCTGGTCATTCCAGTGCTGAGCGTTTTCGTCGCCTCCGGTTTGCTCGCGCTCAGCTTCGACTACGTGCTCGAGCGCATGGAAAAAGTGCGCACCCGCCGCACGCTCGAACGTTACGTCTCGAAGAATTTGGTGAAGGAAATTCTCGAGAATCCGCACGGCTTTTACAGTTCGATGAAAGGCGCGCGCAAGCCGGTCACGGTTTTGTTTTCCGATCTGATCGGCTTCACCACTTTAAGCGAACGGGCCGATCCGGAAGAGCTCGTTAGGCAATTGAACGAATATCTCAGCGGCATGGTCGGCGTCGTTTTCGAAAACGAAGGCACGCTCGATAAATTCATCGGCGACGCCATCATGGCCGTTTGGGGAAACGTCCGCAGCCAGGGCGTGGCGGAAGATGCGAAAGCGGCCGCGCGCACCGCGCTCGGGATGCGGCGGCAGTTGCAAAAGCTCAACGCCGGCTGGCGCGCGGAAGGTCGCATGGGGCTCGGCATGGGCGTCGGCATCAATCACGGCGAAGCGCTTGTCGGCAACATCGGTTCCTATGCGCCGCACGAACGTCTCGATCCGACGGTCATCGGCGACGCGGTCAATCTCGCTTCCCGCCTCGAAGGCCTAACCAGAACTTACGGTGTCGACTTGCTCGTCGGCGAAGGAGCAGCGGCGTTGATTCGCGATGATTTTCATCTGCGCAGCGTAGCGCGCGTGCAGGTGAAAGGGAAAACCATTCCGGTTTCCGTTTCCACTTTGCTCTGCGCGAAAGGCGAGGACTTCGACGCCGAACTTTTGAAATGGCTCGAATCCTACGAGGAAGGAATCGAGAAATTTCGTGGCCGCGATTTCACCCAGGCCAAGGTGCGCTTCTCAAAATTCCTGGCCTTTTATCCGGAGGATTATCTCGCGAAAATGTATCTCGATCGCACGGTCGAATATGAGAAGCATCCCCCGGATGAATCGTGGAACGGCGCCGAGATTTTCACGAAGAAGTAGAAGAGGATTCGTCCACAGATTGCGCAGATTTACACAGATTTTTTCTGGGATCATTTCAGGCTTCGGGAAATCTGTGTAAATCTCGAAATCTGTGGACGAACTTTCTTTAGGCGAAACGACACGACGTTTTCATTTCCTCGGAATTTGTGGGACGGCCATGGGCTCGGTCGCCGCCGCTCTCTGCGAGCGCGGTTTCATTGTGACCGGTTCCGATGAAAATATTTATCCGCCGATGTCTACCTTTTTGGAGAAGCGCGGAGTCGCCCTAACGAGTGGTTATCGCGCGGAAAATATTCCCGCGGCCGCCGACGTCATCGTTGTTGGCAACGCGATCAAACGCGGCAATCCCGAGGTCGAGGAGGTCCTGAATCGCAAGCTTTATTACCTCTCGCTCCCGGAGATTTTGCGAAATGAGTTCCTGCGCAATCGCCACAATCTCGTCGTCACCGGCACGCACGGAAAGACCACCACAACCGCGCTCCTCACCTGGCTCATGACCACGGCCGGCTTCGATCCGAGCTACATGATCGGCGGCCTGCCGAAGAATCTCGGACAAGGCGCGCGCTTCAATGATTCGCCCTTCTTCATCATCGAAGGCGACGAATACGACACCGCCTTTTTCGACAAGCGCTCGAAGTTTGTCCATTACCTCCCCGAGCTCGTGATCGTGAACAACATCGAGTTCGATCACGCCGATATCTTCGACAATCTCGACCAAATCAAAACCAGCTTCCGCCATCTCCTCCGCATCGTCCCGCAGAACGGCATGGTCCTGCTGAACGGCGACGACGAGAACTGCCGCGAAGTCGCGCGCGAGTCGGTCGCGCCCATCCTGGAGATCGGTTTTTCCGAGAACTGCGCGCCGCAAATTCGCGAGGTCGCGTATTCGAGCGAAGGCTCGCGCTTCTCGTTAGGCGACGAAACTTACGAGCTGCCGCTGGTCGGCGAATTCAATGTGCGCAACGCGGCCATGGCCGTGACTGCGGCCCGTTTTTATGGAGCAACGCCGGAGGCGATTCGCCTTGGCCTAACGAGTTTCGAAGGCATCGCGCGCCGCCAGGAAATCCGCGGCGAAGCACGTGGAGTGAAGGTGATCGACGACTTCGGTCATCATCCGACCGCGATCGCGCAGACGTTAACCGCGCTGCGTCATCGTTATCCCGGCCATCGTCTTTGGGCGATTTTCGAACCGCGTTCGAACACCACGCGGCGCGCCGTTTTCCAGGAGGAATTGCCCGAAGCGCTCAAGCTGGCCGACGGCGTTTTCATCGCTCAGATCGCAAAGCTGGAGCAAATCGCCGAGGCCGAACGGCTCAATCCCGAAGCAGTCATGAAGGCGATCGCCGATGCGAAACGTCCGGCGTTTTACGAAAAAGATGCGGCACACATTGTCGACCGATTGGTCCCGATGCTCCGACCGAAAGATGTCGTGGTCGTTTTCAGCAACGGCAGTTTCGACGGCATTCACGAGAAGATTCTCGATCGTCTGCGGGCCGGGTAGCTGCACTCGTTAGGCCTTCTTCGCCTCTTTCGCCCAAGTGTCTTTCAAGGTCACGGTGCGATTGAAAACTAACTCGTTAGGCCGCGAGTCCGGATCGAGGGCAAAGTAGGCGAGCCGCTCGAATTGGTAGCGCTCATTTGGCATCGCGTTCGCTAACGAAGGTTCACACTTGGCGCGGACGACTTCGAGCGAATTTGGATTCAGGTGCGCTTTGAAATCACCATCCGCATCAGGTTCCGCAACACTGAAGAGCCGATCGTAGAGTCGCACTTCCGCGTCGACGGCGTGCGCCGCGCTCACCCAATGGATCGTGCCTTTCACCTTGCGGTTGGAATTCGCGCCACCGGATTTGCTCTCGAGATCGACGCTGCAACGCAGCTCGATCACATTGCCTAACGAGTCCTTGATCACCTCGTCGCACTTGATGATGTATGCGTATTTCAAACGCACTTCGCCGCCTGGCCGCAGTCGGAAATATTTCGGCGGCGGCGTCTCCATGAAATCGGCGCTCTCGATGTGCAGCTCGCGACCGAAGGGAATTTCGCGCGTGCCGGCATTTTCATCTTCCGGATTATTTTTCGCGACGAGCTGTTCGATTTTCTCCACCGGATAATTCGTCAGCACGACTTTGATTGGCCGCAAAACCGCGAAACGCCGCTGCGCGCTTCGGTTGAATTCGTTTCGGACCGCATGCTCGAGGAGCGCGAACTCCGTCAGGCTCGGATATTTCGTCACGCCGATTTCGGTGACGAATTGGCGAATCGCGCTTGCCGTGATTCCGCGCCGGCGCAAACCGGAGAGCGTGGGCATGCGCGGATCGTCCCAGCCGCTGACATGCTTTTCGTTCACCAGTTGCAGCAGTTTGCGTTTGCTGATCACGGTGTAATCGATGTTCAGCCGGGCGAATTCGATCTGGCGCGGAAGCGGCCGAGTCAGGCCTAACGAGTGCAAAATCCATTCGTAAAACGGCCGGTGCACTTCGAACTCGAGCGTGCAAAGCGAGTGCGTAATGCCTTCGATGTAATCGCTCAAAGTGTGCGCCCAATCGTACATCGGATAGATGCACCACTTGTCGCCGGTGTGATGATGCGTCGCGTGGCGGATGCGATAGAGAATCGGATCGCGCAGCCAGATATTCGGCGCGCTCATGTCGATCTTCGCTCGCAATGTGCGCATGCCGTCGGGAAATTCGCCGGCCTTCATTCGGCCTAACAAGTCGAGATTTTCCTCCACACTGCGATGGCGGAAAGGGCTCTCTTTTCCGAGCCGGCGAAACTCATCCGTCTCCACCGGCGTCATATCGTCGACGTAGGCTTTTCCCTGGCGCGTTAGCTCGAGCGCGTAGTCGTAGTGCTGGCCGAAATAATCCGAGGTGTAGAGCGGCGCGCCGCCAAGATTTTGCTCGGCCCAACCGTCGATCAACCAGCGCACGTCAGCCATGATCGACTCGACGTATTCGGATTCTTCTTTCGTCGGATTGGTGTCGTCCATCCGGATGTTGCATTTGCCGCCGAACTCGCGCGCGATTCCGAAATTCAGACAAATCGATTTCGCGTGACCGATGTGCAGATAGCCGTTCGGCTCCGGCGGAAATCGCGTTTGCACCGCCGCATGTTTTCCGGTGCGCAGTTCCTCACTCACGATCTCGCGAATGAAATCGGTCGGCGGCTCAGCGTTTTCGTTTTCGGGGGGGCTCGGCATCGTGGAAAGTGGCAACGCTACATCGCGAATGAAGGATTTCTACACCCTAACGGATTTGCGCAACTGGAAGGCGGAACGGTCGCCCATTCGGCTCGGCGTTTTTGGCGATCCGGTTGCGCATTCGCTTTCGCCGCGCATGCAGAACGCGGCCTTGCAAGCCTGCGGAATT
>CAXSCV010000120.1:5650-6254 GCA_964235895.1 uncultured Chthoniobacterales bacterium
GCTGGAGGCGTGCGGATTAGAGCCGCGTTATGGCGCATTCTGGATTCAGCCTAACGAGTTGTCGGAAGCGCTCGCCTTGCTTCCCTCCAGCGGTTTCCTCGGGATTAATCTGACGATCCCGCACAAGGTTTGCGCGCTCTCGTTCGTTCATGAAATCGAGCCGTTCGCGCGCGAAGTCGGCGCGATTAACACCGTCCGCATCGATGGAGACAAGCTGATTGGTTCGAACACTGATGGCCCCGGTTTTTCGCGCGCGGTCTGCGAAGAATTTTCCGCCGAACTGCGTGACCTGCGCATTCTTATCCTCGGCGCGGGCGGCGGTGCGGGTCGGGCGATCGCGCATCAGTGCGCGCGCGAAAATTGCCAACGCCTTGTTCTGGCGAATCGCGATTTTGCGAAGGCGAAAACGCTCGCCGATCAACTGCAGGCCGACGCGGTCGAATGGTCGCGCGCCTCGTCGTTATTCGATGAAATCGATCTGGTCGTAAACGCCACGCCATTGGCGTTGGCCAGTGATTTTCCGCTGCCAGCAAACGCGCGCCTGCTCATTTACGAGATCGCCTACACTTCAGCGCCGATCGTCGGGGCGCGCGCCGCGAACGGT
>CAXSCV010000121.1:0-6077 GCA_964235895.1 uncultured Chthoniobacterales bacterium
CTGTGTCGCTTGCAGATCGAGCGCGAAACGCAGCCACGTCACTTCAAACGAGGCTTCATAAAGATCGAGCAATCCTCGAATGACGAAAGCGTAATCGTCCGCAAAACCTTCCACGGCGCTCCGGCCCTCGCGATAATTCCGGACAAGGGTCGCGCTTTTCTCATCATACAAATGCGAACGCAAAAAGGTGGCCGCGTTCCTGGCCGCAGCGAGATAATTAGCATCCGCAAAAACCTGCGCCGCGCGCGCGAAAGCTGAAATCATCAGCCCGTTCCAAGCGGTGATGATTTTGTCGTCGAGATGTGGGCGCGGGCGTCGATTTCGTAGCTCCAAAAGTTTTGTGCGAGCACTTGTTAGATTTTCGCGCACTTCGGCTTCCGGTTTGTTGAAATGCTTCGCCGTCTCAGCGACGGAATGCCGCTCGAGTAGAATATTTTTCCCCGCAAATTCGCCGTGCGGGTCCGCGCCCGGCGGGGCGTTGCCGGCGGACTCGACCCCGTAGCGAAAATCAAAAATCTCCGCGAACTCGCCGAGCGCGGCGTCGATTTGCGCCTTTGTCCAAACATAAAAAGCGCCTTCCGCGTGCTCGGGTTTTCCTTCCTCGACCACGCTGTCTGCGTCTTCCGCGGAATAGAAACCACCTTCAGGCGCGGTCATATCGCGGCGGACATAATCGAGCACATCGCGCGCGACATTTTCAAAGAAGGAATCGCGCGTGATTTGAAAAGCGTCGACGTAGGCGGACGCGAGTTGCCCCTGATCGTAGAGCATCTTTTCGAAATGCGGCACGTGCCAGAAAGCGTCGACGGAATAGCGAGAAAATCCGCCGCCGAGTTGATCGTGCATTCCGCCGGCAGCCATTTTACGGAGCGTGAACAAGGTCATCTCGAGCGCGTGATTGGCCTGGACCGAAAGCTTCGAGGTCTCGTTAGGCGGAGCGCCGTGGGCTTCGCGCGCGTAGATGCGCAGAAGAAAATTAAAGATGGCCGGCCGCGGAAATTTCGGCGCACTGCTGAAGCCACCTTCGTGCGCATCGTAGCTGCGCGCGATCTGCAAATAGGCCGCGTCCAACGTTTTTACGCCGAGCTGGTCGCCGCCCGCTTCCTGCGCCGCAGCCGCTTCTTGCAACGCTTCGACGATTTTCGTCCCCTGCTCGGTAATTTTTTCGCGGTCCTGCTTCCAGGCAGCGGCGATACGTTCGAGCACTTTCTTGAAACCGGGCTGCCCGTACTTGTCGTTAGGCGGAAAATAAGTTCCGCCGACAAAAGGCTTCAGCTCCGGCGTTAACCAAACACTCATCGGCCAGCCGCCGTGACCGGTCGTGGCCTGGACAAAAGTCATGTAAACCCGATCGACGTCCGGCCGTTCTTCGCGATCGACTTTGATGTTCACGAACTCGCGATTCATGATTTCGGCAGTCGCCGGATCCTCGAAGGATTCGTGCGCCATCACGTGGCACCAATGGCAGGTGGAATAGCCGATCGAGAGAAAGATCGGCTTGCTCTCGGCGCGCGCTTTCGCGAAAGCCTCCTCGCCCCACGGATACCAATCGACCGGGTTGTGCGCGTGCTGCAAAAGGTAGGGAGATTTTTCTCGCGCGAGACGATTGGTGGGTTGCGATGACGACGACATGGCGGTTTGAATATCGATAACATCATGCGCCGCTTTCTTCTTCTCTCAATCAGCTTGCTCCTAACCGCCGCTTCGGTTTCCGCGGCAGACGTGCTCGTTTCCGCCGCCGCCAGTTTGACCGATGTGATGAAAGAAATAGGCGCGGCCTACGAAAAACAAAGCGGCGATCATGTGAGCTTTAACTTCGCAGCTTCCAGCACGCTTCAGCGCCAGATCGAAGAAGGCGCGCCGGTCGATCTCTTCATTTCCGCGGATGAAGAAAAGATGAATCTGCTCGAGAAGCGCGGCTTGATTATCGCCGAGAGCCGGCAGGATTTACTGGAGAACGCGCTCGTGGCCGTCGCGCCTAACGAGACCAAACTCGCGCTCAATAAAATCGAAGAGTTGAACAACTCCGAGTTCGCAAAAATCGTCGTCGCCGATCCGAAAGCTGTGCCCGCCGGCATCTACGCGCGCGAGTATCTGACCAAGGTCGCGCTCTGGGAAAAATTGCAGCCGCGAATCATTCCCGCGGAGAACGTGCGCGCCGCGCTCGCGGTCGTGGAAGCGGGCAACGCAGAGGTCGGCTTCGTTTACAAAACCGACGCCGCGATTTCCAAAAAAGTAAAAGTGATCTTCTCCGTCCCGCCTAACGACGCACCAAAAATTTCCTATCCGGCCGCGCTTTTGAAAAACGGAAAGTCGCCCGAGGCCGCCAGGAAATTTTTCGAATTCGTCCGCTCCGCCGCCGCGGCGAAAATGTTCGAAGCCGCAGGCTTCGTGGTCGTCGCGCATTGAGCGATCGCGGCGCGCGCGCGATTCACACTTCGCAGCCGCGCACAATCGTGCGAACAAAGAACGGTGCGCTCCCTCGCCTTTTTGCTCTCGGCCGACGACTGGCAAGTGGTCCGTTTCACCCTCGGCGTTTGCGCGCTGAGCACCACGCTCATTTTGCCGTTCGGCCTCGCGATTGCCTGGATTCTGGCGCGTTATCGTTGGCCCGGGAAAACGTTGCTCGAATCCATCGTCGCCCTGCCGTTGGTCATTCCACCGGTCGCGACCGGTTTGATTTTGCTCAAACTTTTCGGACGGCGCGGACCGATCGGAAATTTTCTCAACGATCGCCTCGGTCTTGAAGTCGTCTTCACCTGGCGCGCGGTCGTCATCGCCGCGGCGGTCATGTCGTTCCCGCTTTTGGTCCGTTCCGCGCGCGTTGGTTTTCAGGAAGCAAATCAGCGGCTTGAGCAAATCGCGCGCACGCTCGGTGCGAGCAATGCGCGCGTTTTTTTCACTATCACGCTGCCGCTGGCTTCGCGCGCGATCATCGCCGGCGCGCTCCTCGCTTTCGCTCGCGCAGTTGGTGAATTCGGCGCGACCATTCTCGTCGCAGGGAACATTCCCGGCCGCACTTCCACTCTTTCGCTCCGGATTTACGAGAGCGTCCAACTCGGCCACGACTCGAACGCATGGAGCTTGCTCGTCGTTTGTTTGGCGATCGCGTTCGCTGCGGTTTGGTTGAGCGAACGCCTCGCGCAATCGGCTTTGAAATGAATCTGCGCCTCTCACATCTTCGGCTGGAGCTGGCGGAATTCGTTTTGCGCGCGGACTTCGCGGTGCAATCGGCGCGCACGGCGATCTTCGGGCCGTCGGGCGCGGGGAAGACCACGCTGCTTGAAATTATCGCCGGCCTGCGAACGGCTAAGAGCGGAAGCGTGCGACTGGAAGACACGGTCTTCGACGATGCCTCGCGCGGATTTCACTTGCCGATTCGATTGCGCAAAATCGGTTACGTCCCGCAGGACGACACACTCTTCCCGCATTTTTCCGTGCGCCGGAATTTGCTCTACGGCCACGACGAAAACGGCAACGGCGCAGTCTCGTTAGACCACGTCACGGAGTTTCTCGAGATCAAGCCGCTGCTCGATCGCGATGTCCGCCAGATTTCGCGCGGCGAGAAACAGCGGATCGCGATCGCGCGCACGCTTCTCTCCGCGCCGCGGCTGCTCCTGCTCGACGAACCGCTGACCGCGCTCGATGTGAAATTAAAGGAAGCGATCCTCGATCGATTGCTCTCGTTGTACTCGGAATTCGGCGTTCCGATGCTTTACGTCACGCACGATCCGGCGGAAGCGATCGCGCTCTGCGACGAAGTCATTTTATTAGAAAACGGCGAAGTCACCGGCCGTGGCGATCCGCGGAATTTGTTGGCCCATTCGCATTTGTCATCCTGAGCTGCGTAGACGGCGAAGGATCTCCCGCTTGGTGATAGATACACATTGCAGACTTCGTAAATTTCGCAGCGAGTAGGTGAGGTCGTTCGTCGTCTTCGCGACTCAGGATGACAGCCCTTAGAAGAGCGGATTACAAGAGCTGTAACGTCGGCGCTCGATCCGGCGTCCAGGGATTTTCTGTGAACTCAGAGCGCTCGATCGCATCCGCAGTTTTCCGCAACAAATTCAGCAGGCCCGCGACATCGAAGTCGTGCCGCGCCGGCGTGAAGGCGTTGAGATTTTTTTCCGCTAAACGAAAGAGCCGCACCGCCGGCCGGAGCCGCCGGCCATGCACACGATGGCTCGGGAATTCATATTGTTTCTGCAAGTGCACGAAGCCACCCGCCGCCTGAATCAGCCCTTTGAAATAGGCCCAGTCGTCCGAAGTCGTCTTCAGCCAAAGATGCTCGAGAACGTCGTGCGCTTCGTAGTAACGCTGCTCGTTCCAGCAGCGAAAAAAGCCGCGATAACAGGGATGCCGCGCGATTTCGCCGCGTGAATTATCGGGCGCGGCGCCTTCCAATTCCTCGACGAAGCGCGAAATTCTTTCCCCTTTGCTCATCCGCGGTTAGTCTCATGTTGGCAGAGATGAGGGGCAAACCGGCATGCGTAAATTTCCTTCGCAGGGAAAGGCGGCAGAGCCCGCGCCGTGACGCCGAATGACGCTCGGCGTTCTTATTCTTCTCGCGCTCGTTGCCGCGATTCTCATCTTTTGCTCCGCGCTTTTTTCCGGGCTCGAGACCGCGCTCTTTTCGTTGAAAGCGCATCAACTTCGACGCCTGGAAGATCAGCATCCTTCGCTGAAAAAATTCATCCAGGTCTTCCGCGACAAACCGCGGCGCGTCCTGAGCGTTTTGCTGCTGGCGGATGTGCTGGTCAATGTGCCGCTGATCGTGCTCTGCATTTTTCTTCTGCGCGAAGGGCCGTTTGCCGCGGCGCATTTGCCGCAATGGATGGTCGCCGTCGCCATCTTCGCGATCGTCGTTCTCGTTTGTGATTTAATTCCGAAACTGGTCGCGCTTTCCGCGCCGTATCGGTTGTCGACCATCGGCGTTTTCACTTTGCGCGCGATCATGCCGCTGCTCGATCGCGTGGGAAATCGCCTGGAAAAAATCAGCGAGGCGATGGTCGATCGGATTGCGCCCGCGCCAATAAAACAGAGCCAGGACGCGAGCGACGAGAAGTTCGAAACGCTGATCGAGATGGGCGAAGAAGCGGGCGCGCTGCAGGAAGCGGAAGGCGAGATGATTCAGGAAATCATCAAGCTCGGCGATAAGACCGCGAAGGATTGTATGACGCCGCGCGTCGATACTTTCGCGTTGCCAGACGACCTGACGAATGCCGAGGCGAGCGCGCTTTTGAAAGAGAAACGGCACCGCCGCGTGCCGGTCTACGCGGACACGCCGGATCAAGTGGTCGGCATTCTCGACGCGAAAAATTTCCTGCTCAATCCGGACGACCATTACACCGAAAATCTCGCGCTTCCTTCCTTCGTGCCCGAGACGATGCCGGCGCAAAATTTACTGCGCGCGTTTCTTTCGCACGCGCAGGGGCTGGCCATCGTCGTGGATGAATTCGGCGGCACCGAAGGCATCATCACGCTGGCCGATATCATCGAGGAAATCATCAGTGACGCCGCCCCTCTCGGGCAGGCCGATCTTTACATCGAGCCGCTGGAAGATGGGCAATTTCTGGTCAGCGGGAATGCGCGGCTCGACGATCTCGCGGAGCATCTTGGCTTCGAATTACATGCCGAGGGCATCGACACCATCGGCGGTTTTATTTTTAACCGGCTCGGTTATTTGCCGCCGTCGGGTGCGCAGATTGAGATGCCGCGGCTCGCCATCACGGTGCGGCGAACCGCGCGCAAACGCATCGAAGAATTGCTCCTGCAAAAGACGAATTGCCTGACGGGTGATTGCAGTTCCGAGAACGAAAACGGCGCGGAGGACGAAGCATGATCTGGCTCGCGATCCTCGCGCTCTGCGCCATTTCGTTTTTATTCGCCGGCATCGAAGCGGGTTTGCTTTCGATCGATGCCGTCCTCTTGCGGCAACGAGTGAAACAGCGCGTGTCAGGCGCGCGTCGCCTAACGAGACTTCTGCAACATCCCGCGCGCGTGCTCGTGACCGTGCTGATCATGACGAACTGCGCCGACATCGGCACCTTGCTCCTGGCGACGCGCGCCTTGATCGC
>CAXSCV010000122.1:0-5977 GCA_964235895.1 uncultured Chthoniobacterales bacterium
CCCATGTATAGGTGTAGGTGCCGGGCGTGAAGCCCAGGCTGGTAAAGGTCGAGTTGCGAAAAGTCATCGTATCCGAAAGCGGCTGACCTGAGACATAGCCGCTGTAAACATAGAGCTTTTGGCCGGCGCCATAGATGGAAACAGGGTCTCCACCGTAAGTCCCGGGAAAGGGAAAAGAAAAAGAACCGGTCCCGAAGCTCATCGGGCCAATTAATCCGATATACCCGGGCAGGGCGTTCACGCCCCCGTTGATCGCGAGTTCACCGGAGGCAGGCACTAATTCGCTTCCGGCCGCGCCATTTAAACTAGGAATTAATGCCGTGAGGTTAAGCGTGCCGCTGCCGAAAACCACCACGTCCGAGCCAACCTGGCTTAGGGTAAAAACAAAGGCCGCCTGCAGCGTGCTGGCTTCGGCCGCTACACCGGCGAGGAATTGCATTATTTTCTCTTGTCAGAAGGACGAGTCGGGGACTGCACGGCCGTAATGGGCCAAATGGCGAATTTCGTGCAGTAGAAAAAAAGCTACGGGCACCCCTGGGAAGACGACAATGTTTCTGACGTGTCGGTTCGCGACACCAGCGATGCGTGCGGCCGTCATTACCTCGATCGCTACTTTAATAGCAGGATTGCTGGCGTTTGCTGGAATCCTCGCGGGGCTTTGGGCAAACAGAAAAAGCCAGAAGGAAGAGCGTCTTCTGATCCTGAGACGCAACGTTTACCTAGAGTTCGCTGATCGTTTTTCGACCGCGATGCAGCTTTTTTCGTCCCTCGCTGATCCCGAGATGTCCATCACAACTTTTCATGAACGAATGGTCAGGCCGATCCGGCGTCTGGGAGGGTCGGTAGCCAAGGTGCAACTTGTCGGTGACTCCGTGAATATGCTCGTGACACTAAGGTTGCACCAGCAGTTCACCGTAAGCATTGACAAAACTCCTCTTCGAAAAGCACAACATGGACGCCGTGAAGCGCTCCGGCGATCAAAATGCTTTTAACAGCTTTCATAAGAAATTTACTGTGGCGCTGCTGGCCGAAGTGAGTCGCCTGCAACCGTTCGTTATCGACGCCACATTGGCAGCAAAGACGGAGTTCGAGATCACGATTGATGAAGAGACATATAGAAAACAGGCCAAAGAATGGCTTGAGGAAGTTTTGGCAGCTACCCGCGATGCGCTGTCGGAAGTAGCTGGGCGCTAACCAAAGGGATTTCCGATCGTTTTTGCACAGCGACTGCAAAACGCCTGCGGCACGGCTGCAAAACGCCGTGGTTTGCGGTTCTAGGTTCCACCCCGGAGTCTTCGGCGGATTTGTCCCACTTGGAACAGTTTTACCTGAGGAAGGGGTGGAACCGCCGGCGACTCCATGCGCGGAAGAGTGGGACAAGTTCCACCGGCTCGGCGCGATTCATTTTTCGCCCATAATTAGCGCGTTATCAACGTCTGCCGAGATAATAGGGAATAATTGGCAAACGGGAAAAATCCGGCGCGAACCTTTCATCTGCCATATCTCTCGTGGTTCACATGTCCTCTACTTTATATGACATATATTGTCTGACGTCACTAGCAGCCTGACGCTGCGCCTCAGATCGTAAGTGACCGCCAAAATGGAGGTCACAGAATGTCGACGGATGATTGGAAAAGGTTAGTCGCGGCGCTGCTCTCGGCGGCGACGCTCTACTTCTCGGCGGATAACAATAAGCAGCTCGCCGAGCACGGCGGCGCAATTCGCGGCCTTGATCAACGTGTGGAAAACAACACGGATTCGATCCGGCAGATGCGTCAACGTGACTTAGAGATTTCGCGGCCTAGCGATGAACAACTCGTTAGGCCAAGACTGAAAAAGAAAGGAGGTGAATAATATATGGCAAAATCAGGAGATATTATCGGCGCCGGGCCAGGAACGGCGATTGTCAACGCGGTAGTAGCTTCGCAGGTTCCGACCTTGACGCTCGGACAAATCGCCGCTGCCGCGCTAAGCGGTTCGAGCGATAAGGAAGTCGTCGTTATTTCGACGGTCGACCGCACTGCGAAGGTCTTTACCGGCGCTGACGCAGCCGCGATCTCGGCAGAAGCAGGCTATGGCGACACGCAAGGACTGTTTACGCCAGACGGCGAGGGAAAGGTTACTCCGTGGACTGGAAGCAGCAACACGGGAGCGCTTGACCCAGTAGCTAACACGACAGCGAAACCTTCGCGGTCTATGGCTTCACTCGTTAGCTCGATTGAAGACGCTGTGACTACTCAAGAGTTGGGCGACGTGCAAATCGTCGTGGACCAAATCAAGGGCGAAGTAGACGTGTATCTTGTTGGAGATGGGAAAGTCCTAACAGGCAAGACGCCAGTAGCTACGTTCACACAAACGTTGCCCGATAGCGGAACAACGAAAAATGCCTTCGAGTAGACTACTCGTTAGGCAGGTTACGGTTTGCGCGCAGCGGGTAAAACCGCTGCGCGTTTTTCGTTGTTGACATGGGCTCGCGCTCTGCCAAAGTCGATCCGTTCCGAGCCTCGACAACTCGGAATGCAGAAGCGAGTTTTCGCGGAGCCGGTGAAGTTATCTTCACCGGCTTTCTTCTTTTCGCGATCATCTCGATTCTGCCTCTTGTCGCCTGCGGAGCACTTCGGCGAAGCCGTCCCCTGCTTGTCAATGTGCCATATCGCGACAATGCGAGGCGCAACGGAAGACTTCCGTTTTGATCGTCGTCACGACTTACAAGACGGGCGGGATCGTGCATTGGCCGATCATTTCCAAGGGCAACCGATCCTCTTCCGACCGAGCGCCGCGAGGAAAAATCCATGACATGAGCACCCGATCGCGCATTCGCTGCGCTTGGACATTCGCGAACGCTCAGCGCGATTGGGGCGCGATGGCGACACTTACTTTCGCAGTTCAACCCAGGCATCCGAAAGAGGCTTTGAAGAAACTCGTTAGGCGGTTCCGCTTAGACTTTGGAGGCTCTTGGCAATGGGCATGGGTCATGGAGTGGCAGACTCGCGGCGTTGTTCACTTTCACCTATTTTTCGAACGCGGCTTCGTTGACTCGTTAGGCTATCAGACTCAGTCGATAGTCAGACACGGGAAGCCTGTCTCGATCATCCGTGGGCCGTTGGACGATTGGTTAACAAAGACCTGGTTAGCCTCCGTATACGGCGGAGGGGGGCCGGGGGGCGCGGCCCCGCGGCCGCGGGCCGGGGTCTCGAGAGGATCTTCAATACCGCTCAGCATGGAGATGCGGCGCTTCATCGACTTTCATCAGGGCGGTATTGTAGAACTTCTGCGGTCGCCAGATGCCGCCGCCCGCTACGTTGCGAAGGAAGCAGGCAAGCGCGTCCAGAAGCGGCTCCCAGAGGGCGTTGAAGCGGCCGGCCGGTGGTGGTGGCTCAGCCCGGCTGGGAAGCCGCGTCCTACGGGCCGCGTAGCGCTCGCAACGTGGCCTTTTGGACCGAAAGCTTACTCTCACATTTTCGATCTCCGCGACCTTGGGCGAACGTTCAGAGAGACGCCGATGATAGTGACACGCGCCGGAAGGTCTGCTAAAGAGGCTTAATGCACGTGCTGAAGTCCGTAGTTACAACCATGCTAATTCTCTGGGTTCCGCCCGCGCTCTTCCTGCTTTGGGCGTGGTGGATGTGGCGCGGCATCTGCGAGACGTTGCGCCGCAGGCGGAGGAAAAAGAACAATGTCGACTGAAGACGATATTGCGGCTGCGGAAGTCCTACTCGAACGCCTTTCCGATGCCGTCGCAGAGATGGAAGCGATTGAGCAGCTCATCAGGGACAACACACAGTTAGCGGCGGGCCTTGACGCCATAACCGGGACTGATCCGATAGCTTTGCCGGATGCCGAGGAGGTAAGAAACCGCGTAGTTACTTTAGACGCGGCGATAATGTCCTTACATCTCCTCGCCGCGCGGACGGTGTTCCGCTCATGGGCCGAACTAACTCAGAAAGAGTTGGTCAATTGTGTTGGTTACTGTAATTCCATCACAAGTTTAGCCGGTTCCCTCTTCGCGAAAGTAGAACAGGTATCGCGCTTCATCTCCAAATCAGTCTCGCTTGTCTTAACCATAGTTAAGATCATTGATAATGTTAATCTCGCGCAAAAGATTCGCGACGGCAGCTTCGCAATTCGCACGGAAGTTGCGGACAACTTTGCGCCTTCGCTCGAAGACTCATAGGCACAAAGCTTACGTGTCGTCGCGGCATGCGTGTCCGACTATCTGGCGCGGCGTATCCGGATGAAGGACAACATCGAGTTGCTCACCGGCACAGTCGTTAGGCGAATGATCGGCCAGAACGTGCTCAAGTCCGTCGAACTGGAAAACACCGAGACCGGCGAGCGCCGCACCGTCGAGACGCCGGCTGTCTTTTCCATGATCGGCGCCGCGCCCTGCACCGAATGGTTGCCGCCGGAGATCGAACGCGACGACAAAGGCTTCGTCAAAACCGGAACCCTTGTCACAACTTCGACCGCTTGGTTAAACGCTGCGCGTCCGCCGTCACCGATGGAGACGAGCCTGCCTGGAATCTTCGCCGCCGGCGACGTCCGTTCCGGCTCCGTCAAACGTTGCGCCACGGCCGTCGGCGAAGGCGGCATGGTTATCGCCGGCATCCACCAAGCCGTGGCCGAAGGCGCACGGATGTCGAAAAGTCGTTAGGCTAAGTCAACCGCCGATAGCGGCGCGCGGCGGCGGGTCGATGCGAAAACGGATAATGCCGGCGACGATCAGGGCGACGAAAATAAGCAGCGCGCCTAATTGCGTGAAGACGAAGGGCGGCTCGGTTTGGTTAGGCGCGAGCACGTGCAAGGCTGGGAATTTCTGGAACGATTGCACGATGCCGACGAAGACGTTCAGGTAAAGCGAGACGACTGCGCCGATCACGTAAACCCAGCGCCAAGGGCCGGCGAGGTGTTTCGGATAACGCGCGAAAAGCGTGATCGCGAGGACAATGGTCGCGATTATCCCGAGCCGGAAGGCCGGGGTGAATCCATGGAACCGAAAAAAGAAACCGGTGATGAGCGTCGCTGCCGTCATGATGAGAAACCATTTCGTCCAACCATCGAGTCGATTGGCCGTGAGCAAGCCGAAGAGGACGACGAAACCCGCGAGGATCGCGATGAGGCTGATCGCGACATGCACGATCGTGTAAATGTGCAGGAACATGAGGGCGACCGGTTTATTCGTTAGGCGCTGATGAAGGCGAGCAGGTCGGCGTTGATCGTTTCAGCCTTCGTTGTGGGCATCCCGTGCGGGAAACCTTTGTAGGTCTTAAGCGTCCCGTTCTTCAGCAGCTTGGCGGAGAGCGGAGCCGAGTCTTTGTACGGGACGATCTGGTCGTCATCGCCATGCATGACGAAAACCGGCACGGTGATTTTTTTGAGGTCCTCGGTGAAGTCGGTTTGGGAAAAGGCGACGATGCCATCGTAATGCGCCTTTGCGCCGCCCATCATCCCTTGGCGCCACCAATTTAAGATGGTCGCTTCCACCGGTTTCACGTCCGGCCGATTAAAACCATAGAAAGGCCCCGAGGCGACATCGCGGTAGAATTGCGAACGGTTGGCCGCAAGCTGCACCTGGAGATCGTCAAAGGCCTTCTTAGGCTGACCGCCAGGATTGGACTCCGTCTTGACCATGAGCGGCGGGACCGCGCTCAGGATTGCCGCTTTCGCTACCCCGCTTTCGCCATGGCGCGCGATATAACGGATGACCTCGCCGCCGCCCGTCGAGTGGCCCACGTGGATCGCATCCTTCAGGCCGAGATGCTTCGTCACCGCCGCGAGGTCGTCGGCGTAATGATCCATATCGTGGCCGCCGTCGGTCTGCGTGGAACGGCCATGCCCGCGCCGATCGTGAGCGATCACGCGATAGCCGTGATTGAGGAAGAAGAGCATCTGCGTGTCCCAATCATCGGCCGAGAGCGGCCAGCCGTGGCTGAAGACAATGGGCTGCCCGCTGCCCCAATCCTTGTAAAAGATGTCG
>CAXSCV010000123.1:0-5946 GCA_964235895.1 uncultured Chthoniobacterales bacterium
GCAGACGGGCGGTCGCGGAGAGGGCGCGATTTCGCGGTGTGTCGTATTCCTTTTTCAGCAGCGAAAAAATAGCGTTGGTGCATTCGCCCACATAAAGCTGAGGATTGCTTCGCTCCGATTTCAGGACACGGTCGCCGAAGTCCACGCCTTCGAGTTGCGCGCGAAAAAGCAACCAATCGATCCGCTCGTCTTTCGGCCACGCTTCTGTCTTCATCGCGCGCACTTTCTCGAGCAACGCGTGCACGTGTTTCGCGCGCTCGGCGATCTTCACCGTCGCATAATCGGTCAGGCGATTGTCCCAAGTGTGCAGGCCGGCATCGCTGCTTCGCACCGGATAATTTTCATTTCGCCAGGCGTAGTAATCGTCCGCCCACTTGTGCAGGAGCGCGATTTCCGGATCGGCCATCGTCGTGGTCAACTTGTTAGGCGCTGTTTTCGAAATCAGGGCTTTGTCGGAAACATCAGGTCGCCGATCCGCGGGCGTTTGCGCGCTTGCGTGTGCGACCAGGATGAGTGCGCTCGAGAAAATGAGAGTTCCATTCACGGCGCGATCTTATTGCTCGAAGCGGAATGCGAAAGCGCAAAGCGCCGCTGCAAAACCGCGCGCGACGGTGCGCAAATTCACTCGTTAGGCCGATCTGTTTCGGAGGAAATCGCTCCGTCGTTTTTCGTTGGGCCTTGCGCGTAGGTCTTAAAGTCCGACGGCACTTCGTCGAGCACGCGCAAAAGTTTTTCGCCCGCTTCGGTCACCCGCTTGATGATCGTTTTCGTTTCGCCGCCTTCATTTTCGGTGCCCGCCTCGATGAAACCGGCCTTTGCCAGAAGCTCCACTTGATGCGCCGCAGCCAGACCGGAAACAGGAAAAGGATCGCCCGGCGTTCGAATCGCCGCCGTCAACAAATCCCGCACGATATCGAGGTTCATTTTCGCAAATGTTGCGTGCCCCTCTTCTCCCTGCAGATGAATCGGAAATCGAGTCGCGCTTGGTGGCACAGCGGCGAGCGCGAAATATGTTCGCGGCCAGCGCGCAAAATTCCGCGCCGGAAAATGGCCCGTTTAGTTATCTCTGATCGCTCATCGCGCGACAAAAGATTCGCCGCCGTGCTGCAAACGCTGCACCCAGTTCCGAAATTGGATCGGCCGCGCGATTGCTTCGAACGGTTCCTCGAGTCCGCCGGTGCCGCGAATCACGACCGAGCCGTAATCGAAAATGCGACCGATGAAACCCTGGTCGATCGCGATCGATTCCACTTTTGAGATGAACATCTCCAGGGTTTGTCGCCGAACGATTCCGGTTTTAATCAGCACGCGGCGATCGGTGATGACCAGCTCGCTGCTGATCCAGGCGAGCGTGGGCGTGAGCATGAGAAAGATCGGTAGCGGCAGCGCAAACCAACCGAGTTCCGAGGCAAAGAGCGCCTGCACGCCGATGGCGAAGGGGACCGCGAGCAAGAGAAACCCGAGCAAAGTGACAAAAGCAAAACGAACGAAAACGATCCAGTGCAGGGAAGTTTTGAAGTACGGCGTCTCGTTAGGCGAGAGCGTCGAGCGCGCGTATGGACCGAGCGCGGCGACCGGTATTCCGGGCGAATCGATCGCCGGAGTTGGAAGCGCCGCCGCTGGTCCTTGCGTGGAGACGCTGGCAAAGCTCGCGAGCGTTCGCCATTCGCCGTCGGCGCGATCGGAAATTAAATCGGAGGACTGCAGCAGGCCGGCGGCCAGGTTCGCCCAGACTTGCTCGTGGGTGAACGGTCCGCGGCGCGCGCCGTTCAGGTAAACATAAAAATCCATGCGGTCAGCGGTCGTTTTCCTTGAGCAAACTTTCCGCATGGCGCAAAGCCGACTGCGTTTGCCCGCCGAGCATGCGCGCGATTTCTTCCGTGCGCGCTTTTTTGCTGACGGCGTGCAACTCGGAATGCGTTCGGCCTAACGAGACTTCTTTGGTGACGACAAAATGCGCGGTCGCGGCTGCCGCTACCTGCGGCAAATGCGTGATGCAAAGCACCTGGTGCTCCTGCGCGAGCGTGCGCATTTTCGCGCCGACCGCGTGAGCGATTTCGCCGCCGACATTCGCGTCGATTTCATCGAAGACGAGCAACGGAATCGCATCCTGCGCGGCCAACGCGGATTTGATCGCGAGCATTAAGCGCGAGATTTCCCCACTCGAAGCGATACTGCGCAGCGGCTTGAGCGGCTCGCCGGGATTGGGCGAGAAAAGAAGTTCGATCTGGTCAAATCCGCTCGCTCGCGGCTCTGACAGCGCGGTCAGTTTCGCTTCGAATTCGGATTGGCGGAAGCCGAGCTCGCGCAAGTTTGCGCGGATGTTTTCGGAAAGTTTTGGCGCGGCTTTCGCGCGCAACTTGTGCAACGCCTCGCCCGCACGCTGCAATTGTTTCCGCGCGGTTTCGATTTCGCCCGCGAGCCTTTCCAACTCCGCGTCGCGTCCTTCGATTTTGCGCATGCGCGCGTCCGCTTCTTCGCCAAACGCGATCACGTGCGCGATCGTGCCGCCATATTTGCGCTTCAAGGCTTCGAAGAGCGAAACGCGCTGCTCGAGCGCGGCCAGTTGCGCGGGATCGAGATCGAGACGCTCGGCGTAATTGCCTAACGAACGCGCGATTTCGGTTAGCTCGACCACGCTCGCTTCGTGCGCGCTGGAAAATTCTGCGATCGCCGGATCGATTTTTTCTAACTCGCGCAGGAGCCGCTGCGATTCCGCGAGTTGCGAAAGGATCGAGTCATCGGCCTCGGACAAACGCCGCGCCACGCCGCTGGCCAGCTCGATCAAACGCCGGCTGTTGCTGGCTAATTTGTAGCGCGCGGCGATTTCCTCTTCCTCATCGGCGAGCAAATTCGCGCCGGTGATTTCGTTGACCTGATGTCGCAAAAGATCGAGTTCCTGCGCGCGCGCGGACTCGGCGATGCTCAAAGAAGATTGCTCGGCGAGGAGCGATTGCAGAGCGCGAAATTGCCGCGCGAAATCCTGCGCCGCATTTTCCGCACGCGCGAACGCATCGAGCAAACCGAGCTGGCGCTCGGGGGAAAGAAGCGATTGATGATCGTGCGGTCCGTGCAAATCGATCAGCTCGTCGCCCAGCGTTTTCAGAACGGCCAAGGTCGTGGGCGAGCCGTTGATGAATTGGCGATTGCTTCCGGCGGCGGAGAACGAGCGCTTCAAAATCAATTCGCCATCGCACGGTTCCACGCCCGCTTCGAGCAAACGCGGATTCAATTTCGCAAGCGTGTCGCCTTCGAAGATCGCCTCGACCGTGCACATCTCCGCGCCGGTGCGGATCAAACTCTTGTCCGCGCGTTCGCCTAACAAGAGCTGGAGCGCGCCGATGATGATCGATTTGCCCGCGCCGGTTTCGCCGGTGATGGCGGTGAAGCCGGGCCCGAGCTGCCACTGCAAATCCTCGACCAGCGCGAGGTTTTTGATTCGCAGCAGATGGAGAACGGCCGGCATGGGAAGGTTGAGAGTTGGTAGGTGAGAGTTGAGAGTGCCCGGCCCTTCGCGTTCTGAACTCTCAACACTCAACCATCAACTCTCAACTTTCCCTTACCTTCCTCGGCACCGGCACTTCGCAGGGCGTGCCGATGATCGGCTGCGATTGCGCGGTTTGTCGTTCGAGCGATCCGCGCGATCAACGGCTGCGCGCCTCGATTTTTGTGGAAACGCCGGAGTGCTCGTGGGTGGTGGATACGGGCGCGGATTTTCGCACGCAAGCCTTGCGCGCGGATATTCGCTCGCTCGATGCCGCGGTCTATACCCACTCGCACACCGACCACATCATGGGCTTCGACGATCTGCGCCGCTTCTCCTCTTTTCGCGGCGGCATGCCGGTCTATGCCTCGGCCGAAACGATGGCGGATTTGCGGCGCGCGTTTCGTTTTGCCTTCGATGATCCGGAACGTTTTCCATGGTATTTGCGACCGGAACCGCATCTGGTCGAGGGACCATTTACGCTCGGCGGAACCTTGCTCACGCCGCTGCCGGTGCCGCACGGCGAGTCGATGGTTTACGGTTATCTCTTCTCACGCGGCGACGAAAAACTGGCGGCTTATTTGAGTGACTGCAGCGCGTTGCCTAACGAGACTTCGAAGCAGATCAAAGGCGTGAAAGTTTTGATCGTCGACGCGCTTCGACATAAGCCGCACCCGACGCACATGAACGTCGAACAAGCGCTGGAAGCGGCGGCGCGCGTGCAACCGGAGCGCACTTATTTCACGCACATTTCTCATGAGCTGGCGCAGGCCGCGGAAGCGGAATTGCCGCCGCAAACATTCATCGCCTACGATGGCTTGAAGTTGGAATTGTGAGGACGAATCGGCGCGGCGCGGTTTTTCTGGCGCTCACTTTCAGCGTCGCGTCGCATTCATTTTTGCGCGCGGCGGAGTTGCCTCTGCAGCCTGCGACCATCGTCATTTATAATAGTGCGAGCCGCGATTCGGCCGAGCTGGCCAAATTCTATGCGCAGAAACGCGGCATCGCGCGCGATCATCTGGTCGGCCTCGCTTGTTCGAAAGACGAAGAGATCAGCCGGGAAGAATACGATCGGACAATCGCGAAACCGTTGCGCGAAATTTTTTCCGCGCGCAAATGGTGGACGGTCGTGACCTCACCGGAAGGAGTGCCGGCGGTGCAATCGGGTTCGATTCGTTTCGTCGCGCTGATCAAAGGGATGCCGCTGAAAGTGCGCGCGACGGCCGATTATCCCGGCGACAAACCGGACGGCGGGCCGATCGGTTCGCGGAACGACGCTTCGGTCGATTCGGAAATTTCCACGCTCGCGCGTTTCACTCCGCAAATTTCCGGCGCGGTCACCAATCCGTATTTCCAGCGTTATCGCCGGATCATGGAAACGAGCGACATGCCTTACATGCTGGTTTGTCGCCTGGACGCGCCGACCTCAGCGATCGTTAGGCAAATGATTGTCGATGCGATCGAAACGGAGAAGACGGGCCTGTGGGGCCGCGCCTATGTCGACGGCGCGCACAATCCGCCGAACTCGCCCTTCGGCATGGGCGACCAGTGGATGTCGGAAATCGTGCAGCAACTTCACGTCGCGGGAATTCCCGTGGTCTTCGACGATGCGCCCGCGATGTTTCCGGACGGCTTCCCGATGAGCGATTGCGCGCTTTATTACGGATGGTATTCCGGCGGGGTCGCGGGACCGTTCGTCGAGCCGTCGTTTCGTTTTCGGCCCGGCGCCATCGCGGTGCACATTCATTCTTATAGCGCGAGTACATTGCGCGATCCGAAGGCGAATTGGGCCGCGCCGCTTTTGAGCAAAGGCGCGGCTGCGACCATCGGAAATGTTTACGAGCCGTATCTGCAACTAACGACGCATCTCGATATTTTGAACGACCGGCTGCTGCACGGATTCACGTTTGCCGAGAGCTGCTACATGGGAACGGAAGCGCTCTCGTGGATGACGGTGATGGTGGGCGATCCGCTCTACCGGCCTTACGCGGCCTGGCTGCAGCTCGATGCGAAAAAGAGCGCGGGAAATAATTCGGAATGGAAAATGTATCACGATTTCGCGGTCGAAAACGCGTCGCAACCGGCCGCGGAATATCGAAAACTCGCGCGAGAGGCGGCTTCCCGCGCGAACAACGGATCGATGATCGAAGACTTGGGATTAATGGAAGCGCACGAGGGAAATTTCGCGTTGGCTACGACCTACTTTCAGCAGGCGCGCGCCATCTTTACGAAGCGCGACGACATTCTGCGATTGGTTTTGGAAGAGGCCGATAGCTGGATGAAACAAGAGAAGCCGGAGCGCGCGCTCTCGTTAGTCCGCGGCGTTTTAAAGATTATTCCGGAGACGCCGTCGGCGGCGTTGTTACGAAAGATTGAACTGGAATCCGGACCGCCGCTGGGCGCGCCGCAGATCAAGCCGTAAGCGCGTGAGGGTCGTGGATGATCCGCTGCGGCGCGGCTTT
>CAXSCV010000124.1:0-5788 GCA_964235895.1 uncultured Chthoniobacterales bacterium
AGCACCCTCTGCGAGGTCCTTCGGCGCGCTTCGCCAGCCTCAGGATGACAACGCGTTGGACGTGGCGGAGTTTCTCCCGGAACCCCACGCCGTGAAAACCGATCAGCCATCAGAAATCAGCAAACCAAAGTGCATCGTGCTCGGCGTAACCGGTTCGATCGCCGCTTACAAATCGGCCGAGCTCGCCAGCCTTCTTTATAAACAAGGCCACGAAGTTTTCGTCGTCATGACCAAAGACGCAGCCGAATTCATCACGCCGCTCACCTTGCAAACGCTCTCGAAGAATCCGGTCATGACCAGCTTCTATGATGAGAAAGAAAACTGGCGACCCGGTCATATTCAGCTGGCCGATCGCGCGCATCTTCTGCTCATCGCGCCCGCGACCGCGCACGTTCTCGCGGAACTGGCGCACGGTTTTGCCGGTCATCCGCTGGCTGCGATTGCACTCGCCACCCGCGCGCAAATTCTCATCGCGCCAGCCATGAATGGAAAAATGTGGGAGCACGCCGCGACGCAGGAAAATGTCGTAACCTTGAAAGCGCGCGGCGTCGAATTCATCGGACCGGAAGAAGGCATGCTGGCCTGCGGCTACGAAGGCGTTGGCCGCCTGTGGAAAGTCGAAGACATCGCATTTCGCGCGGAGTTTTTGCTGCGCAGTCGCAATAATTTGATCGCGTGAAGTTTGTCGTCACGGCCGGGCCGACGCGGGAAGCGATCGATCCCGTTCGCTTCATTAGCAATCGTTCCTCCGGCAAGATGGGCTACGCACTCGCGCAAGCCGCGCTCGAGGCTGGACACGAAGTGACGTTGATCAGCGGACCGGTTGCGCTCGAGGCTCCGAGTGGCGCGCGTTTAATTCGCCTAACGAGTAGTGACGAACTCAACGACGCCGTGCACGAAGAGGTGCGCAACTGCGACGCGCTCGTCATGTGCGCGGCGGTTTCCGATTACAAACCGCAACACGTCGCCGCGGAAAAATTGCCAAAGCGCGCGGGGAATTTTTCGCTGCCGTTAACCGCCACGCGCGACATTCTCGCCTCGTTGCCGAAGGAAAATCGTTCCTATCTCGTGATCGGTTTTGCCGCGCAAACGCTCGAACTCGAAGTGAACGCGCGGCGAAAATTAATCGCGAAAAAGTGCGACGCGATCGTCGCGAACGACGTCAGCGGAAATGAAATCGGAATGGAAAGTGACGAGAACGAAGTGACAATTTTCTTTCGCAACGGCGCTTCGAAACACATTGCGCGCGCGCCAAAAAAAATCATCGCGCGCGAAATAATGAAAATAGTTTTCGAGTTGTGTGAAAAAAGTTTGACAAAAAAATCATGATGCTTAGTGACTCGGTGTCGTGAACTTATTCACACTCTGTTCACAATTAAACGCATCTGCGAATTGAAAGGGGGGATACCTCATGCCAGCAAAGAAAAAAGCAGCGGCTAAGAAAATGCCTGCGAAGAAAAAAGCGGCCGCTAAAAAATCCAAGAAGCGCTAACTGCTGCGCCTTCACAGAAGAACCTCCCTTTTCGTTCTTCTAAAACTGTAACTTAACCCGGGGGAAGGATTCCGATTCTTCCCCCGGTTTTTTTCGTACATGCAACTTCGCCACGCAAAAAAATTCGCCGACACTGCGCTCTCGCAGTAATCCTCTCCGATGCCAAATTTTCTCGAAGTGGCGATCGAAGCCGCACGCGCGGCCGGCGATTTATTGAAGCAAAATTATGGTCGGCCGTTGCGTGTAAATTCGAGTGAAGCGCACGATATCAAACTCGAGATCGATGTGCAGACGCAGCAATTGATCACGGATCTTTTGCTAAAAAAATTCCCAGAGCACGCGCTCTACGGCGAAGAAGGAATCGTCGGCGATCAGAGCGCGGCGCATCAATGGATCGTCGATCCGATCGACGGAACGGTGAATTATTTTTACGGCATTCCGCACTTCTGCATCTCGATCGCGCTGCGTGAAAACGGCGAGATCATCACTGGCGTAATTTACGATCCGATGCGCGACGAATTGTGGACCGCGCAAAAAGGCGAGGCGCCGTTGCTGAACGGAAAACCGTTTCGCGTGAGCACGCGCACGAATTTATCGGAAGCGGTTCTTTCCATCGGTCTTTCGAAATCGAGCGCAACGATCAATGCCGGCATGCCGCTGCTGCAAGACATGGTCCATCGCGTGCGCAAATGTCGCTTGCTCGGCAGCGCCGCGCTCGACATGGCTTACGTCGCGTGTGGCCGATTCGACGCTTACCTCGAGCAAGGCATCAGTCTTTGGGACGTAGCCGCGGGAATCATTTTGATCGAGAGCGCCGGCGGCAAAGTCGACATGCGGCCGCGTCCTGACATGAAAGATAAATACAGCGTCATCGCATCCAACGGCGTGATCGATCTCCAGCTCGCGTCATGACGAAATGCGGCATCGGTTACGACGCGCATCGTCTGGTTGAGGGGAGAAAACTGATTCTCGGCGGCGTGGAAATTCCACACTCGTTAGGCCTGGACGGACACTCGGACGCGGACGTGCTTTGCCACGCGATCGCGGATGCCTTGTTAGGCGCAATCGGCGAAAACGACATTGGCCATCATTTTCCGAACACCGACGAAAGCATTCGAGGAATCAGCAGCCTCGCCATCCTCGCGCGCGTGCAGGAAGTGTTGGCGCGGAAACAAGCGCGCATTGCAAATGTGGATGCGACGTTGATCGCGGAAGCGCCTAAAATTGGCCCGCACATTCCGAAGATGCGGGAGGAGATTGCGCGCGCTTTGAAAATTGAAGCGGGACGTGTCGGCATCAAAGCAACGACCAACGAAGGCCTCGGCACGATCGGCCGCGGCGAAGGAATGGCCGCGATGGCGATTGCCAGCGTCGAGCAAGACTAACCAAAGCTGATGGCTTTGCGATTTTTCAACACCTACTCGCGCGCGCTGGAGGAATTTCGTCCGCTCGATGAAAGCGGGCGCACGGTCAAGATGTACACCTGCGGGCCGACCGTTTATAGCTTCGCGCACATCGGAAATTTCCGCGCGTATCTCTTCGAGGATTTGCTGCAACGCCATCTGGAATTGCGCGGCTACAAAGTGCAGCGCGTGATGAATCTGACCGACGTTGACGACAAAACGATTCGCGGCTGCCAGCAAGCTGGTGTGCCGCTGGCGCAGTTTACGCAGCAATTCAAAGACGCCTTTTTTGCCGACCTCGAAACACTGCGGATCAAACGCGCCGACGCGTATCCGGCGGCGACCGAGCAACGTCATATCGATGCGATGATTGCGATGATCGAAACCCTGATCGCGCGCGACCTTGCTTATCAAGCGGACGATAAGTCGGTTTATTTCCGGATCAAAAATTTCCCGAAGTACGGATGCCTGGCGCATTTCAATCTCGACGAATTGCAATCGACCGGGCGGGTGAAAAACGATGAGTACGACAAGGAACACGTCGGCGATTTTGCCTTGTGGAAAGCGTGGGACGAAGCGGATGGCGCTGTGCGCTGGCCGAGTCCGTGGGGTGACGGCCGGCCCGGCTGGCACATCGAGTGCAGCGCGATGTCGACGCAGTTATTAGGCGAGCAACTCGATCTGCATTGCGGCGGAGTGGACAATATTTTCCCGCATCACGAAGCGGAGATCGCGCAAACCGAAGGTGTGACCGGAAAACAATTTGTGCGCTCCTGGATGCATTGCGCGCACCTGCTGGTCGACGGGCAGAAAATGTCGAAGTCGTTAGGCAATTTTTTCACGCTGCGCGATGTGCTGGCGAAAGGCTACAGCGGACGCGAGGTGCGCTATGCTTTGCTGCGAGTGCATTATCGCGCGCAACTGAATTTCACCTGGGAAGGAATGGAGGAAGCGCGGCAGTCGTTAGGCCGGATCGATGATTGGCTGGAACGTTTGCGCGCGATCGCGGGCGAGAACGGCGAACAAGCGACTGAGAAATTCGAGGAAGCGCTCGATGACGATCTGAACATCTCGGCCGCGCTCGGTTTTCTTTTCGAAACGATTCGCGAAACGAATCGCGCGCTCGATCAAGGAACGCTTACTGCCGCAGACGCAGCTGGCTGGCTCAATTGGTGGAAGCGGATCGATCATGTGCTGGCATTGAGCGGCGGCGAAACGGAAACACCCGCGGAAATTAAACAACTCGGCGAGGAACGCGCGCAGGCCAGGCTTGCCAAAGACTGGCGCAAAAGTGATGAATTGCGCGATCGAATCGCGGCGCTCGGCTGGGAAGTGCGGGATGGAAAAGATGGCCTGAAGCTGACGCGCCGCGGCGGAGCCTAACGAGTCTAACGAATGTTTGCGCCGGATGAATTTTTGACGCTCGAGCACACGGCGCACGCCAAGCTTTTCGAGAATCAGAAATACGTCTGGGACGCGCTCACGCAGATCGCGAGCTATCTGCAGTTTCGTTTGAAGCCGGCCATTCTCGGCGAACTCGTCGGCAAACCGTTTGTCAGCGATGCCGTTTTTGTCGGCAGCGGCACGATCATCGAACAAGGCGCGGTGCTAAAAGGTCCGGCCTGGATCGGCGAAAATTGTCACATCCGCAGCGGCTGTTACGTGCGCGAAAATGTCATCGTGGGCGACGGCGTGGTCATGGGAAATTCCTGCGAGTTCAAGAACTCGATCCTCTTCGACGAAGCGCAGGTGCCGCATTTTAATTACGTGGGCGATTCCATTCTTGGTTATCGCGCGCATCTCGGCGCGGGCGTGATTCTTTCCAACGTGAAGCTGGATCACAGCGAGATTCAGGTGATGGCGGCGGCCGGGACGATCGCGACAGGTCTGAAAAAATTCGGCGCGGTTGTCGGCGATCGCACTGAGGTCGGATGCAACGCGGTGATCAATCCGGGATCGATCCTCGGGCGCGACAGCATCATTTATCCGGGCGCGAATTTCCGCGGCGTCCTGCCGAAATCGAGCATCGTGAAGACGCGGCAAAATCTGCAGATCCTGACGCGCCGTGATCTCGCGCCGAAAAGCGAAAGCTAAACGACTCATTAGTCGTTAGTCCGCAATCAGCGGCGGCTTGGTTTTGATCCAGCCGAGATCGTAGAGCGGTCGCGCGAACCAGGCCGTTTTCGCTACCGGATAAATTTCCTCGGCGCGCCGAATCCATTTTTCTCCGTCGCTCTTCTGGTCGTGCGCGAAGGACCAGGCGGCCTGCGCATAATAATAAGCCGGGCTCTCGGTCGGAAAGGGAATGTTCTCGAAAGCGATGCGCGCCCGCGCCTCATCTTTCCCCCCGAGCGAAGCGATGAGCAGGCCGTAGCGAAAACGTTCATTGGAAAGAAGGACGTTCGTTTCTTTGCTGGCCAATTCGTAAGTGTTGCGCGCTTCGAGCCATTTTTTTTGGCGAACATACATCCCGGCGAGATAGAGCCGGCCGAAGCTGGCGGGGTCGAGCGTATGCGATTTTTCAAAAGCAGCGGTCGCTTCGTCGTATTTTTGTTGCTCGAGAAAAACGCGCCCTTTCAAATCGAAAGTCTTCGCGGTTTGTTGATCGCGTTTTTCGATTTCGCCTAACGAGGCCAGCGCGGCATCGAAGTGCTCGGCTTGGAATTCCTTCTTGGCCGTCTCCATTAAATTGATACCCGCGCTGTTTTCTTCCGCGGCCAAAACAGCGGAGGCGAAGGAGAGCAACAACAGGGCAATCGCGCAGCGCATGATCTTTTCTAGCGCATTGAACGCGCGACTGAAAGCCGGCGGATGGGCAGGGATTCGAACCCTGGTTGCCTTGCGGCAAACACGCTTTCCAGGCGTGCGCATTAGACCACTCTGCCACCCATCC
>CAXSCV010000125.1:0-5676 GCA_964235895.1 uncultured Chthoniobacterales bacterium
AGTCGTCGTTGAAGACCTTGGAGAGGTACGCGCGGCCGCCGTCGGGCAGGATCAGGTAGGTGAAGTTTGAGCCGACGTTTCTTAGTTGTTCGGGAACTCCAGCGGGACGGCCTGTGAAATAGCCATTCGAATCGGTAACACGTCCAAAGTCGATCACCCGCCCGTCGGGAAAGTAGACAATGCGGTCGAAGTATCCTGTGGTCGATGGCTGATCGACGATCGCGCCGATTTTCCAGCCGTAGGAATTGAGCCAAGCATAGCCGCCCCGTGAGTTCCAAGTGCGCGACCAGCTCAAACCGTACTTGCCTACCGCGCCGGCCACTGTCAGGTCCGTAACGGTTCGCGTGGCGTTGCCGGTATAGGGATCGTAGGAACCGGCGGTGGTCACGTTGCCGTTAAACTGACCAGTCGACCCGGTGGAGTTGTCGTTGGCAGTTTGAGCATGCAGGGCTGCGCCGGGGAACAAGAGGGAGATGGCAGCGGCGGCCAGGAGTGTGAAAAAGCGGGAGGATTTCATCGGTTTGAAAAAAGGTTGAACGTGGAGGGGAGTTACTGGGCGGGATGAACGACAAATTGGATCATGACGGTTTTGCCGCGCGCACCTAAGAAGAGCCGGTAGATGCCGGGCTGAGTGCCGGCTTGGAACCCGAGAGAAGCCCTGCCATCGGCGGAGACTGTCAGTTCTGAGGTGATCATGCCGCCATCGAGTGGCTGCACAAATGAGGGAGTGTTAACCAGGCTGGAAGGGAGTTGAGATTGCACCGTGACCGATTCGCCCGGGGCCAACTCAACCGGCGCAAAGACTCCATCGACGCTCGAAACGCGCTCGAAAGTTCCGACCGGAAACAAGCAGAGGATAACTCCCTTGATGCCAGGCGACTGAGCGTAGCTGGCGGTGGCGAAGAAGAGACAGAGCAAGACGAGGAGAAAGCTGCGCGTGCGCAGAGAGCGGTTTGTTTTTTGGTTCATAATAAGGAGAGGTTTGGCTTGATTGTCCAAGCGAATGGGAGGGAGTATTCCGACCCGCACGCCACCTGTAAATTAGGAGAATACCGTACGGTTTTTCGAGCGAGACCGGCCACGGTGACGGAATTTTTTTGCACGGTAATCACTCTTTTTTGGGAACTCTCTCCTCCAGTTCCCGTAGAAGAGAGTGGAGTCACTTATGCCAAAACCAAAAATCCCCCGAACTTCAACAACCCAATATGGTCTCGTGGTCGCGACGCCAGACTGTGGAATCTCCTACCTAGGGCCGGTCGCACGGCCCTGGCTGCCGCAATTCTTCGATTCTCCGGACCTCTTCCAGCAGTTGCCCAGGGAAATTTGCGATTGGCTGAAGGGCGGTAGCTTATCACCCCTGGTGGTGAAACATGGAAAGGCACGTCTGGTCGTGCGCCGTTACCGGCCGCATCCGCGCCACGTCATCGCCCTGCTTCTGGAACATATCCAACCCGGAATGGCGGCGGCCTCGCGGACGCACACAGGACTAACGCGTAGAGAGACTGAAATCTGGGCTTGGCTGGCCGCAGGCAAAGAAAACCCCGAGATCGCTCAGATTATGGGGATTGCACGTGGGACCGTGGGCAAACATCTCGAGCGAATCTTCGTTAAACTGGGAGTAGAAAACCGCACGGCGGCAGCGAATATTTACAATGCGGTCAACGCTGAAGCCGCTTAGTTCCTAACAAGCGATTCACCATTCGTTAGGATAAAAGGGTTCGGGGGCACATTCACTGCTTAGGACAGGTTCAGAGTTAATAGAAAGATAACTATGACCGATATGAACCGCATTTCCGCCAGCCTTTCGGCCGCGGATATTACCGCCATTAATAACGCCATCCAAACCATCAGAACCAAGCTGCCATTTCTGATCGGCCTGTCGGACGACGATCGCCAGGAAATGCCGAAGATGAAAGAAAAGTCGGAAGCCTTCCACGCCAAGCCATCGGCTACATGGAGACAAATCCAGAGTTTATCCCCGGATTTATCGAGAAGCCCGAGGTGGACAAGGACCAGGGGCTGCGCGGCGAGATGATGCAGTTCGTCCCGCAATTGAAGACTCTGGACCGCTCGGTCGAAGATACTTTGATGAAAGTGAGCAGCGAGCTCTGGATGGCCGACCTGGCTTATTATCAAAACGTGCGGCAAGCCGCGAAGCGCGGGGTGAAGGACGCGCAGGCGGTTTATAACGATCTCCGGAGCCGTTTCCCTGGAAATAACGGAAAAGGCCCGGAAAAGGCGTAACTATCTAAGATTCAGATACTTATCCGAGGCGAGGGACTAGTTTGTAAGATCCTCTTCGATCCTTTTAAGTCCCCCGTCGATCTTCGGAAGATCAGCCTCGATCTTATTTGGTTCGACGCCGAAGTTTTTTAGATCGACGGCCACCTCAAGGGGCTTCGAGCGGATTCTTTTCAGTCCGATGCCGGGCTTTTGAACTTCGGCTTCGAGGTAATTTTGTTCGCGCTCGATCCTGGACAGGTTAGACGCCGGAGGGCGGAAGTCGGAGGTCGGAGGTCGGAGGTCGGAGTGAACTTAGTTACCCAAAAGGTTTGGGCCGCTGGTTGCTGTCATCCTGGGCGAAAAGCGGACGGAAGGAAATCGCATAGGGCAACCAGGCGAGGCGGGATCGGGTGGGGCGAGTTAGGAGATGAGGCTAGGTCATTCCCGCCAAACCAAGCACGCAAGCTGGAAGCTCGCGCCACATTTGGCTTTCGCTTGCGATAATTTCCTTTGGCAAAACATCCGCTCCGCTCTCCATTCCTCGCCGTGGCTGGGACGGAACAAAAACGGGTAAGCGCGCGCGCGACTGGTGTGGTCGGCGTCGCCATTTTGTGCAGTCGCATTCTTGGGCTGGTGCGCGAGATGGTCATTGCTTCGCTCTTCGGCGCGAGCCGGAATCTTGATGCTTTCCTGACTGCGTTTCGTGCGCCGAATATGTTGCGCGACCTTTTCGCGGAAGGCGCGCTTTCGACCGCGTTTGTGACCACCTTTTCGAAGAAGATCGCGAACGAGGGCGATCAATCGGCCTGGGGCCTAGCGAATAAGATCGCCACGCTCACGACCGTTTTTATGAGCGCAACCACGCTCCTCGGCATCGTGTTGGCACCGGCTTTGGTCAGCGTGCTCGCGCCCGGATTCGATCCGGCCAAGATGGAGCTAACCATCCTGCTCACACGGGTGATGTTCCCGTTCATCCTGATGGTCTCGCTGGCCGCGCTGGCCATGGGAATGCTGAACGCGAAGGATGTTTTCGGCGTGCCGGCGATGGCTTCGAGCTTCTTTAATCTGGGCTCGATCATTGGTGGCGTGCTCTTCGCCTGGTGGCTCGATCCGCACTTCGGCCCGCGCGCGCTGGTCGGCCTCTCGTTAGGCACTTTGGTTGGCGGATTTCTCCAGCTCGCGGTGCAGGTGCCTTCGCTTTTGCGTGTGGGATTTATTTTGCGCGCCGATTTTCATTGGCGCGATGAAGGCGTGCGCAAGGTCCTTCAACTGATGGGGCCGGCGGTGATCGCGGCCAGCGCGGTGCAGGTGAATGTGCTGATCAACAGCATCTTCGCGTCCTATCTGCAGGATGGCGCGGTCAGTTGGTTGAACGTGGCTTTTCGGCTGATGCAATTGCCGCTCGGCATCTTTGGTGTGGCAGTGGCGACGGTGACGTTGCCGCTGATTTCGCGGAGCGCGGCGAGGGGCGACAAAGGGGAATTCGCGGGCGCGCTCGCGCATGCCTTGCGCCTGGTCATGCTGCTGACCATTCCGTCGGCGATCGGGCTGATCATTTTGGCGGAGCCGATCATCGGGCTCATTTACCAACACGGACGCTTTACCGCCGCGTCCACTTTGCAAACCGCGGCGGCCTTGCGTTTCTATGCGATCGGGTTGGTCGGATACGCCTCGGTCAAAGTGCTCGCACCGGCCTTTTACGCGATCGACCGGCGCAATCTTCCCATGCTCGTGAGTATCCTTTCCATCGTGCTGAATTTTTGTCTGAACTGGCTGCTGACCTTTCACCTCGGGCTCGGACACAAAGGGCTGGCGCTCTCGACCAGTTGCATCGCGGTGATCAATTTCCTGCTGCTTTACCTGATGATGTTGCGTTATGCGGGGCCGCTGGAAACGGGCGCGCTCTTGCGCACTTTCGCGAAGTTGATGGTGGCGGGTGCTTGCCTCGGCGCGGTTTGTTGGCTGGGCGTGCAGATGTTTTTTGCGAACGGGATTCCGCATGCGGAATGGCGCCGGCTGGTCGGTGTTGGCTCGACGGTGATCGCGGGCGGGGCGGTATTCTTCGGTGCGGCGTATGCCTTGCGGGTGGCGGAGTTGCACGATCTGGTCGAGGTCGTTAGGCGGAAATTGGATCGGTAGTACGGCCGTCTCGGCTGCGCGCTGACGAAACAGCAGGCGAGACGCCCGCTGGCCGCACAGGCGAGGACGCCTGTGCTACGGCATGGAGCGAATGCGGAGCGGATGTTACGCGACGCTTTATTGAAGCGCCTGCGCGAGGTCCTCGATCAAATCATCGGGATGTTCCAAGCCGATGGAAGCGCGCAGCAAACCTTGCGGCGTCTCAGGACTTTCGCCCGTAACGGAGGCGCGGTGCTCGATCAAACTTTCCACCCCGCCGAGGCTGGTGGCGCGAATGAAAATACGCGTGCGCGCGGCCACGGTCATGGCGGCTTCGCGGCCGCCATCCAGCTCGAAGGAAAGCATTCCGCCGAACCCGCTCATTTGCCGGGCGGCAATCTCGTGGCGGGGATGACTCGTTAGGCCGGGATAATTCACGCGCTCGACGCGCGGGTGTTCGGCGAGAAAGTTCGCGACCGAGAGGGCGTTGTCACAATGCGCGCGCATGCGCCACGGAAGAGTGCGCAAGCCGCGCAAAGCGAGCCAGCAATCGAAAGGCGAGGGGACGCCGCCACCGATGGTTTGATTCACTCGAATGCGCTGGAAAAAGGGATCGTCCACGCGCGCGACGACGAGACCGCCGGTCACATCGCAGTGCCCGCCGATGTATTTCGTGGTCGAATGGACAATCAGATCCATTCCGAGCTCGAACGGTTTCTGAATGATCGGCGCCCAGGTGTTGTCGCAAACACAAAGCGCGCCGGCCGCGTGCGCGATGCGCGTGATCGCGGCCAGGTCGGTAATCTTAAGCTGTGGATTGGAAGGCGTTTCCGTCCAGAGCAATTTGGTGCGCGGGCCGATCGCCGCCTGCACCGCCGCGGCATCGGTCATGTCGACGAAGGTGATCTCAATTCCCGAGGGCGCGATCAGCTCGCGCAGTAGTCTCGTTAGGCCATGATACGCTTCGACCGCGGCGACGATGTGGTCGCCGGGATTGAGCGCCTGGCAGATGGCGGCGCTGGCGGCGAGGCCGGAACCGAAAGCCGCCGCCACGGCCCCGCCTTCCAGCGCGGCCATCGCTTCCTCAAGCGCGCGCCGATTCGGATTATCGCTGCGCGAATAAACAAAGCCGTGCGGATAACTTCCGTCCGCGCCGCGCTCGAAGGTTGTGGAAAGTTGGATGGCCGCCGAAACCGCGCCGCACCCTTCGTCGACGCAATGACCGGCGTGAACCGCTAGAGTTTCAATGCGCATGTTTGCCCTGGACCCGGCGATTAAAGATGAGGCGATGGCAAATTGCCAGCGGGCGCTTCGTCCGATCGGCCGGACAAGCCT
>CAXSCV010000126.1:0-5667 GCA_964235895.1 uncultured Chthoniobacterales bacterium
GTCTCGAGCGTTTCATCATTTTTTACGCGATCGATCGCCTCTGGCAGGAGCATCTTTACGCCATGGACGCGTTGCGCGAAGGCGTCTATTTGCGCAGCTACGCGCAGAAGGATCCGCTGGTCGAATATAAGACCGAAGCCTACGAAATGTTCGTCGAATTGATGGCGAACATTAAGAACGAAGTCCTGCATAATTTGTTTCGCAGCACCTCGAATTTGCAGGCTTTCGAAACATTTCTTTCCACGCTTCCGTTCGCGCACGAACGCGCAAAACGGGGATGAAAACGGCGAAGGCGCGGAAGTCACGCTCGATCTCGCACCGGTCCGTCGCGAGATGCCGAAGGTCGGCCGCAACGAGCCGTGTCCGTGCGGCAGCGGGAAGAAATACAAGAACTGCTGCGGGCGATTAGCGTAATCCGCCCCGGAAAGTGCGAGCTTTCCAGCGATCCCGCTGGACTCGTTAGGCCAAAAATGTTTTTCCACCCCACGCTTCCTTCCTCGTCATCCTGAGGCGGCGAAGCGCGCCGAAGGACCTCCCACAGGGTGCTTGGGATTACCGTGACGTTTGAGAAAACAAAGCACCAATGCGAGATCCTTCGCCGTCTACACGGCTCAGGATGACAGCGAGCGACGGCGCGAGAGAATCGTGTGCGCACCTTTCCCCGCGCGTCAATCGCTGATACGATCGGCCCGGCGACGAATTCGCGCCGCGCATGGAAATCCTCTCGTTAGGCGATTCGGCCTTAATCGTTCGCCTCCTTCCGCAATTCGAGACCGACCCGTCGGCAGCCTTTCGTGCAGTTCGCGGTGCGATGCGCAAATTGACCGCGGCGAAAATCCCGCAAATCCTCGAATGCGCGCCGGCCTACGATTCCGTCGCCCTTTATCTTGATATCGATCGCCTTTCCACGAGCGGAGAGACTTTCGCCGACACGCTCGCTCGTTTGAAACAACGAATCGCGATCGTTCTCGAGACAGCTTCGGACGAAGAGGAAGTGCCGTCGCCTGAAATTGAAATTCCAGTTTGTTACGCTGCCGCATTCGGCCTCGATCTTGCAGAAGTGGCGCGGCATTCCGGCCTAACGAGTTCTGAAGTCGTGCGGCGTCATACGACCGCGCACTATCGCGTGCAGTGTGTCGGCTTCACGCCCGGCTTCCCTTATCTCGCCGGTTTGCCGGAAGAATTATCCACACCGCGCCGAGCGACGCCGCGCAAAGAAGTTCCCGCGGGCTCGGTCGCAATCGGTGGTGGACAAACCGGAATCTATCCGTCCGCTTCGCCGGGCGGCTGGAATATTATTGGCCGCACGCCGCTGCATTTGTTCGATCCAATGCGCGAGCCGGCCGCGCTTTTGCGCATCGGAATGTCTGTCTGTTTTCGGGAGATCACGCGCGAAGAATTCGACGCGAGTTCCCTATGACAATGAAGGTCGTCCGCGCCGGATTTTTGACGACCGTGCAGGATCTCGGCCGCACGGGCCATCGCGCGGAAGGCGTCTCGTTAGGCGGAGCGCTTGATCCGCACCTCATGCGCGTGATTAATTTGCTCGTTGGCAATGCGGAGAGCGCCGCGGGTCTGGAAGTGACGCTCGGAAAAGTGCGGCTGCGCTTCGCTGACGATCGCGTGCTGGCTTGGGGTGGCGGGTCCTTCGAAGCGAAGATCGGACCCTGCGAGATTCCTCCAGGACACACCGCCCTGCTGCGCGCGGGCGACGAATTCTGTCTGGACGCGTCGCCTGATTCCGGTCGCGCGTGGATTGCGATTTCCGGTGGGATCGATCTGCCGCTCGTTCTCGGAAGTCGCTCGACCGATCTGCGCGGAAAGTTCGGCGGATTTCACGGGCGCGCTTTGCGTGACGGAGATGAAGTCTCGTTAGGCGAATCGTCCGCCCGTGCGGTTTTGCGGCTCGCGGGGACGCGTGTTTCCGCGATTTTCGCGCCGCGGCAATGGATTCAACCGGCGCCCATTCGCGGCTTTTTGCGCGTGGTGAAAGGAACTGATTGGCCGCGCTTCGATCCCGACATTCTCGTTCGCGAAACGTTTCGCGTTTCGGCGGATTCCGATCGCATGGGCGCGCGCCTTGAAGGCCCAAAAATAATCCGTCATGACTGCGCCGAACCTCTTTCGGAAGGCGTCACGCCCGGGACCGTCCAGATTCCGCCGAGCGGGCAACCGATCGTCCTGCTCGGTGATTGCCAAACCATTGGCGGCTATCCAAAAATCGTGCACGTGATCACGGTAGATCTTCCCGCCGCCGCGCAACTGCGTCCAGGAGACGAAGTGCGCTTCACGGAAGTTTCGTTGGCGGAAGCGCAGCACTCGTTAGGCGAACGCGAACGCGACCTTGCGCTTTTCCGAGTTGGGCTCGAGCTCCAGTCCGCATGAGCCTGAGCGTCGACTTGAATGCCGACCTCGGCGAAGGCGCGGGCGATGACGAAGCGCGGCTCGAGTTAGTCAGCTCGGCCAACATTGCTTGCGGTTTGCATGCCGGAAATGCGCGCATGATGGAAGCGGCCATTCGCGCCGCGCAAACGCGCGGAGTCGCGATCGGTGCGCATCCAAGTTTGGATGACCGCGAGAATTTTGGGCGACGCGAACTCCGAGTGAGCGCTGACGAAGTTTACGCTTTGGTGATTTATCAACTCGGCGCTTTCGCGGCGATTGCGCACTCGTTAGGCGCGCAACCGCGCCACGTGAAACCGCACGGAGCGCTCTATAACATGGCCGCACGTGACGACTCGTTAGCCGGCGCCGTCGCGCGCGCGGTCCGTGAGTTTGATTCGCGACTGATTTTATTCGCGCCGCCGTCGAGCGCATTGTCGCGCGCAGCGGAAGCGAACGGATTGTGCGTAGCGCGCGAAGTTTTCGCGGATCGCAATTACCTGTCGAGCGGTGCGCTCGTACCGCGCGATCATCCGCAGGCGCTATTGCACGATCCAGAGATTGCGGCGCAACGGGTCTTTCGCATGGTGCGCGAGCAGAAGGTTCGCGCGATCGACGGGATCGACCTTGCGCTGGAAGCGGAGACGATTTGCGTCCACGGCGACACGCCGGGCGCAGTGAAATTTGCGAGAGAATTGCGCGCCGCTTTGCAACGCGCAGACATCACCGTAAAAGCGCCGCGATGAAAGCGATCAACGCTTTGCAGCGTTCGTTAGGCCAGCTCGACGCCACCATGTTGGTCATCGGCTCGATGATCGGCTCGGGCATCTTCATCACTTCGGCGGAATCGGCACGATTGATCGGCGCGCCCGGCTGGCTCCTGCTCGCTTGGGCGCTCGCGGGATTGCTCACGATCACTGGCGCGCTTTGCTGCGCGGAGTTGGCGGCGATGATGCCGCGCGCGGGCGGGCAATATGTTTTTCTGCGCGAAGCCTACGGTACGCTTTTCGGATTTCTTTTTGGCTGGGCGATTTTTCTCGTCGTGCAAACGGGTACGATCGCGGCGGTTGCGGTCGCGTTTGCCAAATTCACCGGCGTCCTCGTTCCCGCGATCGCGACGAACAATTATCTCATCGCTCCGATTCATCTCGGCAGCCGGTATGCCCTCAGTCTTTCCACAGAACAACTTGTCGCGGTCTTGCTCATTCTTCTGCTGACCTGGAGCAACACGCGCGGTCTCGAGCTCGGCAAGCTCGTGCAAAATAGTTTCACCTTCGCCAAGACGGCTGCGCTGATTGCTTTGATCGTCCTCGGCCTCGCGCTCGGATGGAATCCAACGAGCGCGGCCCGGAGCGCATCGTGGTGGAGTCCGGCGGCAAACGGCTGGCTCGCGCAAGTGGCGCAGCCCGGCCTAACGAGTGTTGGCGCGGCCGCGCTTTTGCTCTTGTTAGGCAAAGCGATGGTCGGCCCGCTCTTCGCGCAATCGGCCTGGAACAATGTCACTTTCACCGGCAGCGAAGTGCGCGATCCCGGCCGCACTTTGCCGCGCGCGTTGCTCATCGGCTGCGGCGTGGTCGTGACTTTGTATCTGCTCGCGAATGTCGCTTATCTCGCGTCGCTCTCGTTAGGCGAAATCCAAAATGCCCCGCAGAATCGCGTAGCCGTCGCGGCCATGCACGCCGTGCTCGGTCCGAGCGGCACCATCCTGATGGCGGTGGCGATCATGATCTCCACCTTCGGTTGCAACAACGGACTCATCCTGGCCGGCGCGCGCGTTTACTATGCGATGGCGCGCGATGGACTTTTTTTTCGCGCGGCCGCGAAACTCAATCGCCGGCAAGCGCCAGCCGTCGCGCTCGTCACACAAGGAATTTGGGCCGCGCTCCTCACCTTGCCGCGCACCATCGTGATCGATTCGCGAACGGGCTCCATTTCCTATGGCAATGTTTACACACAGCTCCTCGAATACATCGTTTCGGCCGATCTGATTTTTTATGTTTTGATGGTCGGCGCGGTCATCGTTTTGCGACGGAAAATTCCGGAAGCGCCGCGCCCATATTTCACCTGGGGTTATCCGATTGTTCCACTCGTTTACATTGCGATCGCCGGACTGCTCATCGTCGATCTGATGTATCTCGCGCCCTCGACCTCGGGCATTGGTTTCCTGCTCGTGCTCACCGGGCTCCCGGTTTATTTTGTTTGGCGGATGCGGGCAAAATCGGTCGCCGCCAGCGGTTGATTCCATAATCTGGCCGAACGCTGCGACCAGCGGCCTGTTAACTTCCGATTCCCTTCCACAATCCCATGCGCCTGAAAGAATCGATCGCGGCCGGTGTGAATATTTTGACGCTCGAGGGCGAGGTCGACATGCATTACGCGCCGGTTCTTCGCTCGCTTTTGCAGGGCAAAGTGCACGAACGTTGCCCGGTGCTGGTGCTCGATCTAATTCGCGTTTCCTTCATCGATTCCGCCGGCTTGGCGGCGATCATCGAATACTTTCGCGACGCCGCGGAACATGAAGGTGTGCTTTGCTTGAGCGGATTAAACGAAACACTCCGGACCGTTTTTGAGATCGTGAAACTGGATCGCGTCATTCCGATTTTTCCTTCGGTCGAGGGTGCGCTGGCCGCGTTGAAAGAGGGCAGCGTGCATCCGCCCGACGCCAAAATCTTTCGCCGCTCGGCTGCCTAACGAGTCCTGACCATCTCGCGGCGACTCCGATGTCACGCGCGATTAGAAAGGCGATTTGACCACGCCGCCATCGACGCGCAAGGCCGCACCGTTTGTGGCCGACGAGAGCGGGCTGCACAAATACGCGACCAGCGGCGCGACTTCTTCCGGTTCGGCGAAGCGTTTTAGGAGCGAAGTGGGACGCGCGCTTTTGAAAAATTCCTTTTCGAATTGTTTGCGCGTTTGCTTGTTCTCCTTCGCCAGCGTGCCGACAAAATCCTTCACGCCCTCGGACGCGGTCGGGCCCGGCAGGACCGCGTTGATCGTCACGCCGGTGCCCGCGCACGTTTCCGCCAGACCGCGTGCGACCGCGATCTGCGCCGTTTTCGTCATCCCGTAATGCACCATCTCCGCTGGAATCTGCAGCGCGGATTCGCTCGAGATGAAAATGATGCGGCCCCAATTTTTCTCGCGCATGTGCAGCAGATAAGCGCGGCTCATCCGCACGCCGCTCATTACGTTCGTCTCAAAAAAGCGCAGCCAATCTTTGTCGCTGATTTTCTCAAATGGCTTCGGTTCGAAGATGCCGAGATTGTTCACCAGAATGTCCGCCTC
>CAXSCV010000127.1:0-5230 GCA_964235895.1 uncultured Chthoniobacterales bacterium
GGAAGGTAGCGCGCGTCCGAGATTACCACTGTTCGATTTGATAACCGCGGGCGCGGAGCAGTGCCAGCAATCCTTCCGGCCCGCCCATGTGTCCGGCACCGACCACGACGAAGTAGGTGTTACCGCTCTTGAGATAGCTTTCGATTTTCGGAATCCACCTTCGATTACGTGCGGCGACCATGCGTTCACCGAAGGCGGGAAAGTCCCGAAACTCTTCCGAGTTTAGTCGCGCCAGTCGGTCAACATCGCCTCGACGCCAGGCTTGGATGATATCCTCGACTGTCGTGCCTCCGGTCGCGTGCGGAATAAAGTCCAAGAGAAGAAGCGCCTCGCTTTGGCGATCGCTCAAGCCCGAGTAAACCGCCAGGTGTTCGCGCACAGATTCCAGGCCGCTGACCGGGATGGAATTGGCTTTCGCGCGTTGGAAGAGGAATCGTTCGACACCGAAATCGTTCGAATAATTGCGATGACTCGTTTGTTCGAAAAAGACAACAAGGAGCCACGGTCGCATGGTGGAGTAGAAGGTCTCCGGAATTTTCATGAGCGCGAAAACGCGCCGCAGATAATCGTAGGTGCGCGGGTCGACATGGTTCTTCAGGCTGTCGCCTTTCGCATAATGACCCTCGGACATGAGAGTCTTGGAGAGTGCATCGATCGACTTCTCGTCCACCTCGCCGACCAGGCGATTGGATGCTTCAAAAGCGCGATTGAAAGCCGAGGGCAAGGGATAATCGATCGAGCGCAGACGATGAACCGAGCCGCCCAGGTAAAGGGTCTTCCCGCCAGGGCCGGTCACTTTCCAGACGCAGGCAGCTTTCGCCGTCACTGCCATCAGGAGAATGATGAGGATAGAAACGAAGGAGGCTCTCGCACGGCAGCGGGGCATGACCTCGCCTAACATTTATAATTCCAAAGAACAAGTTTTGGACGGCAAGGTCTTTGATTAGTCAGGAGTCTTTTCTTGGAAGGCCTGCGCACTTCTAGTAGGACTGTCCAATGTCTCGCGCGCTCGTTTTCGAAAAATTCCTTTCCTCTCTCTTCCTCTTTTTCCTCTTAGGGACGTCCGCGCTGCGAGCAGAGGATCCGTCGATCGACCGCCTATTAAGCAAACTCCCACCCCCGGAAAAACTCGTTAGGCCAACGGCGCCGACGGCGGTTCAGATAAAGGACGCTGCCGTGCGCGATCCATTGGCTAAGCGACTGTCGGAGGCGATGAGGGCGTTTGATTTCCCACGGGCTTTGACTTTGGCGCGTCAGTTATGCGCCAAGTATCCGAAGAGTGGGGGAGCGTCCTTGCTCCGCGGCGTGCTCGCTCAACTTCTTCGTCAACCAGGCGAAGCGTCCGCTTCTTATCATCATGCTCTCGCGATCGATTCAAAATTCGCGCTGGCCTATCTCGGCCTGGCTGAGATCGAAGCGCAACAGCACCACTTCGCCAGCGCGATCCCGCCATTGAAACAACTCGTTCGCGTACAACCTAACGCGCTCATTGGCTGGTATGCTCTGAGTGATTGCGAGATGCGTTGTGGTCACAAAGACGAGGCTCTACAAGCGGCGCGTCATGGCGCGGCCGTCGCTCCCTCGTCCGCGTTCGCCTGGCTGCAATTAGCACGGACTGAGAAAGCTAGCGGTCACATGGGAGAAACGTTGCGCGCGATGGTGCGCGCGGCCGAAGTTTCGCCCGATAGCGGGCCAATGTTAGCGGCAGTTGGATATTCCTATGTGAACATGAACAAAATTCACGAGGCCGTACCGGTCCTTTCGCGCGCGGCTCGACTTCTGCCTAACGACTCATTAGTCCACGCGCAGTTGGGTTTTTGTTTGGAGAATACCGGACAACTCGATGCGGCCGTCGCGCAGTTGCGCAAAGGTGCAAGCCTCGCCCCGAAATATGGCCCGGTCTGGGAGCACCTCGGTCTGGCTTATCGTAAACAAGGCAAGCATCAGGACGCAGCCAAGGCCTTTGAAGTAGCGACGCGTCTCATGCCGAACGCTCCTCTTCCGCGTCAACATCTCCGAGAGGAAGACGCCCTCCTCGGTCGCGCGGCTAAGCGGTAATCACCTCGCTTACGGGGAAGTTAAGAACGCGCGCAGAGCGGCGTAAAACTTCTCCGGCTGCTCGAAGTGTGGAATGTGTCCACAGTTCTCGAGCTCGAGAAGTTTGGCATTTGGAATTTCCCTGGCTGCGCGCCGACCGAGCTCGGGGAAATTTCCCATGGTGGCCGCAACTTCCGCCGGCACCCGATCTTTCCCGATGGCCGTGCGATCCTGCGCGCCGACCACCAGCAAAGTCGGCGGCCTAACGAGTGCAAACTCGTGACAGACCGGCTGCTCGTAAATCATCTGCGAGGTCAAGGCCGCCGCCCAGGCCAGGCGCGGATACTCACCGCTCTCCATTTGGCGCGCCTGGACCCGCGCGTATTCATCGTAAGCGGGCTTGGGATCGGCGTAGTAGGCGCGCATGTATTTCGTGATCTTCTCTTCGGTCTGCGCGAGCTGCTGCTGGTATAATTTTTCTGTCGGCAGATACGGGACCTTCTCCTTGTAATCCTCCAGGCCGATCGAATCCTCCAGGACCAGCTTGCTGGTGAATTCCGGATACATGAGCGCGAAGCGCGTCGCGACCATTCCGCCCATGGAATGACCGATGATCGCGGCCTTCTTCACGCCTAACGAATCCAAAAGCTGCTTCGTGTTGGCCGCAAGGAGCTGGAAGCTGTAATGCAGATCGGGCTTGGAAGATTTCCCGAAGCCGATTTGATCCGGGACGATGACGCGAAAGCCGGCTGTGCTCAGCACGGCGATGGTGTCTTTCCAGTAAGCGCCGAAGAAATTCTTTCCGTGAAAAAGGACGACGACACCGCGATTTGAGGACTCGTTAGGCGGGGCCACATCCATATAAGCCATGCGTAAATCCTGGCCTTCGATCCGCAGCGGGAAGAATTTCACCGGATAGGGATACGGATATCCTTCCATCGCGATGCCGAGGGGCTCGAGCGCGGGCGGCTGTTCCGCGGCCATCAAAGCGGTGGCGATCCCGCAGAGAATGATTCCGATTAGCCAGCTTCTCATCATGTTCTGGCCTAGTCTCGTCGGGTCAATATTGGGCAAACGCTTCATCGGGATAACAATACAACCAGCGCTCGTTAGGCTGAGCCGAGGCGATGACCGGATGGCCGCTGGCGTGCGCATGTTTACTGGCGTGGCGGTTCGGCGAACTATCGCAGCACAAGGTGACGCCGCATTCCTGGCAGGTGCGGAGATGCACCCAAGTCGCGCCGATCTTGATGCATTCCGCGCACTCGAGACGATCCGGCGTTTTGATTTCGGTGATCGCTTCGATGTGCGCGCAAGTTCCTTGATTCATCCGCATCTTTTCTATTCGTGGAGGAGGCGATGCACAAACGAAACCGCCGTCGAACCTTCGCCGACTGGCGCGGCGGAAGAACCGAGAACGAACCGCCGGGCAACGCGCTTACAAGTTGCGCGGATTCCGAAGCTTCGTCGTTCGTAACGATCTCTTTTTCTAGCGCGACGGCCTTGTCACTCTATCGAACGTGATGCCGAAAGGGCGAAGTCGCACCGCCCTCCGAGCCCGCTATGTTGTGCAAAGAAAAAAATGCCTATGCCAAAATATTTAGTCGTGAGCACGAGCGGAAATCAATCGAGCAACAGCCGCAAAATGGGCCGGGTCGCTTTTAAGCATTTGCGCAAACTTGAAGGCGATTGCGAGTGGCTCGACCTCAGCGAGCTCGACCTGCCGTTGTGCGATGCGGACTCCTGTTATGCAAATGCAGGCGCGCAAAAACTCAGCAAAGCGATCAAAAGCGCGGATGGAATTTTAGTGGCCGCACCGGTTTATAATTACGATGTCAGCGCGGCCGCGAAAAATATGATCGAGCTAACCGGGAAAGCGTGGGAGGACAAGATTGTGGGATTTCTCTGCGCGGCCGGGGGGATGGGCAGCTACATGTCGGTCATGGCTTACGCGAACAGTCTCATGCTCGATTTTCGGACGGTGGTCATCCCGCGTTTTGTTTACGCGACCGGCCACGCTTTCAGCGATGAAGCGATTACCGACGCAAAAGTCGTGCAGCGGGTCGAGCAAGTCGCCGAGGAACTCTTGCGGTTCACCAGCGCCTTACGTTAAACATCCAGGAGACAATGGAGCAGGTCGCGGGAAATCTTGAAGCGGTCTGTGAAGAGATTGCAAAGGCTCTTGCGACAGCCGGCCGCCGCAGCGAGGACGTGCAGTTAATTGCTGTTTCGAAAAAGCAAGACGCAGAGAAAGTGCGCGCGGCTTTCGATGCCGGTCAGCCGATCTTCGGCGAGTCGCGCGTGCAGGAAGCGCGCGTGAAAATTCCGCTTCTGCCATCCGCGGCGCGTTGGCATTTCATTGGTCATCTGCAGAAAAATAAAATCCGCCATGCGCTCCCGCTTTTCGAATTATTCCACAGCATCGACTCGTTAGACCTGGCCCGCGAGGTCGAGCGAATCTCGGACGGGGAAGGGCTCCGGCCGCGCGTTTTGCTGGAAGTAAATGTGGCAGGCGAGGGGAGTAAGATCGGCTTTTCGGCACAGCAATTGCGTGCAGTGATGGAGATGCTGCTCGGCTTAAATCGTTTGAATATCGAAGGGCTCATGACCATTCCGCCACTCGCACCGGCGGCGGAAGATTCGCGAAAATACTTCGCGGCTTTGCGCGAGTTGCGGGATCATTTGCAGGAAGAATTTGCCGTACAACTGCCGCAGCTTTCCATGGGAATGAGCGGGGATTACGCGATCGCGATCGAGGAAGGCGCGACGCTGGTTCGGGTGGGAACGGCGATTTTTGGCACGCGCTAGCACTCGTTAGGCAACTGGTTCATGCGCATGGAAGTGAAGAATTTGCAGTTGGTCGGCCACGAGCTGGCGATCGCATGGAGTGACGGCGTGGAATCCTATCTCGCCTTGGAATTCTTGCGGCGCGCCTGCCCGTGTGCGGAATGCGGCGGCGAGCCGGACGTCCTGGGGAATGTGGTTCGCCCGGAAATCACTTATGAGGCGCGAAGTTTTGAGCTGCTGAGTTGGCAATTGGTCGGCGGATACGCGGTGCAACCAAAATGGGCCGATGGGCATCGCACCGGTCTTTACTCCTATCAATATCTTCGCCGGCTCGCGGCTGCGGGTTGACGCGACTGCTACTCTTTCTCCTGCAAAACATGACGCGCGTTTTCAAAGCTTCGCTTTT
>CAXSCV010000128.1:0-5219 GCA_964235895.1 uncultured Chthoniobacterales bacterium
AGGCGGGCAATTCTTCGCCGCCTTCGGGCGCTTGAATCCGACCCATCCGCACACCTGGGATTTTTCCGACGCGCCGCTGGTCATGGGTCGCTTGCTCGGGTCCGATGGCTTGCGCGGTGTCGGCGCGCAGATTTCCTGGACGCCGCCGACGCCGTGGTATGCGCAGCTCTTGTTAGGCGTGCAAAACGGCCGCGGCAACACCGGTTATTCTTTCCGCAATCCGGGCGACGATGGAGTTTTCTACGGTCGCCTAACGACTGATCGCGAAGCCCGCAGCCTCTACGATTTCGTCTGGGTCCCGCGGATCGAAAGCTCGTTTAATTTAAGCGACACGCAGACTGTCCTGGGCGGATTTTCCGGCGCTTTCGGATCGAACGAAACCGGCGCGGATGCGCGCACGCAAATCTACGGAGCCGACCTGCTCTATAAATGGAAGAGCCCGCGAGCCGAGGGCGGCTTCCCGTTCGTGAAATGGCAAAACGAAGCGATGTACCGGCGTTTCGAAGCCGGCCGCGGAATCGATCAGACTTTTCCGGTCGCGGAAACCTTTCACGATTGGGGCCTCTACTCGCAGTTGCTTTGGGGATTCAAGAAAGGCTGGATCGCCGGGGTGCGCGGCGATTATTTGCACATGGAAGACTCGCGTTTCACCGATGATGACACGCGCCAGACGCGCTCGCGCGTTTCCGCAAACCTGACTTTTCTGCCGACCGAATTCTCGCGGCTACGCTTGCAATACAATCACGATTTCCTGGAGGAAAACGACTTCCTGAGCGAGCGCCAGGCCGATTCGCTTTTCTTCCAATTCGAATTCATCCTCGGCGCGCACGGCGCGCATAAATTCTGATGAAATCCGCGCGCACCGAAGTGGTCATCCTGAGCCGCGAAGACGGCGAAGGATCTCGCACAGGCTCCGCGGCGAATGCATTCGTTAGGCAAAGCCAAGCACCCTGTGCGAGATCCTTCGGCGCGCTTCGCCGCCTCAGGATGACAACACCGCGAACACGCAATCCTTTATGAAAAAAATTCTGTCCATTCTGTTAATTCTGTCCGCCTTCTCCCCTTTCGCGGGCGTGGCGGAAGCGAAGCTGAACGTAGTCACCACGCTGCCCGATCTGGGCGCGCTCGCGCGCGAAGTCGGCGGCGACAACGTGGAAGTCAGCACCATGGCCAAGCCGACGGAAGATCCACACTTCGTCGATGCGCGTCCGAGTTTCGTCGTCCAGTTGCGCAACGCCGATGTCCTGATCGACGGCGGCGCGGAGCTCGAGATCGGCTGGCTTCCGCCGCTCCTGCAAAACGCGCGCAATCCGAAAATTGAAGTCGGCAAACCGGGACGCGTGCAGGCTTCGCAAGGCATCCGACTGATGGAAGTGCCGGGGAATCTGACCCGCGCCGCCGGCGATGTGCACGCGCTCGGCAACCCGCATTTTGCGATCGATCCGATTATCGCCAAAGCGATCGCGCAACACATCATGCAATCGTTCAGCGCGCTCGATTCCGCGAACGCCGCGACTTACCAAAAAAACTACGACCGCTTCACCACTGCGATCGACGCCAAGCTCCAGGAATGGGGCGCGGCCATGCTTCCGTTCAAGGGGCAACACGTGGTCGCGTATCACGATTCCTGGCCGTACTTCGCGCATCGTTTCGGGATTGAGATCGACATTTTTCTGGAGCCGAAACCGGGCATCCCGCCCTCGCCATCGCACCTCGCGGAAGTGATCGCGCAGATGAAGGCGCAACACATCAAGGCGATCATCGTCGAGCCGTTTCACGATCGTAAAATCGCCGAACGCGTGGCCAGCGCGACCGGCGCAAAGGTGGTCGACTTCGCGCAATATCCCGGCGGCCTGCCCAACACCGAGACTTATATCAAGCTGATCGATGCGCTCGTTAGCCGCTTATCCGCGGCGCTGAAATGATCGCGCCATTCATTTTCTGGGGAACCCAGGCTGCCAGCCTGCTGATCGCGGCGGCCTGCTGCGATCGCTCGTGGACATTCCATGCGCAGATGAGTTGGCACGTCCGCGAGCGTTTCCGGCAGGCTGCCGGAAACTGCAGGCTGGCAGCCTGCGCTCCCCGGACGAAAAATTTTGTCGGAGGGACTCGTTAGGCATGTGGGAAGTCATGTTTTGGCCGATCGTCGCCTGCGTTCTCCTGCCCTGGCTGCTGGTTTATCTCGGACTGCATGTGGTCCAACGCGGGATCATCTTCATCGACATCGCGATGGCACAGATGGCCTCGTTAGGCATTTGCCTCGCGGTGCTGTTGCGGCTCGACCTCGAGAGCACGGCGACCTTTGCGATCGCGCTCGCTTTCACGCTGGTGGGCGCGGCGATTTTTTCTTTTACCGGCAAACGCGCGAGCCAGATTCCGCAGGAAGCAGTCATCGGCATTTCCTACGTCGTGGCCGCAGCCGCGGCCGTCTTAATGCTCAGCCGCGCCGCGGAAGGCGACGAGCAAATCAAGCAAATGCTCGTGGGCAACATTCTGTTGGTCACCCCGCTCGATGTCTGGAAATGCTTCGGCCTCTTCCTCGCCGTCGGCGTTTTGCATTTTGTGCTCCGACGAAATTTCCTGCTCGTCTCCTTCGATCGCGATGGCGCTTATGAGAAAGGCCTGCGCGTGCGCTGGTGGGATTTTCTTTTCTACGCCGCGTTTGGTTTGGTCGTGACCAGCTTCGTCCGCATCGCCGGGGTGCTCCTGGTTTTCAGTTATCTGATTGTGCCGGCGGTTTGCGGAATCAATCTCGCGCGCTCGCTGACCAAGCGTTTGCTCATCGGGTGGATCATCGCGCTGCTCGGCGGCGTAGTCGGATTGTTTCTGTCCTTTTACGGCGACCTGCCCTCAGGCGCGGCCATCGTCTGCACCTTCGGCGCGCTGTTAATTTTAGTCTCGTTAGGCGGTTTATTGCGCCACGCGAGGTCCTGATTCAGGGGAGCGCGCGCCTCTGGCGTGCTGGTCTCCGCATTCTGCGGAGACGAACTTGGAACGCGAAGATAATCCTCGGGCTTAGCGGTTTTTGAGCGCACGGCGGAAAAGTTCGTGTCGGCAGAATGCCGACACCAGCACGCCAGAGTCGTGCGCTCCCCAGATGAAGACTCTGCATTGCGCGTCTTGGGCGAGACGTTGAAACTTCACGGCTTGCACTCTTTCCATTATCGCGACTCGCGTTTGTGCTGCGAAGAGGTCGATCTCGCGCAACTCGCCGAGACTTACGGGACGCCGCTTTATGTCTACAGCGCGGGCACGATTCTCGATCACTATCGACGCTTCGACAACTCGTTAGGCGAACTCGAACATCTGATCTGTTATGCGGTCAAAGCGAATTCGAACGGCGCCATTCTTCGCCTGCTGAAAGAGGAAGGCGCGGGCTTCGATATCGTTTCCGGCGGCGAACTTTACCGTGTACTGGCGGCCCGCGGCGACGCGGCGCTTTGCACCTTCGCCGGCGTCGGAAAGTCGCGCGAGGAAATCGAGTATGCGCTCGAGGCCGGCGTTTTTTGTTTCAACGTCGAAAGCGAAGCGGAACTGGAATACATCGACCGCATCGCCGCGGCGAGGAAGACGCGCGCGCCGATTGCTTTGCGAGCCAATCCGGATGTCGCCGCCGGCGCGCACAAGTATGTCGCCACCGGCAAGAACGAAAATAAATTTGGGATCGCGCTCGATCGCCTAACGAGTGTCTACGCGGCCGCGGCTCGGATGCGGAATCTGCACATCCGCGGCGTGCAGATGCACATCGGCTCGCAGATCACCGAGGCGAAGCCGTTCGCGGAAGCGATCTCGAAACTCGTACCCATCGTGCGCGAGTTACAGGAACTTTACGCGATCGACTTTCTCAGCATCGGGGGCGGAATGGGGATCACATATCAGTCGTCGCTCGCGAGTGGTGAAATGGATTGGTGGCGCACGCCGGAACGGCGCGAGGGCGCGCCGTCTCCAACGCTTTCGATTGATGAATACGCCGCGGCGATTGTCCCGGCTCTGCGGTCGTTAGGCGTGCGCGTTTTGCTCGAGCCGGGGCGGCTGCTCGTCGGCAATGCGGGGGTGCTGCTGACGCGCGTTCGCTACCTCAAACAAGCTGGTCAGAAGAAATTTGTCATCGTCGACGCGGGCATGAACGACCTGATTCGGCCCGCGCTTTACCAGAGTTATCACGAGATCGTTCCGGTCCGCCAATCGCCTAACGAGTCGTTACGCGAAGTGGTCGATGTGGTCGGCCCGGTTTGCGAAAGCGGAGATTTTTTCGCGCAGGATCGCGCGCTGCCGCCGCTGCGCGAGGGCGACCTGGTGGCGATCATGAGCGCGGGCGCTTACGGATTCGTTATGGCTTCGAATTACAATTCGCGGCCGCTGCCCGCGGAAGTCCTTGTTCGTGACGGGCGCGCTGAGCTCGTGCGCGCGCGGCAAAGTTATGAAGACCTCGTCCGCGGGGAGTTGAATTTTCCGGAGGCAAAGCCGTCGCATCTTGCGCATTCCTCGCCCGCGCATAAATAGTGCTCTTCTAAACCTGCCGTGAAAAAATTCGCTCTCGTTATCCTTCCGCTGCTTTTTGCTTTTGCGACCGCGCGCGCCGCCGCGCCGCCCGAATACATCCTGCTCGTGGGCGGCCCGTCGTTGATGGAATGGGAGAAATACAAAGGCCTGCAGGCGCACGATCATTGGTGGGCGAATTTCGTCCGGGCCGCGCGCATTCGCACCGAACAGTTGCGCGAAGCCTACGGGCCGAACGCGAAGATCACCTGGCTGGTTTACAAGCAGGGCTACATCGATCGCGGCGTGCAGGAAAAAATGAACCTGCTCGAGTTCCTCGATTCCGTGCGCGACAGATTTAATCTCAATCTCGTCTACATCCACGACGGCAGGGACGTGATCAATTATCTGAACAACGGGCAGCCGCGCGACCAAACGAAGGTCGCGTTTTTCGAATACTTCGGGCACTCGAACAAAGCCTGTTTCATGTTCGACTACAGCAGCAACGTCGACAGCGCGTCGAAGTCGTTCCTGCACCAAAGCCAGCTTGTCGGGATTAATCGCAACATCTTCGCGAAGAACGCCGAGATCCGCAGTTGGGGTTGCCACACGGGCGAGATGATGTCGCAAAAATGGCGCGACGCGACGGGCACCCGCATGTGGGGCGTGGTCGGCAAAACCCAATTCATGACCGACGAATTGCCGGTCATCGCTACGCCGGGCGGGAAGTGGACGAACTA
>CAXSCV010000129.1:0-5191 GCA_964235895.1 uncultured Chthoniobacterales bacterium
CGCCGAGTCGACGAGCCGCCGCCGGAAAGTTCGGTCAAAGAAACCGACATGGACTAACGAGTGACGCCTAACTAGTCGAGAACTGGTCGTCTTTGTTCTTGAAGAGAACGTTGAAGGTGGTGAGCGAGCCGTAACAGCGGGTGATGTATTGCTGGATATCGAACTTGTCCGCGTCGCTCAATTTTTCGCTCGCGTTCACCTTCTGCTCCAGCACGCGGAGGTTGTTTCGAATCATGACGATCTTGTGAAAAAATGTTTCGAGCGGCACTTCCTTCGGTTGCAAGGCCGTGTCGGCTGATTGCAAAACGAGATTGCCGCGTTGCCAGCGCGTCGCCAGTCCTTCCACGATCTCTTCGTTTTTCTCCAGGCCTAACGAGTCCACGACCGCTTGCGCGGTTTCACGAATCAGATTCGTCAGCGGCATTTGCATCTCGCTCAAAGTCGCGGTCGGCTCGGCCGAAGTGAGCCCGCTCGTTTCCGGAGCGAGCGTGCGCGGCGCGTCATCGAACGCGACTTCCGCGGTGTGCTCGGTCAACGCGCGCACCACGCCGACGCCATAGCGCGGATGCAAAACTTTCATTCCAATGTGCAAACTTCCGATGTTCAGCGGCATAAATTTCGTCACCGTCCCGGACGAGGCGCGGAGCGCAAATTCATTTCGCGCGCGACCCAGCGGCGCGGTGGCGACGGCCTTGCAGTTTATCGAGCGCAGGAAAGAGCGCGGCCAGATCCGCCACCGGCTGCGCTTTTATTTTTCGCCACAAATCCCCATACGAATCGGCCGAGCGACCGCCGACGAGAAGTGCCAGATTCTTCGGCAACAATCCGCGCAACTTCAGGAGATCGCGACGCAGCGCCTCATCGTCCGGCGGATAAACAATGCTCAAGCCGAGCGCGCGCGGCGCGATATTTTTCACCGCGCCCGCGACTTCTTCGATCGGCAAAGAAGGGCCAAGATAAGTCGTGCGCCAGCCGTGGCTGCGCGCGGCCGCGGCGACCACGACCGCGCCGAGCTCGTGCAATTGTCCCGTCGGCGTGGCCAGAACGAAGTGCGGCGCGGATGGATTTTCCGAATAGGGCCGCGCGAAATCATTCAGGAATTTCGCCAGTTGTTCTGTCGCAAAATGTTCGTGCGCGATGGTCAATTCTCCCGCTCGCCAAAGTTCGCCAATCTGTTCCGCGAGCGGCGCGACAAATTTTTGCAGGAGGGCAGCGGAACCAAGTTCGACCGCGCCGAGATTGAGCAACTTCGCGATCCATTCGGCATCGAAGGAGGTGATCGCTTCCGTGGTCCGGGCGATGAATTCCTCGGCCGCAGTCTCGCGTTGGTCGGCGAGTTTTCCGCGAAGCGCGCGCGGAACGGGACCGGCGTCGCGCAACAAATTCTGCAGTTGCGGAATGGTCGCGCGCGCGATCTGTCCGATGCTGTGTCCGGCGCGAGTCGCGTCGTGCAAAAGCCGCAGCCGCTCGACGTCTTCCTCGGTGTAAAGCCGGCGATTGTTCGCCGCCCGCACCGGTTTGACCGCGCCGTAACGCTTCTCCCAAATGCGAATGGTATGAATCGTTAGGCCAGTTTGCCGCGCGACAAATTTCATTGTTCGGATCGGCTTCATTTTGTTCAAAACGGGCGAATGCTAAACGACCGCCGTCGTTAGGCAAAGCATCGCATTGGCGTTACGCGTGTCGGCGTCCGGCGGTCGCATTTTTTAAAGGTGGCGAACCTGCGGCCGAGTCCTCATCCTCGCGCCCGTCATGAGAAAAGATCTCATCGTCCCGCATCCGCCGGGCTTTCGCGCGCGGCGCGGCTTGAACTGGGGCTTCATCGGCCTGCTCTACACCTCGTTTTACATGTGTCGCTATAATCTGCCGCTGGCCAACGGCGCGATCGCGGGCGAGTTCGGTTTCTCGAAAGCGGACATGGGCTGGATCATTTCCGCGCAGCTTTTCGCTTACGCCATCGGCCAGGTAGTCAACGGTTTGCTGACCGATCGGCTCGGCGGGAAACGCGCCATGCTCATCGGGGCCGCGGGCACGATCGTGATGAATTTAGTTTTCGGCGCGGCGTCGTTTTGGGGATTGCTTTGGCTCTTCGCGACCATTCGTGGAATCGACGGTTACCTGCAGGCGTTCGGCGCGCCAGGCATGATCAAGATCAACGCCGCCTGGTTTCGTCCGACTGAGCGCGGCGGATTCGCCGGCATCTTTGGTTTCATGATTAATCTCGGACGCTTCGGCATTTTCAAACTCGGTCCGGCCTTGCTCGCTGGTTTTGTTTTTTTGGGGATGTTGCGAATTCCGCCGCTGCATTGGCGCTGGTTGTTTTGGGTTCCGGCCGGCATCGCAACTTTGGTTGCAATCGGGCTCGCCATTTTCGTCAAAGACACGCCGGAGGAAGCCGGTTTTCCCTCGGTCAATCCCGACGAAGAATCCGGCGGACAAGTGCGCGCGCGCGTCCGCGATGTGCTCTACACCATTCTCTCGAACAAGGTCATCTGGATCATCGCCGGTGCCTACGCCTGCACCGGCGCAGTGCGGCAAGGGATCGACCAATGGTTTCCGCGTTTCATGCGCGAGGCGCATCACGTCGATTTCCAATCGGGGCAATTTCAGTTGGTCGCGCTCTTCATTCCATTTGTTGCTTCGGCTGGCTCGCTTATTTCCGGATTTGTTTCCGACAAAGTTTTTAACGGCCGCCGCGCGCCGGTCGCGGCCGCACTTTATTTTTTAGAGACGGCGGTCATCCTCGCGGCTGCGCAATTTCATTCCGCGAATGCGGCCGCTTTTTTCCTCGTGCTGATTTCTTTCACCGCCAATTCCACGCATTCCATTCTCGGCACGGCCGCGGCCATGGACATCGGCGGCGCGAAGATGGCCGGCTTCGCTTCCGGCGTAATCGATTCCTTCCAATATCTCGGCGGCACGCTCGCCGGCATCGCGCTCGGCGCGCTGCTCGATCGCAGTTGGAACAGCTACTTTTATTTCATGGCGCCCTTTGGATTGATCGGCGGCCTGCTCATGCTTTCCATTCTCGGCCGGGTCAATCTGGCCAAGCCGCCGCCGGCCGCGGTCGTTTAGATTTCCAAGCTCAACTGCTCGTTAGGCCGGCGGAAATTTGCGGCGGAAAGCGTCGGTCGCGCATTCATTCCCGCGCGGCGACAACCGACTTCGAACATTTTGCGGATTTGCTCCGCGAAAATTCCGAGCCCGCGAGTGCGTTCGAAAAATTTCGCGCTGTTTAATTTTTCGCCGCCGCGCAAATCGCGAATGCGTCCGAGCACCTTCTCTTTGCGATCGGGGAAATGTTCCTCCAGCCAATGCTCGAAAAGCGGCGCGACCGCCCACGGCAAACGCACCACGGTGTAGCCCGCGAACTGGGCGCCGGCTTCCGCCGCCGCCGCCAGAATCGCGGGAATTTCGTGATCGGTTAATCCCGGAATCATCGGCGCGGTCATGACACCGACCGGAATTCCCGCCGCGCGAAGTTGCGCGATCGCTTCCAGGCGCGCATTCGGCGACGAGGTGCGCGGCTCGAGGATCTGCTGTAATTTCGGATCGAGCGAGGTGATGGAAACGTTGACCGCTGCGGCGTGATCGGCGGCGAGTTGGCCTAACAAGTCGAGGTCGCGCGTAACCAGGCGGTTCTTAGTGATGATCGCAACCGGATTGCGAAATTTCGCCAGCACTTGCAGACAACCGCGCGTGATTTCCAGGCGTCGCTCGACCGGTTGATACGGATCGGTCACGCCGCTGAGGACGAGGGTTTGCGGTTTCCATTTGGGAGAAGAAAGCTCCGCCTCCAGAAGGCGAGGCGCATCGGTTTTCACCATGATGCGACTCTCGAAATCGAGCCCGGCGGAGAAGCCGAGATATTCGTGCGTCGGCCGCGCGTAACAATAAATGCAGCCGTGTTCGCAGCCGCGATAAGGATTCACACTAGTCTCGAAACCGACGTCGGGGCTGTGGTTGCGTGTGATAATGGTTTGCGTCTGATCGCGAAAATATTCCGTCGCGCGCCGCGGGCGTTCCTCCGCGGCCGCGACGGGATCGACCACGTCCAGATCGGTCAGATCGACATGCAATTTCTCGAAACGATTCGCCGGGCTCCAGGAAGCGCCGCGGCCGTGGATGGCTTCGGAGCTTTGCGGCGGCTCGTTAATGATCGGCCGGAAGTTGCTCACGAGGCAAGTTCACATGAACATATCACGTCGTCTAGCGACAGATTTGTCCAGCGCAGCGGATTGATCGCGACCATTCACGATGAACTCAACACGCTGTCATCCTGAGCCGCGCAGACGGCGAAGGACCTCGCACAGGATCCTTAGTTTTCTCATGGGTCCACCTTAATCAAGGACCCTGTGTGAGGTCCTTCGGCGCGCTTCGCCTGCGTCAGGATGACAAGCTTGCGCGCGAAATAAATTTGTCGGCCTAACGAGATCTGGTCGCTGTCGAATTGGGCACCGTCACGCTTGCGGTGTCTCGTTCTTGCTCACGCCTTTGACGGTGTCAGAATACGTCGCCGCAAAACTAGGAGAGGTGGTCGAGTGGTTGATGGCTCCGGTCTTGAAAACCGGCAGGGCGAAAGCCCTCGTGGGTTCGAATCCCACCCTCTCCGCCACATCCCGCGCGAAGGTTGCGCGAAAAAACAAAAAGAGCCGGCCGAACGAATTCAGCCGGCTCTCTTTGAGTCGTTAGGCAAGTCTTAACGGTGCCGATAGCGCGCGTAATAAATACGCCGGCCGTGGTGCCAATAGTACGGCCGATAGTAGGCGCGATAGCGCGGACCGTAGTAGTAACCGTATGGCGCGTAGCCGTACGGATAATAGCCCCCCGGATACCCGTAGCCGTAGTATCCGCCGTAGAAGCCAAATGGCGCGCCCAACCCAATGCCAACGGACACGCCGGCTTCGGAGCGAGGCGCGGCGGCGAAGCTCAACGCGCCGACCGCCAATGCGATAATGAGAAGTTTTTTCCAGTTCATGTTTCCTCCTGTTGTTTGTGATGATTGAACCCAAGTCCCGACGAAAAGTTTCTTCAGATTATTCGTCGGCCTGATGCCCGGATGCCGTCTTTCCGATAACAAAAATATCGTTCCCGATTTTTTCGTAACGCATATCGCGCAAACGCACGGCGCCATGAGTTGATGAAACGCCGTCGCCCGGAAAAGCGAGCACCGGTCCGCCCGCGAAAAGAG
>CAXSCV010000130.1:0-5063 GCA_964235895.1 uncultured Chthoniobacterales bacterium
AGAAAACAGAAAGGCTCGCGTGATCGGATTCACTGGGCCGGGCGGAGCGGGCAAGACGACCTTGATTGATGAACTGGTTCTGCGCCTTTTGTTCCGCGAACCGAAAGCGCGGATCGCGATTCTTTCGCACGACCCGAGCGTGGTCGGCGAAGGAGCGTTGTTAGGCGATCGTGCGACCATGATTAACTCGCAGAATGAACGCGTCTTTATGCGCAGCATGGCCACGCGCGGACAGGCTGGGGGATTGTCGCCGGCCACGGAAGATTGCTTGCGCGTGCTCGCGAATGCGGACTTCGATTACGTCATTATCGAAACGGTCGGCACCGGACAGGAAGCGATGCCGTTCGAGAGCGAGCTAGTCGATCAAACGGTCCTGGTGATGAATCCCGATTACGGCGCGCGTCTTCAGTTGCAGAAAATCGCCATGCTAGATCTCGCGGACATCGTGGTCGTAAACAAAAGCGACCAGGATCGCGCGCGCACCGCCGTGGTGGAAATCGAGCAGCGCCTCGAGCAGAATAAGCGCGCGCAACGTCTGGTTTCTACGGTGGCAAAACGGCATCGCGATAAAGGCGTGGATGAACTTTGCGACCTGCTGACGAAGAAAACGCCTAACGAGAAGAAGAATCTATGAGCAAACTCGGGAACGTCGTCGAAGCGGTAGAGAAGTACAACCAGCACGTGCTCGAGGAAGTGAAGCGCGCGCGCACCGACAAAAAGTTCGGCGCGGAAATGTCGCAGCGGTGGGAGGAAATCAAACGGCGCGTGCCGACCGGTCGCGCGCCCACGGGTTTGGAATTGCCGCGGCTGGCCTTGCCGGAAATGGACGAGCCGGGTGAGATCACGCGTTACTTGTTAGGCGAAGGTTTGCCGGGCGAATTTCCCTTCACCGCCGGCGCTTATCGCGAGATGTACATGGAGCCGTTGCTCGAACCGGAGGCGGGCAGTTTTGAGAAGAACGGCAAGAACGGCCACGCTAACAACAGGAAGAACGGCGCGAAGACCAAGGCCAAGGCGAAGCCGGCGGAAGTCGAAGAACCGACGCGCTTGTTCTCCGGGCTCGGGTTGGCGGAAGATACGAACGAGCGTTTCCATTTTCTCACCGGACATCAACGCAGCGCGCGGCTGAGCACGGCCTTTGATGGACCGACGCTTTACGGCATCGACAGCGATGCGCCCGGCGTGTTCGGGAAGATCGGAGAGGGCGGCCTGGCGATCGATACTTACGAAGACATGATCCGTCTTTACGACGGATTCGACATGGGCTCGCCCGCGTTTTCCGCGTCGATGACGATCAGCGGGCCAGCGCCGATCATCATGGCGATGTACGTCGCGGCGGCGAAAAAACGCTTCGGCGCGAAGGTCGTGCCCAATCTGCGCGGCACCATTCAAGCCGACATTTTCAAGGAAGTGCAGGCGCAGAACGAAACCATTTTCCCGACGGAAGCGTCGCTTCGTTTTCTTTGCGACATGATCGAGTGGACGACGGAAAATATGCCGCGCTGGTATCCGGTTTCGATCAGCGGATATCACATCGGCGAAGCCGGCGCGACGCCAGTCCAACAGGCGGCTTACACGGTCTCGAATGGTTTCGCTTACGCCGAAATGCTGGCCGCGCGCGGTATCCCGGTCGACCAATTCGCGCCGCGGCTTTCCTTCTTCCTGGATTGCGGACTCGACGTCGAATACATCGCGCTCGCGCGCGTTTCGCGGCGCATCTGGGCGATCGGGATGCGCGATGTTTTTGGCGCGGGACCGAAAGGCCAGATGTTCAAATTGCACACGCAAACGAGCGGCCGCTCGCTCGTCGCGCACGAGTTCAAAAATAACCTAACGAGAACTGCCGCCGAGCTCATGCTCGCCTACATGAACGGCACTAACTCCTGCCACTCGAACAGCGCGGACGAGCCGTTCACCACGCCGAGTGAAGAATGGATCCGTCTCGCCGCGCACGGCCAGGCCATCCTGCTCGATGAGTCCGGCATCTTCAAACACACCATGAACATGCTCAGCGGTTCGCCGGGAATGAAGGCGGTCGAGCGCGCGGTCGAGAAAGCGATGCTGGAGGAGTTCCGGCAAATCGAACGCCTTGGCGGCGTGACCGCGGCGATTGAACATCGTTATCAGCGCAGCCAAATTCAGAACGCCGCGCATCGTTACGAGCAGCAGATTTATAACGGCACCCGGCCGATCATCGCGCTCAATAAGTATCGCAACGAAAATCAGGAAATGCCGGAAGTGGAATTGTCGCGGACACCGCGCGCGAAGCAGCAACTCCAAGTCGATCGGTTGAAGAAATTCAAGAAAACCAATGCGGCCAAAGCGGGGAAGATGCTCGAGAAACTCGCCGCGGTCGCCGAGTCGAAAGAAAACATTTTCCCGACGCTGCTGGAAGCGGTGGAAGTTTGCTCGTTAGGCCAAATCACCGACTGCTTGCAGGAAGTGGTCGGACGTTTTCGTCCGATGGTCTAACGAGTGCTTGTTTGCGTGCTTCGGCGGCGATCACTTTTCGATCGCATGCGCCTGCAATTCCTCCAGCGAAACGAATTCGAGCGCGGAAGAATGGGTCGCTTCCAGATCGATCTTTCCCGGGAGTCCGCGCTTCAGTGCCGCCACCCAGCGCGTCACGCAAACACACCAACGATCGCCCGGTTCCAAACCGGGAAATCCGTATTCCGGATGCGGCGTAACGAGGTCGTTGCCATCGAGCATGGAGAAGTCGAGAAAATCGCGATCGACTTGCACGCAGACGGTGTGGAGTCCCAGATCCTCCGGCCCGGTGCGACAATAACCATCGCGAAAAAATCCGGTGAGCGGATCGCGGCAGCAGCAACGCAACTCGGTGCCGAGAACATTCGTGAGCATGGGCGCAGCATAACATCGAGCCTCCGCCACGGCTCGCCCTTTTCTCGGAGCGGAACGCGGGCAGGTTTGGATTAATGCAGACGCCGAATGCGCCGGATCGTTTCGCCTTTTGGCTGGTCCCGGCTGCGAGCGAGCACAAATTCTTTTCCGAGTTAATAGCGAATTTGGGAGACCGTTTCGATGCGCCGGTCTTCGAACCGCATCTCACTTTGCATGGCAATGTGAGCGAGCGCGGTCGAGCCGAGCGCGTTCTTCGCGAAATTCCGATGGACGCGAGTTACGCTTTGGAAATCGACGGCATTTATTTCTCAACAAAATTCACGCAAACGCTTTTCGTGCGCTTTCGCCTTTCAGCGGAACTTCGCAAGCTTCGGAGCGCGCTGGCGACCGCGCTCGGTTTGGAAGACGAGGCGGCGTTCGATCCGCATCTGAGTTTGCTTTACAAGGAAATGGCGGAGTCCGAAAAAGCCGCGCTGGCGCAAGAAGTGAAGATTCCGTTCCGAGAAGTAATTTTTGATTCGATGAAACTGATCACGCATCCGCCGCGAATCGTGTCGCGCGCCGATGTGGAAACATGGCAGGTGATCGATCAGCGGCCGCTGCTTCCGCACTAAGCGACGGTTTAGGCGTGGTTCCGTTGACACGTGATCACGCTTTTGTTTGCATCGCGCGCGTGAAGGTGTTGGTCTTTTTTCTGCTCCTGGCCGCAACTTCCTGCACGACGTTGGAAAATCGCCGCGATCTTTATCGGTCACCGCGCGAAGGATACGAACGATGGTATCCACAAGCGCCGCCGACGCGTTTGCCATCGAGTCCGCCGACACCGACTGAAGCGGTCTCCGCGCCGCCCAATCAGCAAGGCGCGGTCAACTTTCCAGAGGAAGCGGCCTTGCCCGAAAACAGACGCTGACGAAAATCAACCGCTCGTTAGGCGAACGGCATGTTCATCTTGATCCGAGCCGTATCGGTCGAATCAACTTCCACCGATTTCGCCATGTGACGTTTGCGCTTGGCGTTCTTCGAGGAAAGCAAGTGGCGGCGGGAGGCGTGCTGACGCATCACCTTGCCGGTGGCGGTGATTTTGAATCGCTTGGCGACGGCTTTCCGCGTCTTGCTCCGCGCTATTGGCTTCGGCATAAGGCGCGGAAGATAGGTGCGGTCTCCGCGAGAAACAACTGCTTTTCGAGCGTTGCCCGCAGGCATATTGCGCCGGCTCTTTGGCGCGATTAAACTGAGAGCGATGAGCGCGGCAGAATTGATCGAGAAAATCAAAGCATTGCCTCCGTCGGAGCTTGCGGAGGTGCGAAATTTTCTTCTGAACGGGGATTCTTCCGAGCCGAAATTTATCGATCGCGAGAAGGCCCGGGTCATCGGCACGAAGGTTATGGAAGAGCACGCCGAGCTCTTTAGAAAACTCGCGCAATAGAGTGCCTCCGCCCGAATTCGTTTCGCTCGAAACGGTGCTCGATCTTCACCAAGAGGGATTACGGCGTTTCGGTGGTTCGTCCGGAATCAGAGATCTCGGCCTAATAGAATCCGCCTTGGGCGCGGCCCAAAATGCCTACTATTACGGTGCAGCTGATGTCTTCGCATTGGCTGCAACGTATGCGTATCATCTCGCGCAAGCGCAGGCCTTTTTGGATGGCAACAAGCGCGTCGCTGTAGCGACGGCGCTTGTTTTCCTTGCGGCTAACGGTCACACGAAATCACCGGACTCCGATCAGCTCTATGATGCCATGATCGGAATTGCCGAGCGGCGTCTCGACAAAGAAGATCTCGCGAAAACCTTTCGCGAACTCTTCGCCTAACGAACGACGAAAGTTCTCGCCTCGCGCGTGCTTCTGCCGAGCTTCCCCAAATGGAGACTCAGGAGCGACCGCCGCGCGTGGTCATTATTGGCGCGGGTTTTGGTGGACTGGAAGCGGCCAAACTTCTCGGAAACGAACCGGTGCGGGTGACGGTCATCGACCGCACGAATTATCACCTCTTCCAACCGCTCCTTTATCAAGTCGCGACCGCGGCGCTTTCGCCGGCTGATATCGCAGCGCCCATCCGAGCCGTCGTTCATCGCTTCAAGAACATCGACGTCATGCTGGCCGACGTCAGCGTGATCGATGTCGCCGCGAAAAAACTGACCGCCGGGCCGCGCGAGATTGCTTACGATTATCTGATTTTGGCTACGGGCTCGCGGCATTCCT
>CAXSCV010000131.1:0-4914 GCA_964235895.1 uncultured Chthoniobacterales bacterium
GCCGCTCGTCCGCCGCTTCGGCTGCGCGGTTATCGGCGTTACGCCGATCGAGCAACTGCTGCGCTTTGAGCGCCTCCGTTTTACGATTCTCCTCGAGCTGTTCTTGCTTTCGCTGCTCTGTTTTGCGATCGGCGGCAATGCGATCCGCCACGGTCTGCGCCTGTTTGTTGTCTGCGTTTCGTCGATCGATTAACTGCTGCGCCTTGATCGCATCTTCCTTTCGGCTCTCCGCGAGTTGCTGTTCTTTTATTAGTGTTGTCTTTCGATCCGCGGCCACGCGATCGGCTTGGATCTGCGCTTGTTTGTTCTCCGCAATGCGGCGCTCTTCCGCCGCAGTCGCCGCGCGATTCTCTTCGTTCCGCCGATCGACTGCCTGCTGCGATTTAATGTTATCGAGCCGTTGCTGTTCGGTCTTCCGATCCGCTTCTCTTCGTTCCTGCTCGGCGCGTTCGACTTTCAACGCCGCCTGCCGATTCTCCTCTTTGATCCGTTCCTGTCGTTGCTCTTCTTTTCGGCGCTCTTCGAGATTCGCCAGCCGGCGATTTTCTTCTTTTCGATCGGCCTCTCGCCGGTCGTCCACGATGCGCTGGAGCCGGCGATCTTCCTCGGCGCGCGCCGCCGCCTGAGCCGCGCGATAATCAATCACGTCCCGCGTGCTCGCGTTACTCGGCAGCGTCGCGCCGGAACCCTGTGCGGCCGCGCGCACGGCATTCGCCGCCTCCGCTTTTCGTTGCGCGTCGCGCGCTTCCATCAAGCGATTGGCCGCGGCTTGGTCCGCTTTGCGATTGTCGAGAACCTGTTGCTCTTTGCGGCGCTCCGCCTCCGCGTTTTCCTGCTTCCGTTGGTCGGCCAAATTCTGCTGCTTCCGCGCGTCTTCTTTCCGCGCGGCGTCAGCGGCTTCCGCTTTGCGAGCAGCATCGCGTTGCTCGGCGAGCCGGTTGGCCGCGGCTTGATCTGCTTTGCGTTGATCCTCGGCGCGTTGCTCGTGTTGTTGATTCTCCCGCTTGTTGTCCGCCGCGCGCGCGTCCGCCCGATTCTGTTCGTCACGCGCCTGGCGTTTTGCTTCGTCGCGTTGGTTTTCTTCTTTGCGGGCGGCGGCGGACGCGTCCTCTTTTCGGCGTGCATCGATTGCATCCTGCCGACGACGCTCGGTGGCGGCGTTCTCCTGCTTCTGTTGCTCGCGCAAATTTTCCTGGCGACGCTCTTCCTGGCGATTCGCTTCCCGGCGATCTTCCTCGCGACGATCTTCGGCCGCTTGTTCGGCGCGTTGCTCTTCGACTCGGATTTCAATCCTGCGCTCCTCCCCGCTATCGCCGCGCAAAACACGAACCATTGAGCAACCAATCACGAAAATAAGGGCAAAGACGCGGCGACTCATTTTTTCCAAACTACAAATATTCGTCCGCATATTTCAAGTCCGGCCAGCCGGCGGGCGATAGCCCTGGCGTTTTAATTGTCGTTAGACTTCGGCGCGTCATCATCATCCGCCGACTTCTTTTTCTTCCGCGGCGCTTCCGACGAACTCGCGTCACCTTCTGCTTTCGCCGCTTTCAGGATTGCGCCGGCCGCCTTCGGATCGAATCCCTCCGGCCACGCCGTCTCCTCGTCGTAGATTGCTCCGCGAAACCGCGGCATCGCGCTCGCCGCCACGCCGCGGAAGTTCGCGCCGCGGACGTCCGCTCTGCTGAAATCGGCCTCGCGCGAGACGGACCATCCTTTGGTCCGTTGCAGATTTGCGCCGCGAAACTTCGCGCCGAAAAGACCGGCGTTCTTCATCACCACGCCTTCGAAATTAGCGTCGCTAAAGTCCGCCCCCTCGAAGTACCCGACAAAAGTCGTTTCGCGGAAATCCGCGCCGGAGAAATTTGCATTTGGCGCGGTCAGCCAGACAAAATTTGCGCCTTTGAAATCGGCTTTCCTCGCACTCGCGTTCGTCAGGTTGGTGTGATCGAAAGTCGCTTCGGAAAAATCCGCGCCATCGAGCGACGCCCCCGAGAAATCCTTCCCTTTCAGATCCTGGTCGTGAAAATCTTTTCCCTTGGGCTTCGCGGAAGTCGATCCATCTTCAGCGCTCGTCTTTTTCTTCGGAGCTTGTTCGTCGCTCTCCTCCTTGCTCGCACTCGTTTGATTCCCGGTCGCGTAAGCCAGCACGACCGGTTGCGACAAAGGTCCGCCCTCGCTTTGCGAAAACGTCAGCGTGGAATGCGTCATCACGACCGACACCGGGCGACCTTTTACCTGCACTTCCTTTTCCCCGTCGCCGGTTTTTTTGATCTTCACGAATTCCGCGAGCTCCGTCTTCCTCGTGTTATTTTCCTGCGTCTCAAGGACGGTCAGATTTTCCATCGACCACAGTCCTCCGTCGCGGCCGTCCTCACTCGTGGCGCGCCAGCCATCGGCCTCGCGCGTGAACGTCGCTTTTATTGGCCGGCCGACGTCCAGTGTCGTGGTAAAACTCTTCGTCCCCGGCGGGAGGAAAAGCGTTGCGAGAAAAAAGATGATGTGGGGAAGCGGAAAAATTGCGCTCATAAAATTAGCTTCTTGGTTGCGAAAATGTTGACCGATCAGCCGTTGTCGTTTGATGACGTGTCATCGTCATTGGCGGGTTTCTTCTTCTTTTTCGGTCGAGGCGAATCCGCATTTTCATCCGCGTCCGTTTTTTGCGGCGCATCGGCTTCCTCATCGCCGCGCGGCTTTTTGCTCTTGGCCGCGCTGTCGTCGCCCTCCGAACGTTTTGACATGACTGCGCCCGACGCTTTCATATCGAAGCCATCCGGCCAGGTCGTGTCCTCATCGTAAATTGCGCCGCGAAAACGCGTCGGACCTTCGCCGCTGTCACCGGGTTGCAAGCCGCGGAGATTTGCCCCGCGCAGATCGGCTTTGCTGAAATCGACCCCGCGCGCCGAGCCCCAGCCTTTCGTCTTTTGTAAGTTCGCGCCGCGAAATTTCGTTTCGTAAATCGACACGTTTTTCATGTCCACGCCTTCGAAATTCGCCCCGCTGAAATCTGCGTTACTCGAAAAAAGAAAGCTGATCGTGCTCTCGCGAAAATCCGCCTTCTTCGCATTCACCGAGGTAAAAGTCGCTCGCAAGTCGGCGCCTTTGAAGTTCGCGCCTTCCAGATCTGCCCTGGCAAAATCGCAAAGGACCGACTCCGAGAAATCGGCGCCCTTGAGCGCAGCGCCGGCGAAGCTTTTATCTTTTAAATCCTGGTCGTGATAATCCTTGTCATCCGCGAAACCTGGCGAGACCAGGAGCGCGCATCCGCAGAAAACGGTGAGAAGCGAGAGGGTGCGTTTCATGAGCGCGAGAGGACATGGAGCCATCCCGCAGGGCAAGCCAAAAAACACGCCGAGCGTGCCGAAAAACGGGGGAGATTGTTTTCGCGAAATTACGCACGCGCGCGTTGAGTCTTGCGCGGCTTACTTGGCGGCGCCTTCGCGCGAATACGTGATCACAACGGGTTTGCCCAAGGCGCCCCCTTCCGTCTGTGAAAGGGTGATCGCGCGCTCGGTGGGGCCCGTGCTCTTCGCGATGCCGAAATCGAGGGCTCGGTTATGGCCACCGACACAGGCTTGTCTTTCACGCTCACATTTTTCTTTCCCGCATCATCCGTCTCCACTTTGACCAGGCTCCCGAGAGAGGTCGTCTCGCCAAATCCAGTAACCTCGAAACCCTTCACCGACCACGGGCCGCCGTCACGCCCCGCACTCGCCGCCTGCCACGCATCTTCGTGGCGGGTCCAGATTAGCTCGTATCCATCGATATCGGCGCTGAACTCAAACGCGCCTTGCGGAAGGAAGATTACGGCAAGGAAGAAAACGATCTGCGCGAATGGAAAGGGTGCGGTCATCGAAATCGCAGTGTTGCGGTCATTCGGCGGACGCCTCGATACGCGGGAATAATGGCGTGGGTTTACCGACCACATGTCCGGCGGGCAACTGCCCCCACTCCGCGTCGCCTAACGAGAAGCGGGCTTCTTCGCCGGCTAACTCTGGCTCCATTTTCCAATTGAGCTGGTCGAAGATGCCGTGGGCGGCTTTCGGGAGAACAGGCGAAATCAGGATCGCGATAATGCGGAGGGACTCGGCGAGGCTGTAAAGAACCGAGTGCAGACGTGAGTGCTGTTCAGGGTCTTTGGCTAATTTCCAAGGCGCCTCCGACTCGATGAACTGATTGCAGAAGCCCGAAGCTTCGCCAGCCACTCGCGTGGCGGAATCAACTGAGGATCGCTTCATAAACGTCCCGATGTTCGAGATCCAGGCATTGATCTCTTGAAGAAACAAATCCTGTATGTCGGGATTATGCGCCTCGGTGATCGCCCCACTAAAATATCTTTGGCTCATGTTAAGCACGCGATTAAGCAGGTTTCCAAGATCGTTGGCCAAGTCGGCGTTGAAGCGGGCCGACAATGCGTCTTCCGAAAAGTCGGCGTCTTTCCCGGTGGCGATATCCGCCATTAAGTAATACTGAAGCGCTTCCGCGCCGTATTTGTCGGCTAACGAGTCGGGGTCGACGACGTTGCCTAACGACTTGCTCATCTTCGCGCCGCTGATGTTCCACCAGCCGTGCACGAGAAACTTCGGCATTTGCTCGTCGGGAAAACCGAGGGCGTGAAGCATGATTGGCCAATAAATGCCGTGCGCCGGAATGAGGATGTCTTTGCCGATGACATGCAGCGCGGGCCATTTCTCGCGGAACTCGTTAGGCTGAGCGGAAAAGTCTTTCGCGGCGGGATCGTAGCCGATGAAGCTGATGTAATTCGTGAGCGCGTCGAACCAGACATAAGTGACGTAATCGCGATCGAACGGGAGCTCGATGCCCCAACTCAAGCGCGATTTCGGCCGCGAGATGCAAAGATCGCCGCTTAGCTTTTCGACGGCGTTGATCAGTTCGGTTTGACGAAAGTCCGGC
>CAXSCV010000132.1:0-1877 GCA_964235895.1 uncultured Chthoniobacterales bacterium
GTCCTCGCGCCGTCGCAGCTTCGACCGCCGCGATTAAACCTTCGCTCGCGCGCAATTTTTCCATCGCGGCCAAACCCGCTGCAGTCGTTCCGCCGGGAGTCGCAACCGCATCGCGCAATTCTTTCGGCGACGCCTTGCTCTCGGTCGCGAGAGAGGCGGCGCCGAGGACCATTTGCGTCGCGAGCTGAAGCGAAGTCTCGTTAGGCAAACCGGCCCGCCGGCCTCCTTCGGCGAAGGCTTCGATCACGCTATAAACAAAAGCTGGTCCGCTGCCGGCGAGCGCCGTGACGGCGTCGATCTGCTCTTCCTTGATCTGCACGACGAAGCCGATCGCGCGAAAAATTTCCGTCACGCGCGCGAGGTCGGCGGCGTCCGTGCGCTTCCCGGGGGCGATGGCCGTGGCCGCCTGTCCGATGGCCGATGGTGTATTCGTCATCACGCGCAGAAAGCGTGCTTCCGCGAGCGACTCCATCTTCTCGAGACGAATGCCGGCAGCGAGAGATACGACGAGTTTATCGCGCAGCTCGCGGGCCGCTTCTTCGATCACCGGCAAGACCACGCTCGGTTTCACGCCGAGCAAAATGAGCTCCGATTGCCTAACGACTTCTTCGTTGCCACTAACCACGTGAACGTCGGTCTCCTTCCGCAGTTTTTCGCGCAACTCATCGATGGGTTGGCTGGCAATGATCTCGTTCGGCGGGCAAAATTTTACTCGCAGGAGCCCGCGAATCACCGAGCCCGCGAGATGGCCCGCGCCGATGAATCCAAGGCGATAACGCGCCGTCGAAGTTTGAGTATTCGCTGGAATCCGGCGACGTTAAGCGATGGTAAGCAGCGGTGTAAACTTCGGTCTCGACCTGGCGGAGGAGATCGGGGAGCTGAAGCGCGAACGCAACGCCGTCATCCTCGCGCACAACTATCAGGCGCCCGAATTGCAGGACGTGGCCGATTACGTGGGCGACTCGTTAGGCCTGAGTTATCGCGCGGCGGAAACGGACGCGGACGTGATCCTTTTTTGCGGCGTTCATTTCATGGCCGAGACCGCGAAGATCATCAACCCATCCAAGCGCGTTTTGCTGCCAGATCTCGATGCGGGCTGCTCGCTCTCAGAATCGTGTCCGCCGGAAAAGCTCGACGCGTTTCTGAAAGAACACGCCGCGAAAAATTATTACGTCATCGCCTACATCAATTGCAGCGCGGGCGTGAAAGCGTTGTCGGATGTCATTTGCACGAGCGGAAACGCCGAGAAAATCGTCCAACGCGCGCCGGCCGATCGAAATATTTTATTCGTGCCCGATCAAAATCTTGGCGCCTGGGTGATCGAGAAAACCGGACGCGCGATGGATCTCTGGCAGGGCAATTGTTATGTGCATGTCGAGTTCACCGCTCGGAGTATCGCGCGCATTCACGATGAATTTCCGGACGCGCCGGTGGTGGCGCATCCGGAATGTCCGTTCGCGGTGCGATTGCTCGCGGATGAAGTTTGTTCGACGGAAAAAATGGTGAGCTACTGCCGCGCATCGCCTGCGCGCGACATCATTATCGTGACGGAGGCGAACATGCTGCATCGCTTGCGCAAAGAAGTTCCGGGCAAGAATTTTATTCCAGGTCCAACCGATCGCTGCGCCTGCGCGGAATGTCGTTTCATGAAGATGAACACGCTCGAGAAAGCGCACTCCGCGCTTTTACAAATGGCGCCGGAAATCACGTTGCCGGAGTCGATCAGGAAACGGGCGGAGCTGCCGATTCTGCGGATGCTGGAGTGGAGTAAGTAAGAGGCGCGCGCGCGCAATTTCGCTTGTCACACCTCGTGCGGGGCTCTTTCCTGCCGCGATGCAGCCACCTTCGCCATGGCTGATGCTGGTCGCTTTGCTGCT
>CAXSCV010000132.1:1887-2795 GCA_964235895.1 uncultured Chthoniobacterales bacterium
TGGCTGGCGGGCAGCGGCTTTTCGCCTACGCTGGTCGCTTTGCTGCTCGGCATTCTTATTTTGCGCGAGCCGCGCGCGACGCAAATGGACGATCTTTTCCTGCGCTGGCTGCTTAATCATTCGGATGCCGCGCATGCGCCGGAAGTGCCGTTGACCATCGTCGAAATCGGCAGCGAAACGGTGGCGGATCCGAGCGCGCCGGCGGCGAACGAAGCAGACTTGCATGCGGATAAGCGCGCAGGAATAGCGATCACGCCGCTCGAATTTGCGCTCTTTCTGCAAGGCGCGCTCGAGTTTCAGCCAAATGTAGTCGCCTTCGAAAACGTTCTGAAATGGCGCGAACGCGACAAGGATCAGGAACAGGTTTTTCTCGATCAAGCGATGCGCGTGCCGAAGTTGTTGCTCGCCTCCGAGTTGACCGATGCGCCCGATCCCGACACGCCGTGGAGCGATATCCGCGGCTTCCCGCAAGTGACTGGAAAACGCTCGGATTTGCCGGCGTTTTCCGGAATCGGCCGGCAACCTGCGGAAGATTTGCGGCTTATTTCGACGCCCGGTTACGCGAATTTGCCTAACGAGTCGGCTTCGAGCATCCGCGTGCCGCTGCTCTTTTTGTATCGCGGCGAAGTCGTGCCGTCGTTCACCTTGCAAGCGATTTTGCTTTGGCTGCGCGTCACGCCGGCGGAAGTGAAGATCGAAATCGGTTCGCAAATTTTGCTTCCAGGAAATCGCCGCATTCCGGTCGATCTCGATGGCACGATGCGCATCGATCCCATGGCCCTGCGGCGAGCGCATCGGCTGAGTTTGAACGAGCTGCTGCTTCTGGCGCAGGGCCGCGAAAAGGAAAAAACTTCCGGCGGGCCGACGACGAATTTCCGCGAGCAAATTGTGCTCGCGCGCACGCCGAC
>CAXSCV010000132.1:2805-4880 GCA_964235895.1 uncultured Chthoniobacterales bacterium
CTTTCGCCGCCGGATCTTTTCGCGGCGGCGATCGCCACCATTCAAGGCAATCAATATTTGCGACGGATTTCTCCGATTTTCGATTGCACGATTTTGTTGCTCATCGCCGCGGCGGAAACGACGGCGCGGACGATGAAGCGCCTCGATCTTTTTCTTTACGGGAGCGTTTTGACGGCGGCGTATTTTCTCTTCGCGCTGGCCGCGTTGTCGCGTTGGAACCTTTGGCTGCCGGGCTTGTTGCCGCTCGGCGGGCTGTGGAGTGCGATCGTGATCGCCGCATTTTTCCGCAGACGAAAAGTGGGCGACGTTGCGAACGCCATTCCGCCCGCAGTGGCCTAACGAGAGCTGCCGGTGAAGTTCACTAACCTGACGCAGCGGATCGAGATCGGCGCGAATTGTTACGGACTAACGAGTGGCGACGAGCGTTTTATTTTGGATTGCGGGATGCATCCGAAGTACGCGGGTGAGGAAGCGCTGCCGAACTTTGCGGCGTTCGAGGGCGGAAAAGTCGACGGCATTGTCATCTCGCACGCGCATCAGGATCACATCGGCACGCTGCCGGTTTTGATGCGGCGACAACCGGAAGCGCGCGTCTTTATGACCGAAGCGACTTCGGCAATCGGCGATGTGCTTTTGCATAATTCGGTCAACGTCATGACCCGGCAGCGCGAGGAACTAGGCGCCGCGATGCGCCCGCTTTTCACGCACAAGGAAACGAACCGCGCGGCCGAACAATGGCGCACTTGCCGTTACCGACAGCCATTCAATTTGGCCGGCCATCGCGTGCGCCAGCCTAACGAGCGCGGCGTTACGTTTGAATTCTTCGACGCCGGTCACGTGCTCGGCTCGGCAGGAGTTCTGATGCGCGCGGAGGGGCGCACTTTTTTCTACAGCGGAGATGTAAACTTCGAGGATCAAACGATCGCGCGCGCGGCGGTTTTTCCGGAAGCGAAGATCGATGTTTTGATCATGGAGACGACGCGCGGCGACAACCCGCTGCCGGAGAATTTTACCCGCGCCGCCGAGGAGCGGCGATTGGTCGAAGCGATCGGAAGCGCTTTTGCGCGCGGTGGTTGCGTGCTCATTCCGGTTTTCGCTTTGGGCAAGACGCAGGAGTTGCTCGCGATGCTGCATCGTTTTCGACGCGAAAAATTACTGAATGATTGCCCGATTTACATCGGCGGTTTGAGCACGCGGATGACGGAGATTTACGACCGATTTTCCCTAACGAGTCGACGGAATTTTCCGCGGCTGCAATTGCTGGAAGCGCTCGAGCCGTTTGTTTTGAATGGACAAACCATCGCCGATGCGCCGGCCAAACCGGGCCGGATCTATGCGCTTTCCAGCGGAATGATGACGCCGAAAACGCTCTCGAATATTTTTGCGCGCCGTCTTTTGGAGGATCCGAAGCATTCGATATTTTTCGTCGGCTACGCCGATCCGGCTTCGCCCGGTGGTGTTTTGCGCGCGGCAAAACCCGGTGATTTGGTCTCGTTAGACCCGGAGTTGCCCGCGCAGGAATTGCGTTGCCAGATCGAAGCTTTTCAACTGAGCGCGCACGCGTCGCGCGAGTCGATCGTCGCTTATGTGAAGAAACTTGCGCCGAAGAAGGTAGTGCTGGTGCATGGCGATTTACCGGCGGTGGAATGGATGCGCGCGACGCTGGCCGCGGAGTTGCCGGCCTCGGAAATTATCGTGCCGACGCCCGGCGTGGAGATGGATTTGTAACGGATGAAAATTGTTTCCTGGAATATCAATTCGCTGCGTCGCCGGCTGGACAGATTGCTCGCCTGGTTAAGCGCGACGCAGCCCGAGATCGTCTGTTTGCAGGAAACGAAATGCACCGACGAACAGTTCCCGATTCTGGAATTGCGCGCGGCTGGTTATCACGCGGTTTTCCATGGGCAAAAGTCATACAACGGCGTGGCGATTCTCTCGAAAGAAGAGCCGCACGCCGCGCGGAATGGGTTGTGCGATGAGGAGGATGATCCGCAGGCGCGGGCGATCGTGGCCACGATCGGCAACGTGCGAATCTTTTCCGTGTATGCGCCGAACGGACAGGCGGTGGGTTCGCC
>CAXSCV010000133.1:0-3681 GCA_964235895.1 uncultured Chthoniobacterales bacterium
GATAAACCGGCACTCGCACGCAAGTAACCGAAGCGCAAAAATCCGGGAGATGCATGATGCGTCGCCCTTCGTTTTGCATTTTCATTTCCTCTTTGGTGTAGCCGTTTTCCAGGAACGCATCGACGTGCGGCAAAACGTTGAAGGCGATCGGATGCGGATAAATTTCCGGTGCGGGCGGCTTCTCGTCACGCGCGGCTTCGACCTGTTTTTTTAATTCCGCGATCGCGCGCGCGCCGCTTCCGGAAACGGCCTGATAGCTCGCGGCAAAAACGCGCCGAACTCCGAAGGCGAGATGCAACGGATAAAGGGCCATGAGCGCGACAGCCGTCGTGCAATTTGGATTTGCAATCAGGCCGCGATGCCCGGCCACGTCGCGGCCATTGATTTCCGGAATGACCAGCGGCACGTCCGCTTCCATGCGAAAGACAGAAGAGTTATCAATAACGATCGCGCCCGCCTTGCGCGCGATCGGGACAAAGCGCCGCGAGATTTCGCCGCCAGCGCTGAAGAACGCGATCTCGATATCGGCGAAGGAATCTTCGCGCAATTCCCCCACGCAAATTTCCTGATCGCGGAAGCGGAGATTTTTTCCGGAGGAGCGTGCCGACGCGAGCAGTCGTATTTGTTTAACCGGAAAAACGCGGCGCTCGAGCACGTTTAGAAGTTCGGCGCCGACGGCGCCGGTCGCTCCGACGACTGCGATGTGAAAAGATTTTGGCACGGGCAAACGCAGCTTATCGTGGCCGGCGGTGAAGAAAAGTGTGCAGCTCAGCATTCATGTTTCGGTGGCGAAGCAGGAGTTGAAATTGAAGCGCGGCCGCCTAACGAGTCGCACATTTCCGATCTCGACCTCGAAGTTTGGAACCGGTGGCGAAGAGGGAAGCCTGAAGACGCCGCTGGGACGTTTTCGGATTGCGGAAAAGATTGGAGAGAATCGTCCGATCGAGATCGCGTTCAAAAGTCGCAAACCGATCCGCGCCTCGCGCGAGGATCTGCGATCCGACGACCTCATCATGTCGCGCATTCTCTGGCTCGATGGCCTCGAACCGCGAAATGCCAACAGCTACGCGCGCTACATTTACATTCATGGGACGAATCACGAGGAGGCGATCGGAGAGGCCGCGAGTCATGGTTGCATCCGAATGCGGAAGGCCGATGTGGCCGAACTTTTTGCGGCCGTCGAAGTGGGAACGCGCGTATTTATCACCGAGAAAATGCCCGTTAGCCGACGCGGGAGAAAAGCAGAGAAAAGCGTTGCGCGGGAGTTCCGACGTGACTAAATGACGGCAGCAACTTGCTCGGAAAGGAGGCGAATATACTACATGAAGATTTTTAAAGCAGCGATGATCCTGGCCCTCGCGGCCAGCGCGTTGAGCCTGGGAGCTTGCGCACACAAAGAGACCATGTCCACCAGTACGGGGACGATGCACAGCAGCACCTACTCGAAGTAGCTCTGTCGCCGAGTTGTCCGGCTCCGGATAGCTTTTTTAAAGGCCAGGTCGTTCAGCGGCCTGGCCTTTTTTTAAGAGTGCGCGCTCGCGCAGGGCCGGCACTTTCCTTTCGCAAACTTGTCACTAAGATGCGCCGATGGAGTTAACCGGCGCGCCTTTATCCCTGGCGGAAATCGCGCACGTCGCCCTGGGTGGTGAGCCGGTAAATATCGCGCCCGCGGCGCATCCAGGCATCGAGGCCTCGCGTCGCGTGATCGAAAAAATCATCGCTAGCGACGCCGCGGTTTACGGCGTCAATACCGGCTTTGGGAAGCTTTCGGAAGTTCACATCGAACGCGCCGATCTTGGGCAATTGCAACTGAATCTCGTCCGCAGTCACGCTTGCGGAATTGGCTCGCCGCTCGCGGAAGCGGAAGTGCGCGCGATGATTTTGCTCCGCGCGAATGTGCTCTCGTTAGGCTACAGCGGGATTCGTTTGCAGGTGGTCGAGTTGCTCGCGGAAATGCTGAGTCGCGGCGTGCATCCGGTCATTCCGGAAAAGGGCTCGGTCGGCGCGAGTGGTGATCTCGCGCCGCTGGCTCACCTTTCGCTCGCGCTCATCGGCGAAGGTGAATCGTTTTATAAAGGCGAGCGCCTAACGAGTAATATCGCCTTGCAGCGCGCCGGTCTGCGGCCGGTAGTCCTCGAAGCGAAGGAAGGACTCGCGCTCCTCAACGGCACGCAGGCGATGCATGCTGTCGGCGGTCTCGCTTTGCTCCGTGCGAAACGATTGTCGCGCGTCGCCGATGTGATCGGCGCGATGAGTTTGGAAGCGTTGAAGGGAACGCCGACCGCGTTTGACGAGCGAATTCAAAATGCCCGCCCGCATTCTGGTCAACAGGCGGCGGCGGAACATTTGCGGTGGCTTTTGCGCGAGAGCGAAATTCGCGAGTCGCACAAAGTCGGGGACCCGCGCGTGCAGGATGCCTACAGTTTGCGCTGCATGCCGCAAGTGCACGGCGCGGTCCGCGGCGCCCTCGCGCATTGCGAAGAAGTGCTCGCGATCGAGGCCGGTTCCGCCACGGATAATCCGCTCGTCTTCAGCGATGCGGACGACGTTCTTTCCGGTGGAAATTTTCACGGAGCGCCGGTCGCGCTCGCGCTCGATTACGCCGCCATCGCGTTGACTGATCTAATGAGCATCAGCGAACGCCGGACCGATCGTCTGATCAATCCCGACACCAGCGAAGGTTTGCCTGCTTTCCTCGCGCCACACGCGGGCATGCAATCGGGTTTTATGATTCCGCATGTCGCAGCGGTTGCGCTTTTGAACGAAGCGAAGATCCTGGCGCATCCGGCGAGCGTCGATAATTTGCCGACCTCCGGTGGCAAAGAAGATCATGTTTCGATGGGAATGACGGCGGCGCTGAAGTTGCGCACGATCGTCGAGAACGCGGAGAATTTGTTCGCGATCGAATTGCTCGCAGCCGGGACCGCGCTCGAATATCGGCGGCCGTTGAAAGCCGGAATCGGTGTCGAACGCGCGTTTGAAAAATTACGCGAGATGGTGCCGATGCTTGAGGAAGATCGCGCTATGTCCGGCGATATCGCGCGCGTCGCGGCGGCGATTCGCTCGGGGGATTTTGATAGCAAAATGGAAGAATTATGAGCGTGTCTCGTGTCATTCGTGCGCCGCGCGGAAGCGAGTTGAGCTGCAAAGGCTGGCACCAGGAAGCCGCGCTCCGGATGTTGATGAATAACCTCGATCCTGAGGTCGCGGAGGCGCCGGACAAGCTGATCGTTTACGGCGGAACGGGACGCGCCGCGCGCAGTTGGGAAGCGTTCGATGCGATCGTCCGCGCGCTTCGTTCGTTGGAAAACGACGAGACGCTGCTCGTGCAATCGGGCAAACCGGTCGGTGTTTTTCGGACGCATGATGAAGCGCCGCGGGTGCTGATTGCGAATTCGAATCTGGTCGGGCAATGGTCGAATTACGCCGAGTTCAATAAACTCGAGCGGCTCGGTCTAACGATGTATGGCCAGATGACCGCGGGCTCGTGGATCTACATCGGCAGCCAGGGAATCGTGCAGGGGACGTACGAAACCTTTGCCGAAATGGGCCGACGGCACTTCGGCGGCCAGCTCGCCGGAACGCATCGGCCCGTGCGCGATCACGTGCCACAGCAAGTGGTGGCCACCCACCTCCACGTCGACCGACACCGCATCGGTGGACGCGGCATTGATCGATGCG
>CAXSCV010000133.1:3691-4444 GCA_964235895.1 uncultured Chthoniobacterales bacterium
CCAGATGGCGGCGGGCTCGGGTAGTTGCATCGGCAGGCAGGGAGTGGTGCGGGGCGCGTTCGAGACTTTCGCGGAAGCGGCGAACCGTCATTTCGGCGGTTCGCTTGCAGGCAAGTTAGTCGTGACCGGCGGGCTCGGCGGAATGGGCGGCGCGCAGCCGCTGGCCGCGACCATGAATGGCGCGCTTTTTCTCGGGATCGAGGTCGATCCCGCGCGAATCGAAAAGCGCCTAACGAGTGGTTATTGTGATAGAATCGCGCGCACACTCGAGGAAGCTTTGTCGCTGCTCGAGGAAGCGCGCGTGGCAAAGAAGGCGCTTTCGGTCGGGCTGGTCGGCAATTGCGCGGACGTGCTTCCGGAAATGGTGCGGCGCGGAATTGTTCCCGACATCCTGACCGATCAAACAAGCGCGCACGATGCGTTGAATGGCTACGTCCCGCATGGCACGAGCCTGGCCGAGGCGCTGAAATTGCGCGCGGAAAAGCCGGACGAATATGTCGAACGCGCGATGGCATCGATGGCCGTGCATGTCGACGCCATGCTGGCATTGCAGAAAAAAGGCGCGATCACTTTCGATTACGGAAACAACATTCGCGCGCAGGCGAAAAAAGCCGGCTGCGAAAACGCTTTCGATATTCCGGGGTTCGTTCCCGAATACATCCGACCGCTTTTTTGCGAGGGAAAAGGTCCGTTTCGCTGGGTGGCGTTGAGCGGCGATCCCGCGGACATCGCGCGAACCGATCAGCTTGCGCT
>CAXSCV010000134.1:0-3918 GCA_964235895.1 uncultured Chthoniobacterales bacterium
GGCATCGTGATCGCGATGTTCCTGCCGATCTTCAAATTGAACGAGGTAGTTTCGCAGAGCAAAAGCTAGGGAGAAGCTGAGCTCGGTGATGGGGAGGGGTGGGTCGCGGAGGCCTGCCCCTCCTTACTTTTTGCCAACGAAAAGCGCGCGGCCTAACGAGTGGTTTTTCCAACTCGGAGAGTCAGCGGCCATTGCACCAATCGAGTCTTTTCCGCTTCGTCCCAAACCGCGCGCAGCTCTTGGCCTAACGAGTTTACCGGATTAAATCCGCGCGCGGCCAGGAACTTTTGCGTAGCCGACCAGGTGCGCAGATATCCAAGCAATTGTTCCAGCGTCCAACGCGCTTCCATGCGAAAAGGGGGCGCATCTATTTCCGCAAACGGAAACGCGATCGACCGGTAGCCGGCTTCCACGATGACGCGTTCCGGAGGCCAGAACGGACCGGTGGTTTCGGTGTAGAAATTCTCCACCAACCGGTCGATCTCGGGCGAGATCTTGAGAAGATTGTAGGCCCAAATCGCAATGACACCGTTGGGTTTCAAGACGCGGTGCGCTTCCGCGAAAAATGCCGGGATGTCGAACCAGTGCAGCGCCTGCGCCACCGTCACCAGATCGATTGAATTATCCTCGAGGCCGCTTCCCTCCGCCGGCGTGACGCGATATTTCACCGCATCGTGCGGCTCGGTATTCGCGATTTGCTCCGCGCTCGCGTCCGTCGCGATGACGCGCTGAAAATGACTCGTTAGGGCGAACGCCGCCTGCCCATTTCCCGTGGCGCAATCCCACGCGTATTCATGCGCTGGCGCGAGCGAGGCGAGATATTCGAAAAGCGCTGCCGGATAATGCGGACGGAATTGCGCATACTGCGCCGCGTGTCCTGAAAAATGATCTTTGAATTTCATTGTGCCGCGCTCTGCGCCGCGACCGACTCGACCCGCGCATACATCTCCGCGTAGATGCGTTCGATGGCCACGCCCGGATCTTCCAGCATCATGCTTTCCTTGATTTTGCTCGCATAAATCCCAAACGAAAATGGCGAGATCACCTGCAACTCCCGCAGCGCCCAGCGGAATTTTTGGACGCGATCGAGAAACGCGTACGCCTCCTCCGCATCGAGAAAAATGTGCATGGCCTGCCGGTAAGCCTCGCGCAGCAACGGATGCTCCGGCTCGTGTTGTTCGAGTACCCGGAAAAGTACCTCGGAGCTCCAGGTCAATTGCTTCGGGCGCCGCTCGCGTCCCGGCAAATGACGCGGCACCATCAGGCCGGTCTGTGCCACGCCACGGAATTGCCATTTCACTAACTCCGAGCCGCGCAGCGCCGCGAACAAATCTTCCTCCGCTCCTTCGCGCTCGAAACAAAGTCGCCAATCTTCCAGCGGCATTTCCTGAAACGGCCGCAGCGTCAGCAGAAATCCATAGTCGTCGATCGTAACCAGCGCGTTTCCGCCGAGACGATTCTTCACCCGCCAGGCCACAATGCGCGAGAGCGCGTCGTTCGCGCTTCGGCCAATGAGCGAGTGAAAAAAGTAATGCGAATAATTTTCCTCGCGATAAAGCTCGATCAAAAGTTTCTCGCCCACCGGCAATTCCGAGACCGTGAGCTGTGCGCGGAATTGTTCGAGAATCGCTTCCGCGTTCGCCTTCGAAATTTCATAATCTTCCACCAGCCAGTCGGCCACCTGCTCGTTAGGCAATCGTTCCGCGATCTCCGCGCGCAGCCGCCGCACCCCGCGCGCCAGCCCGGAAGTGAGCGGCATCTTGGCTGCGTTCCAGCGCGGCACCGTCGGCAAATGCCCATCGGCCCGCTCGACATACGCCGCCTGCAATTCCGTATCGATTAGCCTAACGATACGTCCGCCGAGCACGAAGAGATCGCCGATCTGCAGTTGCTTGATGAAATTTTCCTCGACCGAACCGAGCCGGCGTCGTTTCAAAAAAACGTCCACGAAACTTTCCGAAACGATCGTCCCGATGTTCACCAAAAAATCCCGCGCCACCCGCGGGTGCGCGAGTGAAATTACCCCGTCGTCCACGCGAATTTTTCCGAAGACGCCGGCGTATTGTTTCTCCAACGAAGCGCCGCCGCCTTCGAGGTATTGCACCACGCGATCGAACTCCTCTCGCTCCAGTTCCGCGAAGGGATGCGCGCGCCTAACGAGTGCAAAAACATCCTCGGCCGCGCTCGGGCCGAGCATGGCCAGCCCGACGATGTGCTGTGCCAGCACGTCGACTGGCTGACGTTGCACGCGGATTGGGTCGAGCGCGCGTTCGCGCACGCGCCGCGCCGTCACCGTCGCTTCCGCGAGATCGTTCACATTCGTCGCCACCAGCACGCCGTGGCTCATGCGATTGAGCGAATGCCCGGACCTCCCGATCCGCTGAATCGCGCGCGACACACCTTTCGGCGTCGCCACCATCACGACCAAATCGACCGCGCCGATATCGATCCCCAGCTCAAGCGACGTCGAGCAAACAACCGCGCGCAGCTCGCCATTTTTCAGCCGATCTTCCACCTCCAGCCGCACACTCCGGTCTAACGAGGCGTGATGCGTTTCGATTTGGCCGGCCAGCTCCGGCAGCAATTCTTTCAGCTTCAATCCAAGCTGCTCCGCGGCCGAGCGGACATTGGTGAAGACGAGAACGGATTGCCGGGAGCGGATCAACTCGGCCAGCTCCGCGTAGAGCCGGGCACCCGTGTAACCAGCCGGCGGATACGGATGCCGGCGAATCGGCGAGAACACTTCCACGATCGATTTCTTTTCCACTTTCGCTTCCGCAATCCGGCAAGTCCGCCCTTCGCCGACCAAAAATCGCGCCAGCAAATCAAGCGGCGCCGCCGTCGCGGAAAGACCAACACGGCAGATCCCCGTCCGGGGAGCGCACGCGACCCGCGTGCTGTTCGCGGCGACCCGCCGCGAACTCTTGGACCGTCTAAGCATCGAAGAAGCAGCCATTTCCCCCAGCGTGCTCGACGAGTCGACAGCCTCCGCTCCCGCGTCGCGCACCCCCAGCGCTTCCAACCGCTCGAGCGACAACGTCAGATCAACCCCGCGCTTATTTCCCGCGAACGAATGCAGCTCATCCACGATCACGAACTCGCACCCGGCGAGATGCGCCGTGTAACTCTCCTGCGCCAGCATCACCGCCAGCGACTCCGGAGTTGTCACCAAAATATGTGACGCCTTCCTCCGAAACTTCGCGCGTTCCGACGCCTTCGTGTCGCCGCTCCGCGCATGCACCGTCAGCTCCTTCGCCAGACCCATTCCCTCGATCGGTCCGCGCAAGTTTTTGCTGATGTCGTAAGTCAACGCGCGCAACGGCGAGACATAGATGCATTGCACCGTCGGCCTCAGCGTTCCAGCCTCCAGCTTGCGCAGGAGAAAATCAAAAACACCGAGAAATCCAGCCAGCGTCTTCCCACTTCCCGTCGGCGAAGTTAAGAGAATCGATTCGCCCGCCAGGATCGCCGGGACGCAAAGCAACTGCGCTTCCGTGAAATCCCGATAAGTCGCGCGAAACCACTTCCGCAACCGCGGATGCAACTGCTTCGCCAGCGCCACCGACGCCGTGTTCGCCATCTTCGCCATTGCACAAACGGGAGCGCAACCTGCCCCGACGCACAACCCAGCCGACCGCCGCACCACGAGATTCGGAAGGTTTTCTTAATTCCTGAAATAAAACACCGCGCTCCCGCCTCTAGCTATGAACAAGTAACTAAAACTAACAAAAGAAAGCATTATGATCAGAACTAAGTTCACAAGTATCTTTACACGCGTCCATCCGCTCGGGCTGGCGCTCGCCCTCGCCTTCTCCACCGTGGTAGCCGTTCAGGCTGGCGATTCGAAAGAGGTCCACCTCAAAGCGAAACCGAATGCTGAGAAAGCTGGCCTCGAGGGCGCTACTGGTGAAGCTAAAG
>CAXSCV010000135.1:0-3897 GCA_964235895.1 uncultured Chthoniobacterales bacterium
ACCGTAGGCCGCGTGCGGGCCGCCGTGGATGTTTAGAATCAGCGGATATTTTTTGTGCGCATCGAATCCCGGCGGCTTCTGCAACCAGGCCTGAATCTTTTTCCCATCGAAACTCTGGTAGGAGATTTCCTCCGGCTCAGCCAGGTTGAGTTGCGCGAAAAGTTCGTGATTGATCTCGGTCAATGGCCACGGCTCGCCTCCCGACTCGAGCACGAATAAATCATTCAGCCGCGTCGGCGTGGAAACGAGGTAAACCAATTTCGAACCGTCCGCCGATGCGCGAAAATGGAAGATGGCTTGATCGCCTTTAGTCACTTCCGCGAGCGCGCCGGTCGCCACATCGAAGCGGCCGAGATTAGTTCGTCCTTCCTTCGAGAAGATTTCCAGAATGCTTTTCCCGTCCGCGCTCCAGATCGGCAAATTGCCGCCACCGCCGCGCGGCGACCCGTTATCGCCGAAAACGGGCGAGCCGAGATCCCAATCGAACCCACTCGTTAGGTTGCGCGGCTGCGCCTTCGGCGCGAGATCCACCACCCAGAGATCGGGCTGCGTGTAAGAATTCACCGGTTGATCCATCGAGGCGATGAAAGCGATCTCTTTCCCATCCGGGCTGAGCGCGAGATCGTTCATCGCCATCTCGACCGTTAGGATTTTCGCCGGTTCCCCGCCGCCGGCCGCGATCGAGTAAATTTCCGTTCGCGGCAGTTCGTAATACGGTTCGGCCACGCGCAACGTGGCAAAGTAAATTTGCGCGCCATCTTTCGACCAGACGGCCTGACCTTCGCTGAACTGACCGCTGGTCAGTTGTTTCGGCTGCACCTTTTCATCCGCCGTTCGCGGCGCGGCGATCGTCCAAAGATGCTGCGGACGTTTCGGGTCGAGATAACCTTCGCTATTCGAGCGGTAAATCGCGCGCGTGATTACGCGCACATCGCTTTCGTGCGCCTTCTCCTCGCTTGCCTTTTGCTCATGCGCCGCCTCGGCTGAGCCCGCTTCGTCCTTCTTCTTTTTCTCCTGCTTCGCGAGATCTTCCGGGTTCGAGCTGCTGCTAAACAAGATCGTCTTTCCGTCCGGCGACCAGACAATGTTGCTCGCACCTTTCGGCAAGGAAGTGAATGAAAACGCATCGCCGCCGGTCATCGGCAGCATGCAAAGCTGGGACGGCTCCGGTTTGCCCTCCTTCTCCGCCGCGCGCACGAACGCGAGATATTTTCCATCGGGCGACCAGCGCGGCGCGGCGTCGTGATTACCACTCGTTAGGCGATGCGGCTGCTCGCCTTTCGCGGTTCCGACAACCCAAAGCGACGTGTCGTAGCCTTCCTTCTTTTCGTTCACCGAAACGCGCACAAACGCGACTTGCGTCCCATCCGGCGAGACTTCGAAGTCACCGATCCAGATGAAACTGAAGAGATCTTTCTCGGTGATGTTGCGCTTTTCTGCCGCCGGCGCCGCGCTCGGGAAGATGGAAACTAAAAGGGCCAGTGCGATCGGAAGGGAGAGAAAACGCATCGGGAAAAGTGGCACCATGCGATTGTTGCGCAATCGCCGTCAGGTGCGTAGGCATGGCGGGTGAAGATGTTCATTCACGTCGCCCTGCTCTTTGCGACTTTGCTCGGGTCGGCCCGAGCGGAACCGACTATCTTCCTCGTTCGACACGCAGAAAAAGAAAGCGGCGACGCGAAAGATCCTGACCTTTCCGCCGCCGGGCGTGACCGAGCCGAGTCGCTCGCCGCCATGCTGAAGGACGCCGGCATCACCGCGATTTTTGCGACCGAATACGAACGCACGCAGCAAACCGCCGCGCCACTGGCGAGAGCGCTCCATCTCGATCTCACCGTAATTCCGGCGAAGGAGACCGACGCGCTGATTTCAAAATTAAAGGAAACGAAACGGAACGCGCTCGTCGTCGGTCATTCGAATACCTTGCCGGCGATCATCAAAGCGCTCGGCGTCGCGACGGCCGTCGAAATCGGCGAAGCGAATTACGACGACCTGTTTTCAATGAAATTGAATGAGACACCGGTCGTTCTGGTTCATCGACACTACTGAACGCGGGGTCTCTAGAAGCGTGTCATCCTGAGCCGCAGACGGCGAAGGACCTCGCACGGGGTCCTTCGCTTCACTCAACGTACGCCTGAACCAACGACCCTGTGCGAGGTCCTTCGGCGCGCTTCGCCAGCCTCAGGATGACAGATTGCGCGGGACAACCGGTATTTGGCCTAACGAGCGGTTCGCTCGTGTCCGAAATCCACAGACCCATCGCGCTGGCAATTGACATCCCCCCTCAGCAGTCGTTAGGCTGGCACCCTTCTCGCTTCCTCGCTCAACCGACGTATCGTCACACCTCGCTTATGAGACCCATCTGGAAAGGCAGCATCAGCTTCGGACTCGTTTACATCCCGATCTCCGTTTACTCCGCCACCCGCGAAGAAAAACTCAGCTTCCGCCAACTGCGCGCGAGCGATCACAGCCCGATCAAATACAAAAAAGTGGCCGAGACCGACATGAAGGAAGTGCCGGCCGATCAAATCGTCAAAGGCTACGAGTATGAGCGCGGCCAGTTCGTCATCATGAAGGAGGAAGATTTCGCGAAAGTGAAAATCGAATCCACGCACTCGATCGACATCACCGATTTCGTGGAGATCGAGCAGGTCGATCCGAAATTTTTCTACAAACCCTACTTCCTCGAGCCGCAGAAAGGCGGCGAAAAAGCGTATGCGCTTTTACACAAAGCGCTCAGCGGCACCGGCAAAATCGGGATCGCCAAAGTGGTCATCAGCGGGCGCGAACATCTCGCTTCCGTCAAACCGGACGGACTCTTTCTGATTCTCGAGCTGATGCATTTCGCCTCGGAAATCCTCAGCCCGACTGAGTTAAACAACGGCGTGAAAGGCGCGATCACCGACAAGGAATTGAAGATGGCGCAGACGCTGATCGAGAGCATGTCCGCGCCGTGGGAGCCGGAAAAATATCAGGATGAATATCGTAAGGCCGTGCTCGATCTAATCGAACAAAAAGCCCAGCACAAAGAAATCGCCGATCGTCCCAGCGCGCCGGTTCGCGCGACCAACGTCGTTGACCTGGTAAAAGTGTTACAAGAAAGCCTAAGCCGAAATCAATCGCTCAAGCCCAAGCGCAACGGCGCGCGCGCCAGCAGCTCAAACGGTGGCCGCTCCACCTCCAGCCTGGTGAAGCAAAAACGCCGCGCCGCAGCCTAGCTCATCCCGCTTGTCATCGCGCCTAGCCGAGGAAGCGCTTCCACGCCTTCCGGCCTTCAATCTCCGATAATCCGATCCCCTTCCCTCGATCCTCGTAGCACAGGCTTCCAGCCTGTGGGGCCAACGCGGCCTCTCGCCCGCTGCGCTGGAAATGCCCGGCAAGATGCCGCGCAATAACAACCACGAAAATTCGAAAACACGCGTCCTATCACCTCGCTTTTGGAGTGACATTCTTTTTAACGAGAGGATAAAAGTTCCTCGCTCATGCGTCGCGTTCACTCTTTTGGTAAGAACAACTCGAGCGCTAATCCTGGCTTCTAAGCCAAGCTTTGGCTCGCTGCCATCTCTGCTCCCCTCGAGGAGGACCCCGCGCAGCTCTTGCAGGGAAGCGCGCGCCCTCGCGTGCAGCGGTCGACGACTCGCCGACTGCTTCTTCTAGATGAATACAAGGACGTGCTCCGCCACGCCGCCTTGCATGGATTATACAACGCCGAGGAATTGGAACGCTGGCTCGTCTACCGCGACTCGCGCAACGACACCGCGCACAACTATGCCGAGGAATTCGCCGAACAGACGCTTCGGCTCATTGCCAGCTTTAGAGAGGACCCGCTCGCACTCTACGAAACGCTGCGCCAGAAACATGGCTGATCCTGTCCGCTTACTTCCGTCCCGGCATTTG
>CAXSCV010000136.1:0-3821 GCA_964235895.1 uncultured Chthoniobacterales bacterium
CGCCACAAGTTCTGGCTCTACTCGATTACCGCGCTGCTTTACGTGACGGGAATCGTCTGGGCGTATCTGCATTATTTCGCGGATCCGCCTAACGAGTTCAGCGCGACTTCGCCGGCCGAACCGTGGATGATGAAACTGCACGGCGCGGGCGCGATGGCGATTCTCGTCGTGCTCGGGACCCTCTGGCCGACGCACGTCCGTTTCGCCTGGCACGCGCGTCGAAATCGCATCAACGGCATCGCGCTGATTATCTTTTTCGCCTTCCTCATCGTGAGCGGTTACGGGCTCTATTATTTCGGAAACGAACGCGCGCGATCATGGACGAGTTGGGCGCACCTCTGGGTCGGAATCGCCCTGCCGGCGATGTTGATCTTTCACATCTGGACCGGACGCCGAAGCGAAGTACAAAAACGGCCACCGCCGAAGATGTGATCAGCGCGGCCTGGGGAGCGCGCGCGACCCGCGTGCTGGTTTCGGCGACCCGTCGAAACCTTCGAAGACAGGGCTGGCTGAGAAAAGTGTGCTCGGCGAGTCGCCTCGCCAGCACGCGAGTCGCGTGCGCCCCCAGAGCTAGCCGCCACCTTTGATGTGATGTGCTATTTCTTCTCTTCGTCGAGCTTCGCTTTCACCGAGGCCTCGATCTCTTCGTAGAGCGCGCGATCGTTTTTCAAAACCTCTTTCGCGGCGTCGCGTCCTTGCGCGAGCTGCGCGCCTTTGTAGCTCAACCACGAGCCGCGCTTCTCCACGATTTGTTTCTCGAGCGCGAGATCGAGCAACGCGCCAGTCGAAGAAATGCCCTCGTTATACATAATGTCGAACTCGGCTTCCGTGAAAGGCGGCGCGACTTTGTTCTTCACTATTTTCACGCGGGTGCGATTACCGGTGACAACGCCATCGGTTTGCTTGATCGCCCCAATGCGGCGGATATCGACACGCACGCTCGCGTAAAATTTCAACGCCTTGCCACCCGGCGTCGTTTCCGGATTTCCAAACATCACGCCGATCTTTTCGCGGATTTGATTGGTGAAAATGCAACACGTCCGCGCTTTGGAAATGAGCGAGGTCAGTTTGCGCAACGCCGCGCTCATCAAACGCGCCTGCGCGCCGACCGTGGAGTCGCCGATCTCGCCTTCGAGTTCCTGTTTCGTGACCAACGCCGCCACGGAATCGAGCACGATAACGTCGAGCGCATTCGAGCGCACCAGCGTTTCTACGATGCGCAACGCTTCTTCGCCGGAGCTCGGTTGCGAGACTAACAAGTCGTCCATGTTCACCCCGAGCTTGCGCGCGTATTGCGGATCGAGCGCATGCTCGACATCGATGAACGCGGCGAGACCGCCGGCCTTTTGCGCCTGCGCGATGACGGTGAGCGTGAGTGTCGTTTTGCCGGACGATTCCGGTCCGTAAACTTCCACCACGCGGCCGCGCGGAAATCCACCGACGCCCAGCGCGCGATCGATCAAAATATTGCCGGTCGGGATGACTTCGATGTCGACAATTTTGTCGTCACCCAACCGCATGATCGCGCCGTCGCCGTAGTCCTTGGCGATCTGTTGAATCGCGAGATCGAGGTTTTTATTGCGCGCGACGATCAACTTATCTTCCGCGCTTTTCTCATCGGTTTTTGTCGCCATAAAAGGACCGTTAGCTAAATCGCTTTCACCCGCAGCGCCAAGAAGAAACAAAAAACAGGCCGCACACCTCGCGATGTGCGGCCTGCAAATCTAAATCGATCTCCGCTTACGCGACCGCGATCTTGCGCGGCTTCACTTGCTCGACTTTCGGCAGAGTCAATCTGACCACGCCTTGCTCAATCTTCGCGCTGATCTTTCCCGCATCGATCGACGGATCGAGTTCGAAAGCGCGCCGGAAATTTTCCCGACGCGATTCGCGATGAATAACCGTCCCGCTGATCACCGGTAGCGCGCGGCGTCCGACGATGGTGAGCTCCTTATTTTCCACCCACATCTCGAGGCCGTCCTTACCTACGCCCGGCATCTCGACCTGCAGCGTGTAGCCGTCGTTGTTTTCCAAAACGGTCGCGACCGGCGCGACGAATTGCTCTGTCGCCTGCTGGCCGTGCGCGCCGTTCTCATTGCGATTTTCACGAACTAATGTGTCCATATTATTTCCTTTCGAAGTTGTCTGTGAATGACTCGTTAGCCGACGTTGACCTGAATTTGTTTCGGTTTCACTTCCTCCGCTTTCGGCAAGGTGACGGTGAGGATTCCGTCTTTGTAAACGGCGTTGACCTTGTTCGCATCGACGCGCGTCGGCATTGAAACGCTGCGGCGAAACTTGCCGACGAAGCGTTCGCTGCGCGCGGTTTTTTCGCCGTCGGCGATCTCGTCTTTGCGTTCGCCGCTGATGGTCAGCGTTCCGTCATGCAACGAAATTTCGATCGCGTCTTTGCGCATGCCAGGCAGCTCGACCACGGCGACGACGTCATCGGTGGTTTGGTAAAGATCGAGCGCCGGCGTCCACCCGGTGAAGAGTTGCGCATGGCGCATCGTTTCCGGCCCCGACGGCTCGCCGAAGAGGCTGTTGATTTCGTCGCGAAGATTCGACCAGCGATCAAGCGATCGCCAAGTCGCCATGTGTGGAGTCTGATAACGTATGAGGCTCATTGAGGTTCCTTTTGTTGAAATGTTTCGGAACAACTAGAAGCCGCTCGAATGCCAGCAGCGCACGCTCGGGCCTCGTTTGCGCAAGTGATTGGAAAAGAAAATCTTACGCGATCGACCTCTCGTTAGGCCGATTCGTCGCTGGGACGCGGTGACACTTTGAGGATGGCGAATGGTGCGCAACACGTGACATTTTTTCGCGCGTTTCTTTCGCGAGAATTGCCGCCGCGCCGCTGCGCGCGATATTCGTTCGACGATGAATCGCGAAGCCGCTGACGAAACTTTTATGCGCGCCGCGCTCGCGCAAGCGGAGAAGGGACGCGGCCGCACCAGCCCGAATCCGATGGTCGGCGCCGTGCTCGTACGCGATGGAAAAATCGTCGCGCGCGGACATCATCGCGGCGCCGGTTTGCCGCATGCGGAGATCGAATGTTTGCAGGCTTACGCGAAGCCGATTTCGCCTAACGAAACTCTTTATGTGACGCTCGAACCTTGCTCGACGGCCGGCCGCACGCCGCCCTGCGCGCAGGCTTCGATCGCCGCGGGAATTCGCCATGTCGTGGTCGGCGCGATCGATCCGAATCCGTTACACGCGAGTCGCGGAATCGAGTTGCTGCGCAATGCGGGAACAATCGTGCGCACGGGCGTGCTAGCCGCCGAATGCGCGGCGCTGAACGACGCGTTCAACAAATGGATCGTGAGCGGCCGGCCCTGGGTTATCGCAAAATGCGGCATGACGCTCGATGGCCGCTTGACCCGACCGCCGGGCGAAGAGCGCTTCATCACCAGCGCCGCGTCGCGCCGTCACGCGAATCGTTTTCGCGCACAAGTCGATGCGATTCTCATCGGCGCCGAAACTCTGCGCGCCGACAATCCGCGCCTGACCGCGCGCGCAAATCCCGACGCCCCGCAGCCATGGCGAATCGTGCTTTCGCGTTCTGGAAAATTGCCGCACACGGCAAATTTATTCAGCGATCGCTTCGCCAAAAAGACGCTCGTTTACCAAAACGAAACACTCGAGGCGGTGCTCGATGATCTCGGCCGCAAAGAAATCACCAGCGTGCTCATTGAAGGAGGCGGCGACGTCTTGGGCCAGGCGCTGGACGCGCAGCTGATCGATGAGGTTCATATTTATCTCGGGCCTCTTTTCGCGGGCGGACCGGTGCTCGCTTTTCCGGGCGACGGCGTTTCATCAAC
>CAXSCV010000137.1:0-3786 GCA_964235895.1 uncultured Chthoniobacterales bacterium
TCAACTGCAAGCCGTAAGGCAAATTGGTCGTTTGCAGGAATGCTTCTTCCAGCTCGATCTCGGTTTCGTTGTCGTCATCGAGCTTGAGCACGATGTTGGCGAAGCCTTCGAAATAGGGATCGACTGCGCCATCGAGCGCGATCTCTGAGTTACGCGCGTTGAAGCCGCGCTGTTGCGGATCGTGATCGCCGACTTCGAGCTGCCGGAGATTGCGATCGCTCGAGTAGGCGAGCGCAAACATCCCGTCGAACGAGATGTTCATGTAAGTTTTCCCACCAGCGCCGCTGACCAGCGTGATTGGTTGGGTGAGCGCGGAACCGGTGGGAGCACCGATATCAGGAGTTGTCGTGACCGCGGCGTCGCTCGTCGGAAAAGCCATGCCGTTGGCATTGACCGCGGGCCCAGGAATCGAAGCCGGCGCGGAATTGGAAGCGACCACGCTGTTATCGGAAGTCGGGAAAAGAGCGGGCGCGCTCGCGCCCGGGCTGGGCGAAGGCGCAGCACTCGTTAGGCTGGGCGGTTCGGGATTTTGCGGGAGCGGATTGGCAGCCGATTGGGCGTCCAGTTTTTCCTGCAGCGTCTTCACCATTTCGCTGAGCTGCTGCACCTGCTGTCGCAGTTCCTGCACTTCCGCCGCGCTCGCCGGCGGCGAGCTTTCCTGCGCCTGCGACAATCCAAGAGCGCATGGCCAAATCGCCAAGAACAGAACTAACTTTATTTTCATGACACCATCTCGAACGACAGAGGCGCAGATTGCGCCTAACGAATCCAAACCCATGCGGCCGCGATCGCGGCAAGCGCATGCCGGCGCTGATCAGCGCAAGACGGGCGGAGCGTGTTCGAGACGGGAGAATTCGAGCGCGGCGAGGACGCTCCCGAACGGTTGCGTGCGAAAGGTCGGCGTGCCCGGAATTTTAGCCGGTTGAACCGGTGGCGGCTCGCAGGCCGAATGCTCGACGTTCCCCGCCGACATCAAAGTCGCAGCGCATTCGTGATTGCCCTGGTCGCCGATTTTATGGAGCCACTGATGCAGTTCCGGCGCGGCGGAAAGGCCGAGCGCGAAAGCGACTCCGAGAAAAAGCAGCGCGCAGATAATCGATCGGGCTCGATCGGAAGTCGCGCTGAAGTGGCGAAGCCGCATGCGGCCGGAGCTTGCGGCAATTGCTCCGGCCGCGCAACTGGCTTCTCTCGTTAGCTCAGAACTCGGTATGCAAACCGACGAGGACGCCACGCCCGGCGAGCGGCAGGACCTCCTTCAGGAACGAGGTGTGATCACGCGCTTCTTCATTCGTTAGGTTGTTCCCGCGCACGTAGAGGTTATTCAAGGTCGGACCGGCGCGGAATTTGTAACCCACGCTCGCGTTCAGGAAGGTGTAGCCGGGCGTTTCCGTTTCGAACTGCGCGATCCGATCCTGCCGCGCGACGTGCTGGCCTTCGATCATCGCCGTCCAGCTGGGGCTCTCGTAATAGAGCGACGCGCTGTAACGCAACGGCGTGATTCGCGGAAGCGGCTCGCCGGTGTCGCTGTCCTCCGCGTGCACGTAATCGCTTTGTAAACGGAGGAAGAGATCGTTAGGATTTTTCTGCGCTTCGCCGGTGCTGCCAGTGATCATGTTCTTGACCGATTTCGGATCGTCCGGGTCGCGCGGGCGCGTCAGCTCGAGCGGCAAAAGATGGAAATCGACCTGCGCTTCGCCGCCGTAAAACTCGGCGTTCTTCGGGGTATAAACAAACACGCGCAGGCCATCTTCGAAATCACCCGTGGGCGTGAAGTCGATGTAATCGGTGAAGTTATTGTAGAAACCGCTGAGCGTTCCGGTGATGTGTCCGGCCTTTTTGCGCAGGCTGACATCGACGCCGCGGCTCGATTCCACATCGAGATTTGGATCGCCGATGATGAATTGAAAAGTCGCGTCGTGGCCGCCACGCGCGAAGAGCTCTTCGGCAGTCGGCGCGCGCTGCGAGTAGGTGCCGTTAACCGCAAATTCCCAATCGGTCGCGAAGTGATAGATCGCGCCGATTGCGCCACTGAGCGGCGTGAAATCCTGTTCCTTTTGATTCGCGGAAGTCAGCGAAGTCAGGTCGGGATCGTCGTTGTCGATCTTGAGATTGTCATGCTCGATGCGACCGCCGAATTGCAGCGTCACCGGCCCGAACTTCGTTTCCTCGAAAACGAAAGCCGCGCCTTGAATGGTGCGCGTCGGTTGGAGAAAGGCGTCTTCGCCGAGGATCGAAAGATCCTTCAGGAAAAATTGGCCGCCGATCGAGCCATTGAAGATGCCGATTGGTTTGTGCACGAACTCGAGCCGTGAATCGACCCCGCTGGTGTCGAAGGTTGAACCGACTTCGCCGTCTTCGATTTCGAGATGCTCGTAATCGGTGTAAACGAATTTGAAATTCATCGTCGAGATTCCGGGAAGCGGATCGACGATCGAGGCGCGGACGTTGCCCTGTTTCTTGTTCACTTCCAAATGCACCCGCGCGGGCGGTTCCGCCGGATCGTCCACCTCCGGATCATCGGGGACGCCGTAGCTCGACCAGAACTCGCTGTAGGAAGCGCCGATGTAGCCTTTGTCCCAAATGTAGGAAAGGCCGACGCCGAAATCCTGTGTCTCCACGTAAGTGTTCGGTACAGTGCCGTTCGGATTTTCACCAAAACCGCGACCAGCGCGTTGCGCGGGCGTGAGCAAGGCGCGAATGCGCTGGTCGAGCGCGAAGCCGGGGACATCGCGATCGTCGGTGTATTGCAACGAACCATCGAGATGGAAAACCAGATGACTCGTTAGGGCAAAATCCAGCGCGCCGGCGCCGCTCCGTTCGTTGTCGGCGGTGGCATAACGCCCGGCGAATTCGCCGCTGATCTTGTTCGGCGGGACATCGATCGGGATGCGATTATCGACCACGTTAACCACCCCGCCGATCGCGCCGGAGCCGAACAAAATGGTCGCCGGTCCGCGCACCACTTCCACGCCCTGGCTGAGCAAAGTGGAAACGCTCGGCGCGTGATCCGGGCTGAGGTTCGAGACATCGAAAACTTCGGTGCCGTTGTTTAAAACGCGGACGCGATTGTTATCGAGCCCGCGAATGATTGGACGGCTCGCGCCCGGCGTGAAACCGCTCCCGGCCACACCCGGCGTATCGCGCAAAGTGTCGCCGAGGGTGACGTCGGCTTTTTGTTTTAATTCATCGCCGTTCAGCACCGTGACCGCTTGTGCGGTATCGGAGGAACTGCGTTCGATTTCGCCGCCGGTGACGACGACGCGTTCGGTGGTGGCGCCTCCCTTATTCGGGGACGCGGTCGGTGAAGGTGCGGGCGCAACGGCGTCCTGGGCACTCGTTAGGCGCAGGCCGAGCATGAGTGCGAGCGCGCATAATAAATATTTTTTCATCTGATTCTCCTAAGTTGAAATTCATCTGCATGACGGGACACGACGCTGCACGACAGGTGCAGGCCGCATGGGCAAATGCGTGCGCAGACGAGCGCCGCGATGAGGCGATTTACCGCAACAAGGCGGCGACGTTGCGCTTAGGAGAGCGCGGGCGGTGCGTGCTCGAGTCGAGTGAACTCAAGGGACGCGAGGACGCGCGCGATGTGCTGCGTCCGCAGAAGAGGCGTGCTCGGAATTTTATCCGGCGCCACCGATGGCGGCTCGCAAGCGGAATGCTCGACGTTACCGGAAGAGATCAGCGTCGCGGCGCACTCGTGCTTGCTCGAATCGCTCTCCTTGTGCAGGCGAGCGTGCAATTGCGGCGCGACGGAAAGCGCGACAGCGAAAGCGATCGAGC
>CAXSCV010000138.1:0-3417 GCA_964235895.1 uncultured Chthoniobacterales bacterium
CTCCCGCGCGCGCGTTCAACCTTCGCCCGCATGGCGCACATCTTCGCGGCCACAATTCTCTCCGAGCCGCACCCGCTCATCATGGCGCCCTTCGTGGCCATGCTCCTTTGCATTGCCCTGCTTCCGCTTTGCATCCGGCATCACTGGGAGCGCAACTATCATCTGGTCGCGCTCAGCCTCGCGCTCATCCCGATCGTTTATTACGTCATCGTCCTGCGCAACTCCGCGCGCATGCTGCGCTAAGCCGGCGATGACCTCAGCTTTCTCGCTCTGGTCGTCTCGCTCTTCGTCGTAGCCGGCGGCGTGCATCTTGGCCTAACGAGTAAAACATCCCCGCTCCGAAATTGTCTCTTTCTCTTTCTCGGCGGCGTGCTCTCGAACGTCATCGGCACCACCGGCGCCTCAATGCTGCTGGTCCGTCCATGGATTCGGATAAACAAAAATCGCTACGCCGGATTTCACACCGCTTTCTTCATCTTCATCATCAGCAATACTGGCGGTGGCCTGACCCCGGTCGGCGATCCGCCGCTCTTTCTCGGCTATCTCAAAGGCGTGCCGTTTTGGTGGGTCCTGCAACATTGCTGGGCGCCCTGGCTGGTGGCGATCGGCGCGTTGCTGGCGGTTTTCTTTTGCATCGATTTTTTCAACTTCCGCCGCGCGACACGAGAAGAACCTCAGCGAAGCGCGCAACCGAAAATCCAAGGGCTGCGCAACATCTGGTTCCTTCTCCTTATCCTCGCTGCTGTCTTCCTCCACAAGCCGCTCTTTCTGCGCGAAGGTTTAATGATCGTCGCCGCGCTCGGTTCCTACTTGACCACGCCTAACGAGACCTACCGCGCGAATCGCTTCAGCTTCAAACCGCTCAAAGAAGTGGCCTGGCTCTTCTTCGGCATCTTCGCCACCATGGTGCCGGTGCTCGATTACATGCGCGTGCATGCGGATAAAATTTCCGTGCACACGCCCGCGCAATATTTCTGGATCACCGGCGGCCTTTCCAGCGTGCTCGATAACGCGCCGACCTATCTGACGTTTTTCGCGAACGCGCTCGGGCGCAACAACCTCAGCCTAACGAGTAAATCCGACGTCGCGCAATTCCTGACCACGAACAGCCACACCCTCGTCGCCATTTCCATGGGCGCGGTTTTCTTCGGCGCCATGACTTACATCGGCAACGGCCCCAATTTCATGGTCAGAGCCATCGCCACCGAACAAGACGCAGCCGCGCCCGGCTTCTTTTCCTACATCGCGAAATTCGCGCTGCCGATTTTGCTGCCGATCTTTGCGCTCATTGCGTTTCTTTTCTTCTGATTCGCGCCGTTGCGATTTCGCTTTCTCGCTGATTAATTGCGCACGCGCTCATGTTCACCGGCCTCATCGAAGAAATCGGCAACGTCCTCTGGATTCGCGCGACCGATCGCGGCACGCAGTTGCAAATCGCCGCGCCCGGAATTTCGCAGGACATCCGCAAAGGCGAGAGCGTCGCGGTCAACGGCTGTTGCCTGACCGTGACCAGCGTGCGCGGCGAACAACTCGTCTTCGATCTTCTGGAAGAAACGCTCGACCGCACGAACCTGCGCGCGTTGCGCCGCGATAGTTTGGTCAATCTCGAACGCTCGCTTTTGGCGAGCGATCGTTTCGGCGGCCATTTTGTGCAAGGCCACGTCGACTGCGCGGTGCGCGTAATCGCCTTGGAAGAAAGCGGCGCCGATCATCGTTTGGAATTGGAATTGCCGGCCGACTTCGCGCACTACATCGCTTACAAAGGTTCGGTCGCGGTCAATGGCATCAGCCTGACCGTCGCGGAAGTTTTGCCGCAAAGTTTCGCGGTTTGGATCATTCCGCACACGCTCCGTTCCACGAATCTTCAGTCCGTTGCGGCTGGCGATTTTTTGAACATCGAGTTCGACCTGCTCGCGAAATACGTCGAGCGAATGGCCGCGCGTTACGCCTCGCAGGATTAAGGCCGCGCTACTTCGCACCCGCGCCGAAAACGACCGCGGGAACCGTTCGCGCCAGGATCACGAAATCCAGGCCTAACGACCAGCGGTCGATGTATTCGAGATCGAGTTTCACCCAATCACGAAAATCGTTCACTTCGTTTCGGCCGCGAATTTGCCAGAGACAAGTCAGTCCCGGCTTCACGCTCAAGCGACGGCGCTGCGCTGTGTTCTCAAATTTCTCCACTTCGTAAAGCGGCAGCGGCCGCGGCCCGACCAAACTCATGTCGCCCAGAAGCACGTTCACTAGTTGCGGCGTCTCATCGAAACTCGTCCGCCGCAGCCAGCGGCCAAACGGCGTCACGCGCGGATCGTGGTCCACTTTAAAAACCGGCCCGTGCATTTGATTGAAGGGCAAAAGATCCGCATGCCGCTGTTCCGCATCGTCCGACATCGAGCGAAATTTATACATGGTGAAAGCTTTGCCGTGTTTGCCCGCGCGCTGCTGCCGGAAAATGGCCGAGCCGCGCGAAGTCGCGCGCACGATGATCGCGACGAACAACATCGGGATCGCCAAAATCACCAGCGCAACCAGCGCGCCCATCCAATCGATCATGCGCTTCATCATCAAGGCCCACGAGACATCAGGCGTTGAGCGAAAGACTAGCATTGGTCGCCCCGCGAAAACATCGAGGTCCGGTTTTGCGATCGACGTTTGAATAAAATCGGCCACCAGCCAGGCCGGCACACCTTCCACTTCGCAGGCGCCGATCGCGCGCTCGACGCGATTGAATTGGCTATGGCCAGCCGCGAAAATCACGCGCGTGACCGCGTGCCGATGCATCGCTTCGACCAAGTCCGAAAGCGGCTGGCTTTCGATATCGATTCGCTCCGCGATCACCATTAACAATTTCTGTTCGGGAGTGAACGAGCGTTCCAGCGCCGCGATATCCTGCGGCACGCCCGCGAGCAAAACCCGCTCGCGCAAACCGCCGCGCCGCGCGCGCCGCCGCACATCTTCCACGATGATGCGTTCCTTGATTAACAAGACCGCGGTCGCGCATGGAATCATCAACAGCGGGATGGAACGATTGGCCATCGGCAGGCGCAAAAAAATCACGCCGGCGCTGACGATGACCGTCAGATAAACCATCGCCTGCAGGATTTGGATGAACGACTTCCAAACCGTCTTCGTCAGGGGCGATTGATAAAATCCCTGGAGATCGAGCAGGACAGGTCCGAAGACCATCACGACAATAATCAGCCAATGATAATTGCTGAATGGGTCGATCGTTTTCTCCACGCCAAACCAGGAGGTGCTGTGTTGCCGCACGAAATGCGTCGCGAAAAGCGTCAGCGCCAGCAGCAGCGAATCGAGAATCTGCTGCAGCTGTGTATTTATTTCTTGTTTGCGAGCGAGCATGGTGACGATGCCGAGCGCTTTTTAAGCAAGTGGCGAACCACTATGGTATGACAGCGG
>CAXSCV010000139.1:0-2992 GCA_964235895.1 uncultured Chthoniobacterales bacterium
ATGAAAACGCTCTCGAAAGAAGAGCGTCCGGCGGTCGGCAAATTATTGAATCAAGCCCGCGCCGCGGTCACTGCCGTGCTCGCGGAGAGCGGCGAAAAATTGCGTGCCACGAGCGAAGCTGCTGCACTGGCGAAAATCGATATTTCGTTGCCCGGCACGCCGGTGGAAATCGGCGCGCTTCATCCCCTCACCCAGATGCTCGATCGCGCGATTGCGATTTTTCGGCGAATGGGTTTTGCGCTGGCCGAAGGTCCGGACGTAGAGACGGAATGGTATTGCTTCGACGCGCTCAATACTGCGCCCGACCATCCGGCGCGCAACGAGCAGGACACATTTTATTTGCCCGATGGCCGGCTTCTCCGCACGCACACTTCGACGGTGCAGATACGCACCATGGAATCCGCACCGCCGCCCATTCGCGTGATCGCGCCCGGAGCGGCCTATCGTCGTGACGAAGTCGATGCCACGCACAGCGCGCAGTTCCACCAGATCGAAGGGCTTTACGTGGATGAAGACGTAACGGTTGGCGACCTGAAAGGAACGCTGGAATTTTTCCTGAAGGAGTTGTTAGGCGCGGAAACGGAGATCCGTTTTCGTCCGCATTTTTTTCCGTTCACCGAACCGAGTTTCGAAGTTGATGTGAAATCGAAGGCGCTGAAGAGCGGCGAGAAATGGCTCGAGCTGGCCGGTTGCGGAATGGTTCATCCGGCGGTTTTCGAAGCGGTGAGCAGCAAGCGCGGCGACGCTGCTTACGATCCGGAAAAGTTTTCCGGTTTCGCCTTCGGTCTCGGGATGGATCGGCTGGCCATGATCCTGTTCGACATCCCGGATATCCGTTTGTTCGCGCAAAACGACCTGCGTTTTCTCAAGCAATTTGCATGAGCACGCTCCGGGACATTGGCGGCAGCCGGAACACAGCCATTTTGGCTGTGCGGCTTGCGGGCATTCCTGCCCGCAGTTTCCCGCACGCCGGGCTAAAAGCCCGACGGCCGCACAGGTTAAAAACCTGTGTTCCGCAGGCTCTTCCGCAGCATGGCCGCTCGCGCCTCGCCGGCTGCCATCAGTCACCGCATCATGAAATTTTCCGTTAACTGGCTGCGCGAATTTGTCGAGCTGCCGGCTACGATCGAAGAGCTCGCGGATCTGCTCACTTTCGCGGGAATCGAGATCGAAGGCATCGAACATCGCGGCGCGGATGTCGCGCATGTCGTGGTCGCGCAAATCAACGCTTCCTCGCAACATCCGAACGCCGATCGTCTCAGCGTTTGCGACGTTGACGATGGCACGAATCATCATCGGCAGATCGTTTGCGGCGCGAAAAATTATAAAGTTGGCGACAAAGTTCCAGTCGCGCTGCCCGGCGCGGAGTTGCCGAACGGAATCAAAATCAAAATCAGCAAACTGCGCGGCGTGGAATCGCAGGGGATGCTGTGTAGTCCGGTCGAGCTGGCGATTTCCGATGAGAGCGATGGCCTGCTCATTCTCTCGCCCGACGCGCAAATCGGCGCGCCGATCGGTTCGCTTTTTCCGGCCGACACGATCCTCGATGTCGAGATCACGCCGAACCGAAGCGACTTGCTGAGCTATTATGGTTTGGCGCGCGAGATCGCAGCTCTTCGTGGCGCGAGCTTCCAGCTTGCGCGAACCGAAAATACGCAAGCTGGAAGCTCGCGCCCCAGTGGAATCACCATCACCGCGACGCGCGAATGCCCGTTCTATTCCGCGCGCCAAATCGAAAACGTCACGGTGCGTCCGAGCCCGGAATGGTTGCGCGCGAAACTCGAATCTGTCGGCCTGCGCTCGATCAACAACATTGTCGACATCGGCAACTTCGTGATGCTCGAGCTCGGCCAACCGCTGCACGTTTTCGACGCCGATAAAATGCAGGGCGACATCCAGGTTCGCCTGGCACACGAAGGCGAAAAATTCCATGCGCTCGATGGAAATGATTACTCGTTAGGCGAGCGCGATCTCGTCATCGCCGACTCCGCGCATGCGGTGGGAATTGCAGGCGTCATGGGCAGCGAAGAAACCGGCGTGACGAACGAGACCCGCCGCGTCCTGCTCGAAAGCGCTTATTTTTTGCCGGCCAGTATCCGTCGCACCGCGCGCACTTTGAATCTGCCGAGCGACGCCAGTTATCGCTTCGAACGCGGCGTTGATCCGGCGATGGCCTTGGTGGCGTCGGCGCGCGCGACGCAATTGATTCGCGAGTTAGCCGGCGGCGAGCCGAATGAAACGATCCACGTCGCCGGCGAAATTCCCGCAGCACCTCCGGATGTTTCGCTCCGTTACGACCGCTGTAATCGTCTCCTCGGCCTGCCGCTTTCGCGCGAAGAAATCGATCGCACGCTCACTCGCTTCGGTTTGCAGCCCATCTCGCCTAACGAGACATCAACGACCTGGAAGATTCCTTCCTATCGGCCCGACTTGAGACGAGAAATCGATCTCATCGAAGAAGTCGTTAGGCAATTTGGCATCGATAAAATCCCGAGCCGTAACCGGAGTGTTTTCACGGCGATCAGTGAAGCCGATCACGCTTTCGATTTTGAATCGCGCACCCGCCAGCGCCTGAGCGCGCGCGGCTTTTCGGAAGTGCGAACCTCTGCGCTGATTCCGCGCGGGAGCGATCAATTCGCCGAAGCGGCAGTCGAGTTGCGCAATCCGCTGAGCGAAGATCACGTCGCCTTGCGGCCGAGTTTGTTGCCGGGATTGCTAAGCGCGCTCGTCAGAAATATGCGCGCCGGCGCGCAAAGCATACGCCTCTTCGAGCTCGGCCGAATCTTCTCGCCGTCCGCTGCCGCGGAGCAGCGGCATCTCGCGCTTTTGCTCACGGGTGATTGGCAAGACGCGATCGATTGGCGCGCGGGCGATCGACGGAAATTAGACTTCTTCGATTTGAAAGGCGCGGTCGATGGGCTCAGTGAAGGCGCGCTGTCGTTCCGCCGCGCCGAGCACACTGGCCTCGCCTTCGCGGCCGACATTTTGCAGA
>CAXSCV010000140.1:0-1515 GCA_964235895.1 uncultured Chthoniobacterales bacterium
ACAACCCAGCGTCGCCTTCGAGGACCGATGTTTTTAGATGCGGGCGCTCTCCGCTCTTCCACAGGGCGGCGGTGAGTGAGACTCGATACCTGATTGGGCCGCCGTCCGGTTTTTCGCTCCGCGTGATGGGGCGCGGGATGCAGACGAATTCGGTGCGCATCTCGTCGGCGGTCAAGCGGACCTTGGCGTAGCCGTGTCCGCCGAGATCGACGAACTCGAGGTGCGGAGCGAGGTCGGGGTTGGAGAGAGCGCGGGCGGCTTTCAGGTCGAAGCTCCTGGCATATTCGAGGCACGAACGGACGCCGTGCCTCAACAGCATGTTGGAGGTACAGTCGGGCTTTGCCTGTCCCGGCCGGTCGGCGAGGAAGAGCGCGCGGAGCGGGGCGTCCTTCTTCAGATTGTGCTCGTTGGCTTCCATGGCGCCGGGACTGGTGAGTGACGCCCCGACGAAGCTCAGGCCAACCGGCTCGAACTTGCCGGGCGGCAGTTCCGCGGTGGCATAGCCGGCCCAGAAGCTATGGCGGTCGCCCGAGACGATGGCAAAGCCGAGGCGCTTTTCTTCGGTGGCTTGAAGCGCCTTTTCGTGAGGTTGGTTTTCAAAATACTTCCTGGCAGCCTAATCTAACCGGCCAATGCATGTGAATCGCGAGTCTCGTGGATTGACGAGATACCCGCTCTCAAACCGACCATCTACCTCCTATCTGTTCCTTCACCTCCCCATCCGCGCCCGCCAAAAGACAGCGCCGGACCAGAGTCGAACCGTGCAACGCTTAATGCCCGTGCGGGAATGCCCTCCAGAGCGACTGCTGCCGGTTACGGATACCGAGTTAGGTGTTTAAGGTGAGATCGGAGGCGGGACGACGGTCGCCCAAGGTTCGCACGATCAGGAAGGCCAGGCACGGAATGAAGATGGCATAGAGGTATTGCGTTCGCGAAACCCCGATGCCGAACGGAAACCAAATGCCGGGTAAGCCAATCGGATCGAGCAACTCGCCGCCGAAGAATGCGACAGTTATCAATCCCAACGTGGTCAGTGCGAGAATTCGTAACTCCCCGCCGCGGACGATGCGCACGGCGATGATGGCGAAGAGGGCGATGGACGCAAGACGACTGACCTTAGTGACACTCGCCGACTGAGTCTCGGCACCGATGATCTCGGCGACCATGATCACGAGAGCCGAGACATCGATCGTTCGCCACGGAGGCAGGCGCCAGCGATTCCAAGCCAGCGCCCAGGCGGCCACTGCGGGCATCCACATGAACTTCGCCAGAAATGAGTAGGTAAGCAGATCTAACAGATCGGTCCACGAGACGAGCGCATTGTTGAGGCGACGACCGCCCGTCAGCGCAAGCGCGATGCTTGCAAATATCAGAAAACTTCTGCGAGTGCTGCGAGGCCAGCACCAGAGCGCCAGGCCGATGAGCGCAAACATCGCCAGCGGCTCGATTGCATTGGCAATATAACCAGCGATGGTTCGCTCCCACTGCGCGCCGTGAAGCGCATCGCTGACTGGC
>CAXSCV010000140.1:1525-2969 GCA_964235895.1 uncultured Chthoniobacterales bacterium
GTTGTGCCTGGTTCAACCCGTTTCAGCTCGAATACACGAAGCGCGAGCACGCCACGCGTGCCTGCCGCATCGGAGGGAAGGGGAAATCGCAGCGGCCGCGTGCCGACGAAACGCGGATGGGGACCGAGTCTGCCCGACCCGCCTAACAAGTGGCCGTTCCAATAGAGTTCGTATCCGTCCTCGACGATCGTCGGTCCGAGGATGTCCCACGATGCGTTGCCCGCCGGCACAGTCACCGCGCGCCGATACCAGGCGTAGCCGGTGTAACCGCGATGTCCGTGAGCCATCCACCCGTTGACATAGTCAGGCAGACCGACGTCGCCGTCGTGGCTGCCCGGTTTGGCGGTTAGATCAATGTTCTCCCAGTCGCTATCGTCCGCACCGGGGTCTGCCCAGTGCAGGTCATCGCCGGTGTGAAATCGCCAGCCGCCATCGAGCAAAGTCGCTGCGGCGCGCAGGGACGGCGGATCAGGCCGCCCTCCGCGCGCCAGGTCGCCGAGCACGATGGCCCACCCCAGCAGGGTCACCAGGATGATCCAGACGAACAGCCTGCGTTGCGTGGTGTCCACCGATTTAATCATCGCGCCAGGCCCTAGCAGCCGACCAGGACCAAAGCAACGAAAACTCCGCTGCGGCACGGACGACTTTGAGTCGATATAGGACTTCAGCAAAGCCCGTTCTCTCCGCAATAAACGGCGCGCTCTCATCAGACAACTGCACCGCAAAGGACGGATCATGGGTTGCTCTCGGGACTCACCGATAGTTACCGGCCATCGCCGAAGCAGAAGCCGTCGAGTTTTGGCCTTAAAAAGAAGACTTCGGACTTTGTGGAAAACGATGGTGAACTCTCTGCAAAGAACCCGGGTAAAGGACTCGAGCTGACTGGGATGAGGCGAGATAGATGGGTAAGCCCGATAGGGCGAGAAGGCTGGCGGCCTTCGAGTAACTGTAGGAGAAGGCGCGCGAGTTCACCGAACGCGGCGTTGAGAACTACGCGAAGGTAGCGCGTGCGCTCGCCTGCTGGCTTCGGCGCCTCGGCAAGACGAACTTTTCTGATACAACGGCATCGTGAAGGCCGCAAAACTGGAACCGGAAATCGTCACCCGAAACGGGAACCGATTTCCGTCATCGTCCCGATCAAAGCCTACCAGGAGGTTCTGGAACGAGCCCAAGACGCCGACGATGTTGCACGACTGAAGAAAATGCGAAAGAAGCCACTCCGCTATCGGCCACTCAGGGAATATTTTGCCGACAAAAAAGCGCGGGTTTGAAGTCTCCTCGAACGTTCCGCCGAGAAAGATTTACGTCGGCTCACTTCACGCGCTCACGATCAGTTTGTCGATCGCATGGCCGCCTTCGCCAAGAATCCACGACCGTTGCGCAGTCTTAGCCGCCGACTCTTTTGTAAAATATTATTTTCGGATTAGTTAATTTCGCTAACCTA
>CAXSCV010000141.1:0-2941 GCA_964235895.1 uncultured Chthoniobacterales bacterium
TGTCTTGTTTCTAAACCGAAAACGCGTTTTATTGCCACACGATACGCGCGCTCCTTCGCCTCGTCTAAAATCGCGGCCGCGGCGCGAGCTTGTCATCCGCTTCGAACTCGAAGACGCTCGCGCTGCATCGCGAAATTTACGTGCGCCCAATGCGTCTTCGCCCTCACCATCACCGCAACGCGCAAACCTTCGTCCTGATCGTGATCGTGCTCGCGATTGTCGGCGGCGGCGTCGCTTATCTCTGGTGGTCGAAAGAAAACAACGAGAAATCCGCGCGCGATTTCGCGCAGGAAGCGGCCGAGCGCATCCTTCGCCAACACGACGAACATTTCCTCGATGTTCGCCTCTCGCCCGACGCGCAGGTGGAATATCCGCCATCGTGGCGCAGCCGGCTCTTCAGTCATTTGTACGAACTCGGCCAGCCTGAACAAAATCTCGATCTCACCGGCGAGACCACGTTCCAATCGTTTTTCTTCGAGCCGAAAGGAATGTTCCGCGTCCGCGGCCAATATCCGCAAAATCCCGCGCCGGCCATTCTCGCGCTCGGCATCTCGCATCCGCGTGCGCTCTGGCAAATTGACTACATCAACCTGATCTGGACGCCGCTCCGACCAGCGCCCGCTCCGACGCCGCCGCCTAACGAGCAGTTGCCGCCATCGCCGTGAATCGCACGCCGCTCGCCTCGATCGTTATGTTTTTGATCGCCGCGTTCGCCGGCGCGCTTGGCCAATATCTTTACAAATCCGGCGCCGAAACCGCGGGCGACACCGTCTCGAGTTATCTCTTCAATCTGCGACTTCTCGGCGGCGTCATCTGCTACGTCGCGGTCATGGTTTTGTTCGTCGCGGCCTTCAAACGCGGCGGCTCCCTCACCGTTTTGTATCCGCTTTATGCGAGCACTTTCATCTGGGCTGCGCTGCTCGCGCGCATCGTTTACGGCACGCCGATTCGCGCGGCCAATCTTGCCGGCATGGCCTTGCTTGTGGCCGGAATGTATTTCCTTGGCCGCGGCGCCTGAAATTAAATCACCGCCGACATCGGCTTCCCGATGCTTGGACGAATCGGCGAAATCTTGACCACGTTTTCCGGATCGAAATCGATCAGCTTGAACCAATCCTCCGTGATGTCGTTAGGCGGAAAAATGTCGTTCTCCGAGAACTCGGCGTTGAAGGCAAGTTGCAGATCGCTCTCGCTAAGTCCGCCCTCATCCTGCGTGGCGATGGCGCGTTTGATCGCGGTCGCTTTCGCGCGCTCGACGATCGAGGCGATGATCGCGCCGCTCAGCAAATCGCTGCGGTAAAGCGTTTCCTTCCGCCCGCTGCGCAGCGTGATTTCGAGAAATTTGTTTTCGTCGCGCCGCGCGAATTGTTTCTCGAGCAAGCGTTCGATCAACTGGTCGATCGACGCGCCGATCGAGCCGGCTTCCTTCGGCAGCGCGCCGTCGTAAGGCAAATCGTCCGTCAGATAAATGCGATAAATTTCGCGCGCGCCCGCGCGGTTCGGCCGATGAACTTTGATTTTCCGATCGATCCGTCCCGGCCGCAAAATCGCGGGATCGATCAGGTCGGCGCGATTGGAAGCGAGAATAATAACCACGTCGCCTAACGAGTCGATTCCGTCCATCTCCGAGCAAAACATCGGCACGAGGGTCGAAAGAATGTTCGAGTGCCGCGAGGCGCGGCGCGTTCCCAAAATGCTTTCCGCTTCGTCGATGAAGAGAAAGGGCAAATAACCTTCGCGCCGTTTTTCGCGCGCGGTCGCGAAGATTTCCCGAACGATTCGCTCCGATTCGCCGACCCACATATTGAGAATTTCCGGCCCCTTTACGTGCATGAAGTATTCCTTCATTTCATCGCCGGTTTTCTCGCGCAATTGCCGCGTCAAATTGTACGCCGTCGCTTTGCCGATGAGCGTTTTGCCGCAGCCCGGCGGGCCGTACAGCAGGAAGCCTTTCGGCGTCGCGTGATGATATTTTGCGAAGAGCTCGCCGTGAATCAGCGGCAGCTCGATGGCATCTTTGATCGCCTGCAACGCTTCGTCCTGCCCGCCGACTTTTTCCCACGGCAACTCCGGCACCTCGTCGAGATAATGATCGCGCGATTCCGGATGCGGCAACACTTCCAGCGCCATGCGATAACTCGGATCGACGCGGACTTCGTCGCCTGATTTCAGCGCGGCATTTTCCAACTCGGACGAGCGCTGCAGAATGGCCGATTGCATTCCATGTTCGCCGCCCACGCGCAGCCGATCGCCGCTCATCACTTCGGTGATTTTCGTGACCGGACCGGCCGTTTCAAAACCGAGCGCGCCCACGATCACGTAAGCTTCATTGACTAAAACACGCGTGCCTCTTTCCAAATCGCGCAACTTGATCCGCGGATCGACGTTGCAAAAATAATCCGAACCACCGACGACGATGTGCGCCGTGTCGCGCGATGGGCTGTCGAGAAAAGTGCCGATGCGATTTGCCGGCGAAGTGACTTTTTTCACGACCGCTTCCAGCTTCTCAATCATCTGCCGCGCGTCGCCGATGATTTCTTCCTGATCGGAAATGGCCGCGCGTAAAGCGATCAATTCCGGCAGCAATGGATCGCCCGGATCGATCGACGAAAGAATCTGATCGAAAGCCTGCAGCACACTCAAACCCTGCATGCCGGAGACGCCGCCATACTTCTCCATTTCGTCTTCAGATTGTTCGCTCATCGCCTCGATTAAAACCCCGCCATGATTATACGTTTCGCGGATTCTTCACGCAATCGGCGCGCCGGATTCGATCTTTTTCGCGCCTAGAAACGGCCGCGTTTTCGTCAGAATCGCGCGGGGAAAAAGTGTTTGCCGCCACCATGGGTGCGACCTACCCTGCTCTTCCTTTTTCGCGAGGAGTCTTAGCTCAATTGGTTAGAGCGCCGCCCTGTCACGGCGGAGGTTGCGGGTTCGAGCC
>CAXSCV010000142.1:0-2512 GCA_964235895.1 uncultured Chthoniobacterales bacterium
GGCATAGCTCAGTTGGTAGAGCGCCAGCTTTGCAAGCTGGATGTCAGGGGTTCGAGTCCCCTTGCCTCCATTTTCCCAAGAGATCAGCAAGAGCCCCGTCCCGCAAATGATGTCACGGCTTGCCGCCGGACTCGCTCACCGCTCTTCGTTGACCACGGCGCTTCCCGACGCCGAAAAAAAACCCGGAGGCGGAATCGCCAGAGGCGGCTTCTTTGAGTAGGTCAGGCCGCCACCTTTGGCGTCTGCGCGCGGGGTTAGATCCAGCAGTTTTGCTCCCCGCTTCTTCTCTCTCGTTTTTTTCTTGGGCAACATTCGGCGGGGCGCGAAATGCGCCGCCGCCTACTTGCAAAAACTTCAGTCGCGGCCGCTCTCGCGTTTCACCTTCATTTCGGAGTATCGACCTCCCCCGGATGCATTTCCGTTGCGGAACGAGGAGCCCGTGCTAATTCTTCTTTCCTCTTCAGTTTCGGATGGCCGAAATTCGAGATTCCGGGCCTGTAGCTCAGTTGGTTAGAGCATGCGCTTGATAAGCGCAGGGTCACTGGTTCGAGCCCAGTCAGGCCCATTTTTTGGAATTGCTACGCGACCGCTAATTCTCGGTTGGTCGCTCTTCGGCAGATCCAGTAGATCGCCAAACCAACCGCAGCACCGCAGCAGTCGATCATGACATCGCGGGCGGAAGCCGTACGTGATGGATTAAACGTCTGATGGAATTCGTCCGTCACCGCGTAGAGACCGGTGACCAAAAGAACCATGACCGCGTGCCGTGCGAAGGCGTCGCGCGCGCCCGATCGCAGCGCGCGCAAAAGCAAAATCGCCAACACCGCGTATTCCGTGAGATGCGCAGCTTTCCGAATCAGGAACTGAATCGCCATGATCGCCGCTGCCGAAATTTTCGGATCGATCCAATGAAGAAGCGGAATGAGAAATCGCGAAGTGTGCTCCGCCGAACCGAGATCGGTCGAGGCGGTGAAAATCACCAGCATCCAAATTAAAACGGGCATCCAGGGTCTGACGAGCGGCCGTCGGTTCATGTTCAAGAAATCTAAAGATCGAATTTCCCCACACCACTCTCGCGCATTGCGCTGCGTTGCAAATTGGAACGCACTTCCTATTTTGCGGCGGCCCATGACCTCCGACGATCTCCTGCAGCCTCTCGTTTTCCGACCGCTTTTCATGGAGCGAGTCTGGGGCGGCCGCCGGCTGGCATCGCTCTATCGGAAGCAACTGCCGGCCCATGCACGCATCGGCGAATCGTGGGAGATTGTCGACCGGCCGGAAGCGCAGAGCGTCGTCGCGGCCGGTCCGCTTCGTGAACGAACCTTGCACGATCTTTGGCTCGAAAATCGCGCCGCCATTTTCGGCGAGGTCAGCGATGCGCCGCGCTTTCCGTTATTGATCAAGCTCCTCGATGCCGCGGAAAAACTTTCGCTGCAAGTTCATCCGCCCGCAGACGTCGCGGCTGAGCTCGGCGGCGAAGCAAAAACCGAGTTCTGGTATATTGCCGAAGCATCGCCCTCCGCGGAACTCTACGTCGGGCTGCGCGAAGAAAGTTCGCGGGCGCAATTAGAAAAGGCGCTGAGCAGCAATGCCGTGGCCGAGCACGTTCATACCATTCGGGTGCGGGCTGGCGACGCGATGTTTCTGCCTTCGGGGCGAATGCACGCCATCGGCGCGGGCAACCTCATCGTCGAGATTCAGGAGAACAGCGACACCACCTATCGCGTCTTCGATTGGAATCGAAAAGACGAACACGGAAAGACGCGCGAGCTGCATCTCGAGCAAGCATTGCGCTCGATCGATTTTAACGATCGCGCACCTGCCCTGGTCGCACCGGTCGATGAATCTCTCGTTAGGCATTCCCTCTTCGCCGTCGAAAAGTGGGAGCTTACGGACGAACGCGCCGCCGCGCCGCTCGGAAAATTTTCCATCATTGCCTGCCTCACCGGCGAATTAATTTGTGCCGGAACAATTCTGAGGCCGGGCGAGTTTTTTCTCGTGCCGGCGAGTTTGCGCGACCGCGCGCTGAAACCCGCGGCGACCGGCACCACCTTGCTGCAAATCACGATTCCGGAAAGATCCTAAGCGTGCGAACCGCCGAGCCGCTCTGCCTGATGACGACCGCGCAGTTCCTCGACTCCGTCGATCTTCCAAGTTTCGCCTTCATTGATCAGGCTGAAAAGAAACGAGCGGACCTCCCCGGTTGCGTCAAAAAAGAAGACCTGCACGAGCGCGCTTTCGCCGGACACTTTTACCAGCCCGAACTCCACGCGCCGCGCCCGCGTCATTTCCGGATAATTCTGCCGGACCATCGCCTCGAATTGCGGAGGCGTGAATTTCTGTTGCACGCCGGTCGCGGCCTGCCGGTACGCGCTGCGAAAATCCGACGCGCGAAAGGCAACGAGTTGCTCATTCACGATCGCAAAAAGATCGCGCGGGACGGGCGCCGGCAAATGCTGACGCAGTTGATGAGTCACGAACAAAGCCGAGCCGCAGACAAAAAAGAAAAATA
>CAXSCV010000143.1:0-2206 GCA_964235895.1 uncultured Chthoniobacterales bacterium
TTCGCGAAGGCGCCGGACGATCGCATTTTTCCAGCGAAATTTGCCGCCGCGGGCTCGCGTGATTAGTCGTTAGGCCCTAACGAACGCAAGGATGAAGAAGCCGCTCCTGCTCTGGTCGCGGCAACCGTTTCTCGGCCTGGCCCTGGCCGCGATCGCCAGCGTCGCGCTCGCCGATTCGCATCCGTTCCCGTGGTTCGGCTTCGTTGCCATGATCGCTTGCGGCGCACTCGCACTAGCGCGCAAGAGTTCGCTTTTCACTCACCTCTTCGTGGCTGCGTGCTTCTTTTCTCTGCACGCGCTGCACATTTCTCACGCGCCTGGATTGCGCTTCGCACAAGAGTTAGGCGAGCACCCGCGCGCGGCGATCGTGCGCGGTCTTGTCGTGAGCGAACCGAAAGTTTCCGACCGCGACACCGCGTCGTTTTTGTTGCGCACCAGTTCGATCGAAATCGCCGGTCTCGAACAAACGCACGACATCACGCTTTCCGCGCGCTGGCATGGCGACGTGCGCTACGGCGATGAGGTGAGCATCTTCGGCGTGCTTCAGCCGATCGAAGGCCCACGCAATCCCGGCGAGCTCGATATGCGTCGCTTTTTCGCGCGCCGCGATGTGCGCACGGCATTGATCGCGCGCTACCCGGAAAACGGTCGCGTCCTTCAGCACACTAGTGGCAATCCCATCCTGCGCATCGCGCACGCTTCGCGCAAAATGATGGACGCCGCGCTCGGTCGCGGGCTGGAAGATTCGCCCGATCAACACAGCCTGATCAGCGGCATCGTTCTCGGGTTGCGCGACGCCACGCCGGACGAAGTGGAAGAGGAATTTCAGCAGACCGGAACGATTCATCTTTTTGCCGTGGCCGGTCTGCACGTCGGCATGGTCGCGTATCTTCTTTGGACGATCGCGAACGCTCTGCGTGCGCCGCGCAAACTGGCCATTTGTTTGATCGTGCCTGCGCTTTTTTTCTACGCCGCGATCACTGGTTGGAATACCGCGAGCGTGCGCGCCGCGACCATGGCGGCGGTGATTCTCGGCGGCGCATTTCTCGATCGGAAAGTCTCACCGCTAAACAGTCTCGCAGCCGCTGCTTTCATTCTTTTGTGCTTCGATACGCAGCAGCTTTTCTCGATGGGATTTCAGCTTTCCTTCGCCGTCGTCGGCACGATTATTTCGCTGGCCGATCGCATCTATCGCAGCGTCGATCGCTGGGTTCAGCCCGATCCTTTTCTGCCGCGAACTCTGCTCGGGCCGGCGCAGCGTTTCGGTTTGCAAATCTGGCACGCGCTGGCGCGCGGCGCGTCCGTTTCAATGGCCGCCTGGCTCGGTTCGCTCTTCCTCATTCTCCCATATTTTTATCTGATCACGCCGGTCTCGATTTTCGCGAATGTCGCCGTCGTGCCGGTCGCTTTTCTCGTCATGGCCGTCGGCTTGATGTCGCTTTTGGTCTCGTTAGGCGCAACGCCGCTCGCGCTCGTTTTTAACAACGCCAACTGGAGCCTGGCCACAATCATTCTCGCGATCGTAAATTTTTTCGCGCACGCGCCGGTTGGACATCTCTATGTGGAATTGCCGCGATGGCCGAAGGGAACGTGCGCGGAAATCGAAGTGCTCGACCTCGGCGCGGGCGCGGCCATTCATCTGCGCGGTCGCAAAACCGATTGGATGTTCGACACCGGCTCGGATCGCGATTTCCGAAAAATGCTGCGCGGATATTTGCGTTCGCGCGGCGTGAATCGGCTCGACGGTCTCGTCCTCTCGCACGGCGACGCCGCGCACATCGGCGCGACCGCCTCGATCCTGCGCACCTTTCGTCCGCGCACGTTGATCGATACCGCCGCGCCCGATAAATCGCGCTCGCATCGCGACCTCATCGCATACTTGGATGCGCAACGGGTGGCGCGCCGCTTCTGGTCCGATGGCGACCAAGCGAAACTCGATCCGGAAATCGACGCGCACATTTTGTTTCCACCGCGCGATTTCGTTTCTTCAAATGCGGACGATCAGACGCTGGTCGTGCAACTCGAAGTTCATCATCGCTGGCGGATCCTGTTCACTTCCGACAGCGGCGAAGAAACCGAACGACGCTTGCTCGCGAGCCCGGCAGATTTGCGCAGCGACGTTCTAATCAAAGGACAACATCATTCCGGCGCATCGGGCTCCGCGGAATTCCTCGCGCGCGTGCGGCCAGCCGTCATCGTCGCGAGT